>JAAFIY010000083.1 GCA_013297985.1 Comamonadaceae bacterium | reverse complement strand
GGCGTCGGGGTGGGCGTCGGCGTCGGGGTGGGCGTCGGGGTGGGCGTCGGCGTCGGCGTCGGCGTCGGGGTGGGCGTCGGCGTCGGGGTGGGCGTCGGGGGCGGGAAAGGAGTCGGGGCCGGGGGCAGCGGAGCGGGCGGCGGGTTCGGGGCCGGCGGGGGCGGAGCCGGGGGCTGCGGCGCGGGCACCGGAGCGGGTTGAGGCGCGGGGGTCGGTGCGGGCGGGGGCGGCTCGGCAGCAGGGATTTCCGCATCGCCACGCGGCACTTCCAAGGTGCGACGGGCCGGATCAGCGTTGAACTGGAAGGCCAGCGGGTCGACGTTTTCCACAATGCGCAGCAAACGCACAAAGCCGTTGCCGTCGCCACCACCACCACCACCCAAACCGGCTGCGGTGGCGTCTAGGTTGTCGAGGTTGCCGCCTTGATTGATGGCCGCAATGATCTGGTCAGCGGTGGGCTGTGCCACTGCGGCTTGTTGGGCGGTGGGTTGGCGGTCGCCAGTCAGCAAGGCATCGGATACCGAGCAGGTTTGCTCGGCTTCGGTGGTGCCGCCACCAAAGGTCATTTGCTTGCCGTCCACCAGGTTCAATTCAACCTTCACGCCCTGGGGGGTGCGCAGCACTTCGCCTTCGCGCAGTGTGTCGCCCACTTTGACTTCGCGCACATTGCCGTCCGGCATCTGCGCAAACAGGCGACCGTTGTACGGTTTGCCTTGAATCATGCAAGTACCCGAAGAGCCGGTGACAGCGGCGACGGTGGCAACAACTTTGGCTTCAGCCATGGAAGTACTCCAATAAATGAGCTGGAAACAACTGCGAAAAGGCGCGGCAAACCCAGTAAGGATTTGTGACAGAGCAGGAGGCTAATGCAGATGCACGGGCTGGTGAATTGGCCCAAAGGACAATTCAGGTAGGAGACCCATCAATAGGGCGCCCAGCGTGAGCAAGTTCACACCCTGCGTGGTGCGGCCGAGTCAGCTAGCAATACCAACAAACAGAAAAAAGGGCTGTTTCGCCCTTCAAAACAGCGCAATTAGCTATTGTTTTGATAGCAAACGATGGCGCTATGGCGCTGAACGGTGCCCAGTCAACAGATCGCCACCCGGCCAATTGCCATTTTTGCCAACCGATCGGCCTAGCCGTTAAAGACTGGCCTGGCCGCGTCAGGGCAGTTGCGCAGGATCGGCGTCGCCGTCGCTCTCTAGCAACGACAGCCGGTTCAAGCTGGCGCGCCTCGTGCGGCGCTCCATGAGCTTGGCTTGGGCGCCCTCTGGCAGGTCGGTGAATCGGATCAGCCCTTGATCGATCAGCAGATCGATCAGGTCTTCAGTGACCCGGGCCAAACCCAGATCGGTGGAAGCCAAGGGGTTTTCGATCTCAGGCCCCACGGCTTGAAGAAACGCCAACACCTCGGGCTGCTGGGATTCAATGGCGTGCCAGTACGCTTCTTGACCCACAGGGGGCAAATCGCGGCGCAGCGCACTAATTTGCTGCTGCGCATCGCGTTGGATGTAGACGACGGCCACGCGCTTGACCCTGCTGATCAGGCGCGCGGGCCCGAAACCCGCAACACCAGTTGCAGGCGATCGCGCACACCCATTTTTTCAAAAGCGGCACTCAAATGCGCCTTGACGGTGCGCTCGGTGATCTCCAGCTTGGCCGCCACCTCGCGGTTAGACAGCCCATCGGCCACCGCCAGAGCCACCTCGGCCTCGCGCAGCGACAGGCCAGCCGCCGCCAGCGCGGTCAGCCCCATAGGCGCAGCTTTGGGTGCCGGGGCGGGGTTAGGGCTGCTGTCAGCTCCGTTGGGGTTCACCGCCACCAAACCGCGGCGAGCCAAAGCCCCTGGGGTGATGAGCTGGCGCGTCGCCGCAACCAATCGCTGCATCAACTCGGGCCCCACCCAAAGGCCGCCGTTATCCACCACCAACGAGACTTGGGTGAACAAATCTACAGAGCTGTACAAGTGCACGTAGCCCTTGGCGCCCAAATTCAGCGCTTTGGCGCCTTCGCTGGTGTCTGGCGCGGGTGACATCACCACCACGCGCAGGCCCACAGGCAAAGCCGCCACAGCCTGCAGCGGCGACTGCCAATCGGTTTCAGTCGTCATCAGCCACAACACGTCGGCAGCAGTGGCCGACTGCGTGGCTTGCGCAGGCGTCACAGAACGCCCTGCGGCAAACGCTTCACACCAGCGCTGCAAAGCCGGTTGTTGCTTGGGCTGCAGTGAACGTTGAGTGACAAGCAAATGGGCCATGGGCTACTCGTTGATCGACAGTCAGTGGGACGCGGTGCCAACACACAGTGCCGAGACGGGCACCGAGACTCCACCCACCCCACACAGGTACGAACTGAACTTGACGATGGCCAGCGCCATGGCTCAACGCTCGCTCAAGGCGTTGGCCTTGGCGCGCAGGACGGGTTTGAGCAAATACGACAGCACCGTTTTCTTGCCGGTGAGGATATCCACCTGCGCCACCATGCCCGGAATGATCGGCAGGTCATCGCGCAATTTGGGCTGGTCGGTCTTGACGCGCACTAAGTACGCCGCGTTGCCTTTTTCGTCTACCACCGAGTCAGGCCGAATGCTGATGACCTTGGCCGTCAAACCGCCGTAAATGGCAAAGTCATAGGCGGTGAACTTCACCACAGCCGCTTGCTGCGGGGTCAAGAAGCCGATGTCGCGTGGGTTGATTTGTGCTTCAAGAATCAGGGTGTCGTCCAGCGGGACGATCTCGACCACCTCTTTGCCCGGCTGCACTACGCCGCCCACCGTGTTGACCAGCAAGCGCTTGACGGTGCCGCGCACCGGCGCTCGCACTTCGGCTTTGCGCACCTTGTCTTGCAAGGCCCGGCTGCTCTGGCGCAGCGCGCTCATGCGGCCGATGGTCTCATTGAGCTCCGTGCGCATCTGGTTACGCGCGGTCAGCTCCACCTCTTCAATGCGGCGCGTGGCTTCTTGAATGGCAGCTTGCACCCGCGCAATCTGGGCGGTGGCCTGATCACGCTCGCCCCTTAAGCGCGACACGTCGCGCTCAAGCCGCAGCACTTCCACTTCTGACACAGCGCCGGTTCGCATCAGCGGCCGAGTAGCGTTGAGCTCTTGCTCGGTCAAGGCCAGCCCGCGTTCGGCCTGGGTCTGCCGCGCCTTCATTTCGCCCAGCTCTTGCTGGCGCTGTGACAGTTGCTGCTGCGAGATATTGAGCTGCGCGGATAGCTCAGCCCGGCGGCTTTCGTACAAGCGCTGCTCATTGGCCACGATGTCAGGCGCCGCGCGAATCAAATCGATGGACGGGTTGAACGAAGTGCCGCGCGTCAATGCCTCTAGCCGGGCCGCCTTAGCCTGCAGAGCCACCACGGTGGCATTGGTTTCACCGGCGCTGGACACAAAACGGGTGGGGTCAATGCGCACCAACACCTGGTCGGCTTCAACGATGTCGCCTTCACGCACCAGCAGCTCTTCCACCACCCCACCGTCCACAGACTGCACGATCTGCAATTGGGTCGAGGGCACCACTCGGGCGTCGCCACGGGTGACTTCATCGACCTCAGCGTAGGCCGCCCACACCACGATGCCAATGAAGAACAACACCGCCAGGCGCAAAATCATGCGGGCGCGCACCGGCTCTTGCGCCAAGCGTGCCGCTTCGGCTTCGCCAGCCCAGTCCAGGTTGTCGCGGTGATTCACCCGGGTTAGGCGCTCTACCAAACGCCCAAAGACCGGGTCAGCAACCTTAGACCCCGCAGCGGCGACCTTGCCCATCCGCTCAAACGACTTTTGTCCGAGTTCTGCCATGGTGGGTGTGCCTCCTCAGGTGGCCTTGCCGATGCGGCCTTGCCGCAGGGCATTGATGACCTGATCCTTCGGACCGTCTGCGACGATGCGGCCGTTGTCCATCACGATGATGCGATCCACCATGGTCAACAGCGAGGTACGGTGACTCACCAGCACGATGGTTTTGCCGGGTGAGGCGGCGGTCAGCCTGGCTTTGATGTCTTCTTCGCTGCTGGCGTCCATCGATGAAGTGGGTTCGTCCAGCAGCAAAATCGGCGGGTCTTGAATCACAGCGCGGGCAATCGCTACGCCTTGGCGCTGGCCTCCAGACAAACTTTCTCCGCGCTCGCCCACCACCATGTCAAAGCCCTGCGGGTGGGCGTTCACCATCGGCAAGATGCCGCCAATCTCGGTGGCGCGAATCACATCGGCGTCTTCGGCAAAGGGCGCAGCCAAGGTGATGTTTTCGCGCAAAGTGCCATAAAACAGCATCACGTCTTGCTGCACGTAGCCAATTTGGCGGCGCATTTCGGCAGGGTCGAGCTGGCGCACGTCCACGCCGTCAATCAGCACGGCGCCACCCGTGGGCCGGTACAGGCCCAAGATGAGCTTTTGCATCGTGCTCTTGCCAGAGCCAATGCGACCCAACACCGCCACCTTTTCGCCTGGGGTGATCTTGAAGCTCACCCCGCGCAGCGAATTGGCCTTGGAGTTGGGGTAGTGAAAGCTCACATCGCGAAACTCAATTTCGCCCTGCAATTGGCCTCGGCTGATGAAGTTGGCGTCATCGGGCCGCTCTACCTCTTGCTTCATCATGTCGTTGAGTGATTTCAACGCGGTGCTGGCGGTGTGGTACTGCACCAAAAGGGCCGCCACCTGCCCCACCGGCGCCATGGCACGGCCAGCCAGCATGGTGCAGGCAATCAGGCCGCCCATGGTGAGCTGGCGCTCCGAAATCAAATACACCCCCGCGATGATCATCGCCATGTTGATGGTCTGCTGCACAAAGGCCGACGTGTTGCTGGCTGTAGCCGACAGCAGCCGCAACTGGCTGCCCACATGGGCCAAGAGCGCCGCGGATTTCTCCCAGCGGCGCTGCAAGGGCGATTCGGCCGACATGGCCTTGACCGTCTCAAAACCCACCAGCGCCTCAATCAGCGTGGCATTGCGCTGTGCGCTGGCGCGGTAGGTGGTCTCACTCAGGGCGTGCATGCGGCCCTGCACGGCCAACGCATACAGGAGCATCACCAACACACCCACCAGCAGCGGCCAGATCATGGGCGGGGCGATCCAGACGATCACCACAAAGAAGATCAGCGCAAAAGGCAAATCAATGAAGGCCACCACCGTGGCCGAGCCAATGAAATCGCGCACCGACTCAAACGCGCGCAAGTTGCTGGCAAACGAGCCGGCGGACGCAGGGCGCTGCTCCATGCGCATGCCCAACACCCGCTCCATGATGAAAGCCGACAGCTTCACATCGGCCCGCGCGCTGGCCAGGTCCACAAAGTAGCCGCGCAAGGTGCGCAGCAACAAGTCACCGGCCAGCATGATGATCAAGCCAATCGCCAACGCCCACAGGGTTTCAACCGCGTTGTTGGGCACCACGCGGTCATACACGTTCATGGAAAACAGCGGCATGGCCAGCGCAAACATGTTGGCCACGAATGCGGCCATCAGCACGTCGCGGTACAGGCGGCTGTTTTCGGCAATCACGCCCCAAAACCAATGGTTGTGCCGCCCTTCGCGCACCACCGGGCTGCGGGCGTCAAAGCGCACTTCGGGGCGCGCATAAATCACGCTGCCCAGATAGCGCGGCTCCAACTCTGAAATGGCCATCAACACCGGGGATTCGCCCAGTTCAGGAAACACCAGCTCGGCTTCTTTGCCGTCGGCGCTCACACCCAGCAGCACGCAGGCCTGGTTGTCTTTGAGCAGCAGAACCGCTGGCAGCAATACGGTGTTGATCTGGCTTATTTTTTGGCGCATCACCCGGCTGGTGAGCCCTGCGCGCTTGGCCGCGCGCTCAAACAGCGTGGGGGTCAATCGGCCGTCTACTGCAGGCAGGCCGGCCATGGCGCCGTCGCGGGTCAGGGCCAAACCATGGCTGCGCACCACAACCAGCAGGCTATCTAGCAGCGGATCGGCGGCATTCGCCGAGGTCGACGCTGACCCAGGCGCCGATGGGGACCCCGTCGCCGCAGCCGCCGCATCAGCCACCGCAGAAGGGCCATTGCCGGTCAAATCAGTTGCTGAATCCGTCATGCCAAGACTTCAAAACCCAAAAGCCCGCCACAAAACCACCACCGCTGCGCTTGGTGGCATCGCGCAGCGCCCAACCGCCAATCAACAATTGAGTATAGAAGCGCAATGTGACCTGTTGTAAGCATTCGCTACTTTTTTTATAGCTGCTTACGCCCTATTTACCAGCGGTAGAGGCCCAAAAGTTAGAAACCCGCTGAATCATTGGGATGCAGCGGGCCACAGCGCCTGAGGGCAGGGGGGGGAAAAAGGGGTAGGGCGTGCTGGGCTCGAACCAGCGACCAAGGGATTATGAGTCCCCTGCTCTGACCAACTGAGCTAACGCCCCGCTCAAGACGGCGCCGCCACAGTCGCACTGGCGGCCCGAACCCGAGTGATTCTAGGCAGGCCGCGCTCAGCGGCTTTGGCTTAAAGCATGGCTGACCAGCCGCGAAGTCACATCCACGATCTGAATCATGCGGTCATAGGGCATGCGGGTGGGACCAATTACGCCCAGTGTGCCCACCACGTGGCCATCCACTTCATAAGGTGCGCTCACTACGCTCAGCTCTTGCATGGGCACCACGCCGCTTTCGCCGCCAATAAAGATGTGCACCCCATCGGCGCGGACGGAAAAATCAAGCAAGCGGGCGATCTGCGCCTTTTGTTCAAACAAGCCAAAGGCTTGGCGAAGATGGTCCATGTTGTTGGAAAAGTCGCTCACCTGCAGCAGGTTGCGCTCGCCCACGATGACCACGTCGTCTTGGTCTTGCTGCAGCACCTCGCCACTGACGTTTACTGCGGTTTGCATCAAGCGGGCGATTTCACCGCGCAACTGTTCAATCTCGCCGCGCAGCCTTTCGCGCACATGGTCCATGTCCAAGCCAATGAAGTGCGCGTTGAGGTAGTTGGCTGCTTGAATCAACTGGTCTTGCGAATGATCGTCTTCAGTGAGCACCACGCGGTTTTGCACATCGCCCTCGGGCGACACAATGATCACCAATACCCGCCGGGTGGACAGCCGCAAAAACTCAATGTGCCGAAACACGCTGCTGCGCCGCGGCGCCACCACCACGCCCACAAATTGGCTCAGGCTTGACAGCATTTGCGCGGCCTGGGCAATCACTTTTTGCGGCGCATCTTGGGTGAGCATGGGCGCGCGGCTTTGCAGTTCAGTGCCCAGCGGCCCGCTGGAGCCCGGCGCTTGCAGCACCTCGCGCTGCACCGTGAGCATGCTGTCTACAAAAAAGCGGTAGCCCAGCGCGGTGGGCACCCGGCCCGCTGAGGTGTGGGGCGATGCGATCAGCCCCAGCTCTTCTAAATCGGCCATCACATTGCGGATGGTGGCGGCCGACAACTCCAGCCCGCTGGCTTTGGACAAGGTGCGCGAGCCCACTGGCTGGCCATCGGCGATGTATCGCTCCACCAGGGTTTTCAGCAGCAACTTGGATCGGTCGTCCAGCATGGTCATCTAAACGCAAAACAGGCCCGCTCTGCGGCCCAGAACAACGATGCTCTAATCACGGCGTGAAGCCCCACTTTGCCCACGTCGCCTTGGTTGGAAAGTACCACACCCCCAGCGCGGGCGGGGGCGCCAGCGCGGCCCGGCAGCCCTTGCAAGAGATTGCCGAGTTCTTGCAGCAGCAAGGTTGTGCCGTGTCGATTGAGCGCGACACGGTGCTCAACACCGACATCACGGGCTGGCCCAGCCTCACCGTTGACGAAATCGGCGCGCAGTGCAACCTGTGCCTGGTGGTGGGCGGCGACGGCACCATGCTGGGCGTGGGTCGTCGGCTGGCGCCCTATGGCGTGCCCTTGATTGGCATCAACCAGGGGCGGCTGGGCTTTATCACCGACATTGCGTTTGGCAGCTTTCGTGAAACCCTGGGCCCCATGCTGGCCGGGCAGTTCGATGAAGAACGCCGCAGCCTCATGCACAGCCGCGTGCTGCGCGAAAACGAATGCGTCTTTGACACCCTGGCCATGAACGACGTGGTCGTTAACCGAGGCGCTACATCGGGCATGGTGGAGCTGCGGGTCGAAGTAGACGGGCACTTTGTGGCCAATCAGCGCTGCGACGGCCTGATCGTGGCCACTCCCACCGGCTCCACCGCGTATTCCCTTTCGGCGGGCGGGCCCTTGCTGCACCCTTCTGCGGCCGGCTGGGTGCTCGTGCCCATTGCCCCGCATACCTTAAGCAACCGCCCCATCGTGCTGCCTGACACCTGCGAAGTAGCCCTGGTGCTCGTGGCCGGGCGCGACGCCAGTGCCAACTTTGACATGCAGTCACTGGCTTCACTGATGCATGGCGACCGGGTCTCGGTACGCCGTTCGCGCCACCATGCACGCTTTTTGCACCCGCGCGGCTGGAGCTACTTTGACACACTGCGCCGCAAGTTGCGATGGAACGATGGCGCCGCGTAGATGATCCAATTCGCGGCGCCACATCCCTGGCGCTGCTGCGACTTTTTCAGTTTGACTGCCCACCATGGCCCTGCGCCGCCTCACCCTGCGTGACTTTGTATTGGTCGATGAGCTTGAACTCGAGGTTCAAGACGGCTTTACCGTTCTTACCGGCGAAACCGGCGCAGGCAAATCCATCCTGATTGACGCCCTGCAGTTGGTGCTGGGCGCCCGTGCTGACGCAGGCGTGGTGCGCGAAGGCGCAGAACGTACCGACGTCGCAGCTGAATTTGACACCCCGGCAGCCTTGCAGCGCTGGCTGGACGACGCCGGCTTTGCGGCAGACGACACCCTGCTGCTACGCCGCGTGGTGGACAGCGCGGGCAAAAGCCGCGCTTGGATCAACGGCAGCCCTGCCACCGCCACCCAACTGCGCGAAGCCGCCACCGAGCTGGTGGCCATTCATGGCCAGCATGCTTGGCAACGCCTGACTGAAGCCACAGCCGCGCGCCAGGTGCTGGACTCGCAAACCTCCGTCAGCTCTGCGGTGTGGGCCCAACTGGCGCTGCACTGGCAGGCATGGCGAGCCGCCACGCAGGCCCTGGCCCGTGCCGACGCCGAACGCGAAACCCTCGAACGCGAACGCGAACGCCTGCAATGGCAAATTGACGAAGTCACCAAACTCGGCCCCGGTGCGCATGAATGGCCCGAGCTGCAAACCGAACACAGCCGCCTCACCCACGCCCAAGCCCTCATTGACACGGCTGAGCAGGCCTTGCAGCTTCTCAATGACGACGAACACGGCGCGCTCACTGGCCTAAGCCGCGCCCAACAACTGTTGGCCCACACTGAACGCTTGGCGCCCGATTTGCTGGCGCCCGCCCAGGTGCTGGTCGACGCACTGGCCCAAGCCAGCGACGCCGCTCATACCCTGGGCCACTGGCTGCAGCGCACCAGCCCCGACCCTGAACGCTTGGGTCAGCTCGACAACCGCCTGGCCCAGTGGATCGCATTGGCACGGCGCTACCGCCTTGCACCTGAAGAGCTGGCCGCCCAGCTTGAAAAATGGCGCGCTGATCTCGCGGCGCTGATGGCGTCACGCGACCGCAGCGCGCTACAGGCCCAAGCGCAGGCTGCGCAGCAGCAGTGGCAAGCGCTGGCCGACCAGGTGCGCGCCGCCCGCCAGCAAACAGCGCCCAAGTTGGCGGCCCGGGTCACCCAAGCGATGCAAGGCCTGGGCATGGGCGGCGGCCGATTTGAGGTCGCTTTGGCCCCGGCAGATCCCGGCCCGCACGGGGCCGACATGGTGACTCTGCTGGTGGCGGGGCATCGCGGCAGCACCCCGCGGCCGCTGGCCAAGGTGGCCTCTGGCGGTGAACTCTCGCGTTTGGCCCTGGCACTGGCCGTGGTCACGCACGGCTCTGCGGGCGATGTGCACACCCTGCTATTTGACGAAATCGATGCCGGTGTCGGCGGAGAAGTGGGCGACACCGTTGGCCGCTTGCTGAGCGAAGTGGGCCAGCGCTTTCAGGTGCTGGCCGTCACCCATTTGCCGCAGGTGGCGGCCTGTGCGCAGCAGCACTGGCGCGTCAGCAAGGCAGCCGCGCAGGGCCGCACGCTCAGCCGAGTGCAGGTGCTGGCGCCCGACGCGCGCACAGCCGAAGTGGCTCGCATGCTGGGCGGCGCGGGCACGCCGGGTGATACCCGACTGGCCCACGCCCAGGCGCTGCTGAGCGCGGCGGGCACCCCGCGCCGAGGCTCTGCATGAGCGCTGCGCCCCCAGCGCCCAGCATGCGTCTGGTGGTGGTCACCGGCATGTCGGGCTCCGGCAAAACAGTGGCCTTGCACGCGCTGGAAGACAGCGGCTTTTACTGTGTGGACAACCTGCCACCGGAGTTGTTGCCCGCTCTGGTCGCCCTGCAGCACCAGCGCGGGGTGACGCGCTTAGCGGTGGCGGTTGACGTGCGCAGCGGCAAAGGCCTGCCCGATGTGCCGGCCCGCTTGGCCGAAGCGCGGCGCAACGGGATCGAGGTGCAGCCGGTGTTTCTGGATGCCCACACCGACACCTTGGTGCGCCGCTATTCCGAAACCCGGCGCCGCCACCCCTTGTCCCCGGCCGATGGGGGCGGTGGCGACACCCGTCGCGCGCTGACTGAAGCCATCGAGATGGAACGCCAGTTGCTAGCTGATTTGCGCGACCAAGCTCATGTCATCGACACCGGTCTGATTCAAGCCGCGCAGTTGCAGCAGCATCTGAAAGCGCTGGTGCAAGACGGCCAGCCCAGGGCGGCGGGCCTCACCTTGGTATTTGAATCCTTTGCCTTCAAACGCGGTATTCCGCTGGATGCCGACTATGTGTTTGATGTGCGCATGCTGCCCAATCCCCACTATGACCCGGCCCTGCGCCACCTAACGGGGCGCGACGCCGCAGTCGCTCAGTTTTTGCTGGCGCAGCCTGCGGTGCAAAAGATGCAAGGCGACATCAGCAGCTTCGTGCGCCAATGGCTGCCCGAACTGGCCGCCAACCACCGCAGCTATGTGACGGTGGCCATTGGCTGCACCGGTGGGCAGCACCGATCGGTGTATCTGGCTGAGCAATTGGCCCTGGCCTTTGCCCCAGACTGGCAAGCCATCTGCCGCCATCGCGAGCTGGATCGCCAAAGCCTAGGCGGCGGCTAAAGCGAGCGCGGCTTGCCAGCCGCTAGCCCGCCGCCACCAGCAGTTTGCGCACTGGCGCGGGCAAGGCCAGGGCAGGCCAGTCGGATGCAGCCACCCATTGCCCATCGCCTGGCCCACGGGCGCGCAGCGGTAGCTTCACCTGTAGCGGATGCAGCCACCAGTCGCGGTGCGTCAGTACATGCAGCAAGGGCTGTAGCGCTATCACTTTTGTAGCTGCTTGCGGCGTTAAATCGGCGCATGCGGCCGATTCGCTATCAAACATTGGCCAACACCACAGCCCCGCCCAGATGCCTTGGTCGGGGCGGCGCTGCAGCCATACCGCGCCGTCGCTGCGTTGGGCCCACAGCAGCCACCAACGCGCACTTTTACGCGATACGCGCCGGGTTTTGATAGGCCATCGGGCGGGTTCTCCGCTGGCCTTGGCTTGGCAGTCCGCAGCCACCGGGCAGGCGCCGCATTGCGGCTGACGCGGCGTGCACACGGTGGCACCCAAGTCCATCAGGCCTTGGGTGTAAGCGGGCATGTCGCTCGCACGGGTGGGCAGCAGCGCCTGGGCTTGTGCGCGCAGTTGCGCCACTGCACGCGCCTGGGCCAAGTCCGCATCAAAGGCCAGCCAGCGCCCCACCAGGCGCTGCACATTACCGTCCAAAATCGACACCCGCTGGCCAAAGCAAAAAGCGGCAATGGCTGCTGCGGTGCTCGGGCCAATGCCGGGCAGTTGCTCTAACTCAGCCGCAGTGGCGGGAAACCGCCCGCCATGCTGCGCCATCAGCACCTGCGCGCAGCGGTGCAGATTGCGCGCCCGGCTGTAGTAGCCCAAGCCGCTCCACAGCGCGAGCACATCGTCCAAGGGCGCTGCGGCCAAGGCGGGCACGTCGGGCAGGCGCTGCACAAAGCGATAGAAGTAGTCACGCACCGTGGCTACTTGGGTTTGCTGCAGCATCACTTCTGACAGCCAGACGCGGTAGGGGTCACGCGGCGCATCAGGCTGGCCAATCCACGGTAAGTCGTGTCGGCCGTGGGCGCGCTGCCAAGCCAGCAAGCGATCTGCGAATGACAACAAAACAGCCTCTTGCGCTTGATAGATGGGCCGAACCAGCTACAAAAACAGTAGCAAGCCTGGATCAAGCGGGTGAAGCAGCAGCGTCATCCGTCATGCGCCGAGTGAGATCGGCCAGGCGCTGCTCGCGGGTAGACAGGGCCGCATCTTCGGCGTCCAGGGCGGCCAGCCGCTCATCGAGCCCGGTGGTGGCGTCGCGGATGCGGTCAATGGCTTGCAGACGGCGTTCAAAGCCCTGTCGGCGGTCTTGGTAGTGGGCATCCAACTGGGCCAGGGTGTTTTTGCTCCAAATGTCCAGCTCTGCTTGAGCGCCGTCGTACACCTGCCGCACGCGGTCTTGCAGGGTGTTGACCAAGCGGCGCGCAAAGTCGGCCTGCGCCAGCCGCAAGGTGTGGCCCAGGCCCAAATACTTCAGGTGCGCAGCTTCAATGGCCGACAGATCGCGCACCGCCAAGGCCAGCGCTGGCCCATCGGGCGCTTGCAACGAAAAACCAAACTCGGTGTTGAGTTGCCGGTAGCTGGCGGCCAACATGGTGAGCAGTTCAGTGCAGCCTTTATCAACCGCCGCCAAGCGCTGGCGCAGACGTTCAAACGCGTCGCTGTACACCCGCTTCAAACCGAGCTTGACACCCTGCTGCGCCAGGGCCACCAGCAGGTCGCGCATTTCGGCTTCCAATGCGCTTTTGCCCAAGCGGCGGTAGAGCTCTTTCATCTCTTTGACGTAGATGGTGCGCAGCGCCTGAATGCGCGGCTCGCAGGGCTCAAACTCCGTCCATTCGCGCTGGATGCGGCCGCGCATGGCATTGACCACCTGGGTGTTCTTGCCGCGCAGGCCGCGCAGCTCGACGAGTTGTTCGCTTAACTCGCGCCGCTGCCCGTGCAAGGCGGTGCTGACATCGGCGCGCAATTCACCCATGCCGCGCGACACGGCAGCGCGCAAGATGCGCTGGCGCGCGGCCAGCAAGCCTTCCCCCAAGGCCGATTCCAGTTTGCCCAGACGGCTGGACTCCAACAGGGCCTGGTTGCGATCAATTTTGGCGACCAATCCCTTTTGCGCCGACACCGCCAGCACCCGGTCGGCACTGATGTCCAGCACCCTGGCACAGTCGGCCACTTGGCGTTGCAATTGGTCTTCGACCGTTTCCGCGCTGTCCACGCCGTGCCACAGGGTGTCAATTTTGTTGAGCACCACCAGCCGAGTAGCGGGGTCGACGGTGCCCTGCGCGTCGTGGGCCACATGGTTGCGCCAGATGTCTAAATCCGACCGCGTCACGCCCGCGTCGGCCGCCAAGATAAACACCACTGCATCGGCCTGGCCAATCAGGTTGATGGTGAGTTCGGGCTCCACCCCCACGGCGTTGAGGCCCGGCGTATCAAGAATCACCAGCCCCTGCTTAAGCAAGGGGTGCGACAAGGTGATGAGGGCGTGTCGCCAGCGGGGGATTTCCACCCGGCCGTCGGACAGCGGTGTGGGGTTGCCGTCGGGATGGGTGTCGTCCCAAAACCCCAGGGCGCGGGCGTCATCCAAACTGACCGCATCGACCTCAGTGACTTTTTGCAAGACCTGCGCCATTTGGCTGGGGTCTTGCGGCTTTAGATCGTGTTTTTCCCAGGCCACCATGTCGCGCCGCCAATCGGCCAGCGACGCGCTGTCGCGCCGGGTGTGCACGCTCAGCAGCCGCAAACACGGCGGCGTGCCCGGCTCGTAATAGAGCTCGGTCGGGCACATGGTGGTGCGCCCTGGGCTGGCGGGCATGATGCGCCGACCATAGTGGGCAAAAAAGATCGCGTTGATCAGCTCGGATTTGCCGCGCGAGAACTCAGCCACAAAGGCCACGTGCACACGATCAGAGCGGGTTTGGGCTTCTAGCCGCCGCAGCCGCTCCATGCGGGCGGGGTTGTCTAGCTGCTGCTCAGCGAGCCATTCGCCCAGCAGCTTCAGGCGCAATGACAGCTCGCGCCGCCAAGCGCTGTGCTGGTCTAGATGGGCTTCAAATGGAGGACTCACAGATGGCACTGTACGGCCTTGCACCCTGGCCTTGCGGAGCGCGGCGCCCGGCTGTCACCTTTTCTGACATTGCACACAAAAATAAGTGGCGCGCTGGCCCTGCACCATGCGCCGGATGGGTGTGGCGCAAATGCGGCAAGGTTCACCCAGGCGGTCATACACCATGGCTTGGGCTTGGAACAGCCCGCCCACGCCGTGCGCATCGGTAAAGTCGCGCAAGGTGCTGCCGCCAAGCGCCACGGCTTGCGCCAGTACCTGCCGCACCGCATCGTGCAGCCGGGTGACCCGCAGCAGCGACAAGGTGTGCGCCCGGGTGGTGGGCCGAATGCCCGCACGAAACAGCGCCTCAGACGCATAAATATTGCCCACCCCCACCACGATATCGCCCGCGAGCAGCACCTGTTTGATCGGCGAGCGCCGACTTTTCAGCGCCGCATGAAACATCTGTGGCGCAAAGCTGTCTTCTAGCGGCTCAACACCCAAACCGCCTAGTAGTTTGGCGGCGGCGGGCGATTGCAAACTGGCAGCCCACACCACCGCGCCAAAGCGGCGTGGATCGTGCAAGCGCAGCACGCCACGGTCGGTGAGCAGATCCATGTGGTCGTGCGGCCCTGGGGGATGGTCGGGCTGCACCAGGCTCAAGCTGCCCGACATGCCCAGGTGCAGCAGAAGCACTGCGCCATCGTCCAAATGCAGAAGCAGGTATTTGCCGCGCCTGGCCAAGGTCTGCACTTGCCTTTGCGCCAGCGCCGAGGGGTCGACCCCAAGGGGCCAGCGCAGCGGCTTGCCCAGGCGCAGGGCCTGGATGCGGGCGCCTGTCAAACGCCCCTGCAAGCTCAGTCGGGTCACCTCCACTTCGGGCAGCTCAGGCATGTGCGGGGTGCGGCCTTGCGGCGCAGTTGGGGGTGGAGAAAAAGGGCTGGATTATCATGGCCCGATGCCTATATTTGCACCGGCTCCGTCTGGGCCCGCGAGCCGCCCGCAAGCGCTGTTTGGTTTGCCCCGCGGCACTTGGTCGGGTGCCTGGGCGCTGGGGCTAGCCGCTGCGCTGAGCCTTGCATCCGCCGGGGCGTACGCCCAAAGCAGTAACAACCGCAACGCTGTCCCCGCCAGCCCCAACGCCTTGCCCGGGCTGGATGGCGAGCTGATGTACCAACTGCTCATCAGCGAAATGCAAATGCGTGCAGGTGAGCCCACCGCCGCCTTTGCGCTGATGCTCGACGCCGCCCGGCGCACCGGCAACGCCCAGCTGTACCAGCGCGCGGTGGAAATCGCCTTGCAAGGGCGTTCGGGTGAATCCGCCTTGCAGGCCAGCCGCGCATGGCGCCAAGCGCACCCGCAGTCGCGCGAACCGGTGCGCTTTGAACTGCAGGTGCTGGTGGCACTAGACCGGGTGGCCGATATTGCCGAGCCGCTCAAGAGGCAATTGGCGCTGTCAACACCCGATCAGCGCGAAGCCACCCTGGCCGTGCTGCCCCGCTTGTTGGGGCGCGCCGCTGACAAGAAGCTCGCCGCTCGCGTGGCGCAAGAAGGCTTAGCCGACGCCCTGGCCGCGCAGGCTACAGCAGGCCCGGCGTGGAGCGCCTTGGGGCGCCTGCGATTGGCCGCAGAAGACCCATCCGGCGCGCTGGCCGCCGCCCGACAAGGCATGTCGGCCGACCCCGCCGCTGAAGGCCCGGTGTTTTTGGCGCTTGAACTGATGGAGCCGCGCAGGCCAGACGCCGAAGCGCTGGTGCGCGCCTATCTGCAGCGCCAGCCCGCGAAGGCCGAGGTGCGCTTTAGCTACGCCCGCGCACTCATTGACGATCTGCGCTATGCCGAAGCCACGGCCGAACTCGAAGCCGTCACCCGCCTGCAGCCCGACTTCGCCGAGGCTTGGCTGGCCCTGGGCACCCTGCTCACCCAAGATGCCCGCAACGACCCAGCCCAGGCCGCGCTGCAGCGCTACATCGAGCTGATGGGCCTGCGCCCGCGGAACGAAGAACGCGGCCGAGGGCTGGCCCAAGCCTATTTGTCGATGGCACAACTGGCTGAGCGTCGACGCGACTTTGCAGCGGCCGAGAATTGGCTGTCACGCATCGACAACGCCGATCAACTCATTAGCGCCCAAAGTCGGCGTGCGTCCCTGCTGGCGCGCCAGGGCCGCCTGAACGATGCCCGCGCGCTCCTAGCCGCGCTGCCCGAGCGCTCGCCCGAAGAGGCCCGCGCCAAACGCTTGGCCCAGGTGCAACTGCTGCGCGACGCCAAGCTGTATCAAGAAGCCTATGACCTGCTGGCGCAGTTCGCTCGCAACGAAGGGCCCGAAAGTGACGTGCAGTACGACCTGGCCATGTTGGCTGAAAAGGTCGGTCGGCATGACGAAATGGAACGCCTGCTGCGCGGCTTGATTGCCGCACGGCCGGACTACCACCACGCCTACAACGCGCTGGGCTATTCCATGGCCGACCGCAATGTGCGCCTGCCTGAGGCCAAGCAACTCATCCAAAAAGCCCTCGAACTTGCCCCCGGTGACGCCTACATCACCGACAGCCTG
>JAAFIY010000082.1 GCA_013297985.1 Comamonadaceae bacterium | reverse complement strand
GGGCCGCCCGCGCGTGGGGGGCCGGGGCATTGGCCTGGGCACCATCGTGATTGCGCTGCTGGCGGGCTGGATTTTTGGCATCAACCCACTCACGGTGCTGGGTGTGTTGGGCGGCGGTGGGGGTGGTGAGGTGGCGCAGATCGAAGCGCCCGCCGCATCCCGTGCGCCCCCGGCCGACGACCACCAGGCCCGCTTCATCTCCACCGTGCTGGCCGATACCGAAGACGTGTGGGGCCAGCTGTTCAGCCAATCAGGCCAGCGCTATCAGCCGCCGCGTTTGGTGCTGTTCCGTGGCCGCACCAGCACGGGTGGCTGCGGCGCGGGTGAGGCAGCCATGGGCCCGTTTTATTGCCCAGCTGACCACAAGGTGTACATCGATCTGGGCTTTTACGACACCCTGCGTGACCGCCTGGGCGCGCCGGGCGACTTTGCGCAGGCTTACGTGATTGCGCATGAGGTGGGCCACCACATTCAAAACCTGCTGGGCATCAGCGAGCGGGTGGACCAAACCCGCCGCCGCCTAAGCGCCACCGAAGGCAATGCACTCAGTGTGCGGGTGGAGCTGCAAGCTGACTGCTTTGCCGGCGTGTGGGCGCACCACGCGCAGCGCCAGCGCCAGGTGCTAGAAGCCGGCGACATTGAAGAAGCCCTGAACGCCGCCGCCCGCATCGGCGACGACGCCCTGCAACGCGCCCAAGGCGGCGTGGTGGTGCCCGACAGCTTCACCCACGGCACCAGCGCCCAGCGCCAGCGCTGGTTTGGCAATGGCTTCAAAACGGGGAGCGTGCAGGCTTGCGATACGTTTGCGGCGCGGGCTTTGTAGGGCACGCTGGCACGCGGCACCAACTCGCCATCGCAAGGCGGGTACAGACGGTGTCCCGCCACGCACCCGTGGTGGATTTGCGCCATTGAAGGCGTGTGCTGTTCCCAAACTGCATCATCTAGGATGGGGATGCCGGATCGCGGTGCCCCACCCACACTACAGATGGCTTTGCAGAATCAGTTTGACCCGTTGTTGTCAGGTGCTAAGCCAGGTGCCGACTTTGCTCATGCGCAGCGTCGGGTGATTTTGGTGGTCGATTGGGTGGAGTCTGTTCGCCAGATGGCGATGGACGAAGTCCGTGGCATAGCATGCTGGCGCGCTTTCGTGGACAGGGTCCGGGCCGACGTGCTGCCTCGGACCAAGGGCTCGTTGGTAAAAAGTCTGGGTGACGGATTGATGCTGACCTTCTCGCATGAATCGCAGGCTTTGGTGGCAGCTTTCGCGCTTGTGCGCCATGCCCAAGCCGCTTCCGGCGCAAGCCTGGGCATTGATTTGTCGTTGCGCATTGGCGTTCATGCGGGCGATGTGCAGGCCGACGACTTGGATATCTACGGCAACGCCGCAAACCTGGCCGCTCGCCTGGCCACCGTGGGTGGCCCAGGGCAAATCATTGTTTCTGCAGCGGTACGTGACCAGCTCGTTGACGCCGTCGATGGGCACCTGGTCGATTTGGGCGACTGCTACCTCAAGCACATTGAAAGACCTGTACAGGCATTTCGGGTAGAGCCCGCAATAGCCTTTGCGTTGCCAACGCATGACAGGCCGATGGCGGATGCCATCCACCCACCGACGAGCAGATCCACCTTGGCGGTGGTGCCGTTTGTATGCCACCAGGGCGAGGCAGCGCACGTGGCGCTGGGTGACCTGATGGCTGACGGCATCAATGCACTGCTGTGCCAATCAGGGCGCCTGCAGCTCATCGCGCGGCTGTCCACTCGGGCGTTTCGAGACCGCGCCCTGTCAGCCAAAGAAGTTGGCGAGTTTCTGGGTGCCGACTTCGTTGTGTCGGGCGGCTACTGGATGCAAGAAGGTGGCAAAAAAGCGACCCTGAGCTTTGAGATTGCCCATGCCACAACGGCTGAAGTCATTGCTGCCGAACGCATGCCAGTGGAGATCGACGATTTGCTGCGAGCCGACTCTGACGGCATAGCTACGGCAGTAGCTTGCATCCAAAGGGCACTTGACGAGCATGCGCTTTCAGCCTTGGTGGGCCAAGCGATTCCGAGCCTACCCGCCTATGCATTGCGGCTGCGCGGCATTGGCCTGATGCACCGCGCCAGCACGACCGATTTTGAGAGCGGGCACGCGGCTCTTCAGGCGCTGGTGGAGCGCCATCGCCGCTTGGCGGATGGGCACGCCTGGTTGGCCAAGTGGCACGTGCTGCGCGTTATTCGTGGACTGAGCGACGACCCTGCCCGTGACGCGGGTTTGGCCAAAGATGCGTGCCGAAAGGCGCTTGATGTGGATCCAACGAATGCCCTGGCCTTGGCTGTATACGGTTATGCGTTAGCTCAGTTGTTTGGCGATGGCCAAGCCGCCTTGTCTCACTTGAACGCAGCTGTGGCAGCCAATCCTAATGAGCACCACGCGTGGCTCTATAAGAGCGTCGCTGCGTCGATGTACGGCGATACCGCGCAGTCAGTGGCCGATGCGCTGCACGCCAAGCTGCTGTCCCCCACGGACCCACATGCTTGTTTCGTGGACACCGTGTTGGCTGCAGCCCTGGCATTTGATTCACAGCATGCAAAGGCGATCGCAGCGGCGCAACGCGCTTTGCGGCTGGATGCCCAACATGCGCCCGCACTTAGAGCGTTGATGCTGGCGCAATACGAGAGCGGCGAAGTCGAACCCGCTCGGGCGACTTTGCAACGCATCTTGAGAGTCAATCCTGGGTTGACTGCCCAGACTTACTTGGCCATGGGGAGCGCTCAGTCTCAAGGCCGTCAACGGGTCGCCCAGGTGTTGATCGCTTTGGGCTTGTGACAGCAGCGGCAACAGCTCAAAGGAGCTTGAAATGGGTATTCGGCTTTTCGGTGGTGGTGCTGGTGGTGGTGCCGGAGGCGGCGCTGGTGGTGGGGCGGGGGGTGGCGCTGGTGGTGGAGCCGGAGGAGGGGCGGGGGGCGGCGCCGGCGGGCTATCTGTGGCTGCGCTGACGGCAGCGGTCAACAAGGTGCGCAGCGCGCTATCAGACTCAGCAGACGCCTGGACCTTTGTTCAGCACGGCCCCAATCTAGCGGCACCACTGCGCCACGACGCGGCCTCTTGGCAGGTTGACCATGTGCCCCAAGCGCCCACCCCTGCCCAGCTGGCAATGGCCAGGGCTTTGGCACCCACGGCGAGTCGGCTCGCGCGCACCGACTCAACGGTGATTCCGTATGTGATGCTCAACGATCTGCTGCGGCCCCTGCTGGTGGTCTCTACACCCGACTCGGCCGGTCCGTGCGAACTAAAGATTGGCGGCATGAACTGCCTGTCGATCGCACGACCGCCGCTTGCTGTATTTGTTAGCCAGATCCCTCAGGTGCTCGCCTTGGCCAAGCACCGGGATGACCGCTCCGACGAAATCCTGGCGCAGATGGACAACTTCCTGGCTTTCTACGCAGCGCTACTGCCTCTGGGGTGGGACAAAACGCCAGCAACCATGCGGCTATTGGGCGTGGCGGTCGAGCTGGCGATGCATGTTCACTTTCAGTTCAAACACCATCTGGCTTGCGCCCGGCCGTGCGACTACTCCGCGCAAGTCCAGCCCATGATTCGCACGCCGGGCCACAGCACCTTGCCGATGGGCCATATGGTGGAAGCCTTGGTGGTATCGCGGGTGCTTTGTGCGCTGACTAAGCCTTCGCCGCCAGCGCTCCCTGCCGGCTACAACGTGCCAGCATGGGACGCACTGAGTCGAATGCTGATGCGGCTTGCTGAACGCATTGGCTACAACCGAATCGTTGCGGGGGTGCATTTCCCCTTGGATCAAGTGGGTGGCCAGGCGCTGGGGCATGTCGTGGCGGACTACTTGCTGGGCCTGTGTGACTTAGCCGGCAACACCGACACGGTAGGCATTGCCAGGCGCACCTTTGCCGGGATTGAGACAGACGCCGACACGGTCGTAGCCGGTGAATTTGCCTGGCCGCAATTGCACCGTTGCCTGCCGCTGACCGCACTGTGGGCCGCCGCCAGAGATGAATGGGGCGACTGGAACCAAGCGATATTTGGTGCTTCGGTGCGCAGCTAGGCGAGCGGGTCATCATGCAAGACCTAGACAGCGCCGTTGAGCGATTGCTCAATCGGCCCAACAAGCTGGACGCTGATTTCATTGCGGCACTGCAGAGTCGGCTCGCGCACTGGCACCACGGTCCGTCGCCGCATTGGTGGGTGGATGTCGCGGTGGTCATGCAGCGCGAATCCACCAACGAGATCGTCGATATCGTGGGCCTAGTGCCAGAAAACCGGCTGACCAGCGCACATCTGGAGCCCGTGGCAAACGGCGGGCAGGTAGCGGCCACTGCGAGAGTGTCGATGGCAACGCTGTTGAAACTCAACGATCTGCCAAGCGTACTCAGCCTGCACTTTTTGAGCGACGTGAAGCCTTCACGGGGTCTTCCGCCGGCGGGTGCGGCCGAGCCAACAACTCAGGCCCACCCACCCCGTCTGGCCCACACGCAAATCGCGGCCATCATTGATTACGGTTGCCCTTTCGCCCATGCTGTGCTGCGTGACTCGAGCGGGGGCACGCGCATCGCCGCCATCTGGGACCAAGACAGCCGACCGGAGTTTGCGGCCACCAGCGGCACCGTACCCACCGGGTTTGGCTATGGTCGGCAGTTGCAGAAGGCCGATTTAGACCGCTGGGTGACAGCCGCCACCTCGGGCGCATCGGTTGACGAAGACGAGTGCTACCGCCTGGCGGAGTATCCGGCCATGGAGTCCAGCGCCACCCACGGATGCCTGGCATTGGGCGTGTTAGCCGACGCCTTGGCCCAACGCGGCGTGCCCAACACCGTACCGATCCTCTTTGTGCAGCTGCCCCGCGCAGTGCCCATGGCTCCGTCGCGCGGCAGCATCGAGCGCAGCATCTACGACGGGTTGCGTTACCTGTTGGCTTGCGCGCCCAATGGTGCGCAGGTGTCAGTGGTGGTCGACTACGGCAGCGAATTGGGGCCCCACAACGGGCGGGGCTGGTTTGAGCTGGCCGTTGAGGAAATGGTCGCCTCGGCAAAGGCCGATCGCAGTGTCGAACTTTGGGTGGTGTTCGCGTCGGGCAATTCCTACCAAACTCAGCGCCGGGCGATTTTGTTTGGCCAGCAACCGGGCGCTTATGTGCCAACAGCACAGCCACCGGCTGCGCTGTTGGCGTGGGATCTCCCGCCTGACAACGACAGCCCTTCTTGGCTGGAGGTCTGGTGGCCGCCCGAGTGGTCGCCCGGGCCCATTCAAATGGTGTCGCCCGGCGGAATCTCGCTGACGATTGAAATCGGCACGGCGGCGCAGCATGGCAGGGGGCCGCTTGATGCGGACTTCGCGGTGGTGTGGTGCTTCAAGCACTGGGTACAGACGTCCGACACCCAATTACTCATCCAACTCCCGCCGACCAGCGCCGCAGCCGACGTGCGGTGTGCAGCGGGGCGGTGGACGCTTGACTTTGGCCCGAGACCTGAGGGAGTCACCGGCCAAGTAGACGTTTACACACAGTGGGGCGGCAAAAACCTCGGGTTCCCCCAGCGCATGTGGCCCTCGACCCTGGTGGCTATCAGTTCAGCGGCACATGTCACCGGCAGCGGGGGTGTCGTCAGCTCGGCTTGTGGGCAACGGGTGGTGGTGGTGGGCGGCCATGAGCGATGGGCGCCCGCAGATCGCGCTGCCTACTCGGCTGACGGGCCTGTACGCACATTAACCGGGGCGACACCCGTGAATTGGCTCGCCCCTAGCGAAGACTCTCCTAGCGATCCGGGCCTGTTGTGCCACGCAAGCCGCAGTGGGCACTACATGAGAGGTCGCGGTACCAGTTTTGCTGCACCTCAGGTAGCTGCCGCGTTGCTCGCAATCGGTGGGCTGGTGCCTAGCAGGGCGGGCATTGCGCCATCTACACACGTTCCGGACAACTCGGCACCGCGCTTGGCCTGATTGCGGGCCGTCCAATCCCCCTCACTTGACAGATTTCGTTTAAACATAAACAGTTCAGCCCACAAACAACACCCAAGGTGACGTGGGCATGAACATTCTGTGCGTGGGCGGCGGCCCGGCGGGTCTTTACTTTGCGTTGCTGATGCGCCAGCGCTGGCCTGCGTGCCAGGTGACGGTGGTCGAGCGCAACAAGGCCGGCGACACCTTTGGCTGGGGCGTGGTGTTGTCTGACCAAACCCTGGCGCGGCTGCAAAGCGCTGACGCCACCAGCGCCCAAGCCATTGGCGACGCCTTTCACCACTGGGACGATATCTTGGTGCACTACCGCGGCCAGCATGTGCGCACCAGTGGCCATGGGTTTTGCGGCATTGGGCGGCACAAGCTGCTGCAGGTCTTGCAAGACCGCTGCGTGGCAGTGGGCGTCAAGCTGCTGTACAGCCAGGATGTGGACGATGTGCAGGCGCTTGCCGCGCAGCATCAGGCCGATTTGGTGATCGCAGCCGATGGTGCCAACAGCCGCGTGCGCAGCCGTTTTGCCGAACACTTTGCGCCCGACATCGACACCCGCCGCTGCCGCTTTGTGTGGCTGGGCACCGCGCAGACTTTTGATGCGTTTACCTTTGCGTTTGAGCGCACTGAGCACGGCTGGTTTGCGGCGCACGCCTACCAGTTCAGCCCCGATCGCAGCACCTTTATTGTGGAAACGCCCGATGAAGTCTGGCGCGCCCATGGGCTCGATGCCATGTCTCAAGAAGACGGCATTGCCTTTTGCGAGCGGCTGTTTGCACCCTATTTGAACGGCAACCGGTTGCTGAGCAACGCCAGCCATTTGCGCGGCTCGGCCATCTGGATTCAGTTCCCCCGGGTGGTGTGCCGCACCTGGGTACATCAGATGGCGGTGGGCGCACGCCACGTGCCGGTGGTGTTGATGGGCGACGCCGCGCACACCGCGCACTTTTCTATCGGCAGCGGCACCAAGCTGGCTTTGGAAGACGCCATTGACCTGGCTGACGCCTTGCTAGCAGCACCAGCCAAGCCGGACGATAGCTACGATATTGATAGCGCTTTGGGCAAATATCAAGCGCTGCGCAGCGTCGAAGTGCTCAAAATTCAAAACGCGGCGCGCAACAGCACCGAGTGGTTTGAAAACATTGAGCGCTACAGCCGGCTAGACGCGCCGCAGTTCACCTATTCACTGCTCACACGCAGCCAGCGCATCAGCCACGACAACCTGCGCTTGCGTGATGCGGCGTGGCTCAAGGGCTATGAGCAGTGGCTGGCGCAGGCGGTGGTCACCGCGTCAGCCGCCGACTCCACCAAGCCCGCGCCGCCGCCCATGCTGCTGCCCTTTGCCGTGCGCGGCCTTACCCTGCGCAACCGGGTGGTGGTGTCGCCCATGGCGCAATACAAGGCGGTTGACGGCGTGGTGGGTGACTGGCATTTGATGCACCTGGGCGCCCGCGCCCTGGGCGGGGCCGCGCTGGTGATGGTGGAAATGACCAGCCCCACCGCTGATGGCCGCATCACCCCTGGCTGCCCTGGCCTGTACAACGACGCGCAGCAGGCCGCGTTTGCGCGCATCGTCAATTCGGTTCACGAACACAGCGGCGCCGCCATCGGCCTGCAACTGGGCCACAGCGGCCCCAAAGGCTCGACTCAATTGGGCTGGCAGCAGATGGACGAACCGCTGGCCGATCACCCCAACTGGCCGCTGCAAGCCGCCAGCGCTATCGCCTACGGCCCCCGCAATCAGACGCCTGCGGCCATGACGAAAGCCGACATGGCGCAGATGCAAAACGCCTTTGTGGCCAGCACCCGCCGTGCCGACGCTGCGGGCTTTGACTGGCTTGAACTGCATTGCGCGCACGGCTATTTGCTCAGCAGCTTTATCTCGCCGCTCACCAATCACCGCACTGATGAATTCGGCGGCACGCTGGCCAACCGCGCGCGCTACCCGCTGCAAGTGTTTGCCGCCATGCGTGCGGCTTGGGCCCCGCACAAGCCCATGAGCGTGCGCATCAGCGCGCATGACTGGGCCCCCGGCGGGCTCACCGACAGCGACGCGGTGCAACTGGCTGCGCTCTTCAAGGCCGCAGGCGCCGATGTGATCGACGTCAGCAGCGGCCAAACCACCCGCGCCGCCCGCCCGGTGTATGGCCGCATGTACCAAACCCCGTTTGCCGACCGCATCCGCAATGAAGTGGGCGTGGCCACCATGGCGGTGGGCGCGATTACCGACGGCGATCAGGTCAACAGCATCATTGCAGCAGGCCGTGCCGACCTGTGCGCCATTGGCCGCCCGCACCTCACCAACCCCGCGTGGACGCTGTTTGAGGCCGCCAAGATGGGCATCGGCACCGACTGGCCGCTGCCATATTTAAGCGGGCGTGATCAGCACCTGCGCCTGCTGGAGCGCGAACGCACCCTGGCCGCCGCTGCGGCGGGCCTGAGCGCGGCAGAGCAGGCCAATCGCGCCCTGGAGGGCTAAACCGTGCAAGAGCCCGAAACGCTGGACATCGAAACCCGCGCCCACAGCGACCACCACGACGCACTGCGCCTGTGGCTGCGATTGTTGTCGGCCACCACACGGGTTGAGAACGAAATCCGCGCCCGACTGCGCGAGCGCTTTGCCACCACCTTGCCGCGCTTTGACTTGATGGCGCAGCTCGAACGCCGCCCCCAGGGTTTGAAGATGAACGAGCTGTCGCGCCGCCTGATGGTGAGCAACGGCAACGTCACAGGCATCACCGACCAATTGGTGACTGAAGGGCTGGTCGAGCGCCACGCCCCGCCCGATGACCGGCGCAGTTTTTTGGTGCGCCTCACCCCCAGTGGTCGGGCCGCCTTTGCACAGATGGCCGCTGAGCATGAAGCCTGGGTGGTCGAACTCATGGGCAACTTGTCGGAGCGCGACATGGCTCAGCTGCATCGCTTGCTGGGCAAGCTCAAAGACGGCATTGGCACCGATGCCACCCCGCCCCGTTCTGGTGACACCACATGAAGCATCCGCTGACCCCAACCAACCCCATGCGCGAGGGCTGGCAAGCCCTGGCCACCGCGCCCACCCAGCACTTTGGCTGGCAGGTGTCAGCCGAGGGCGTGGCCACCATCACCTTAAACCGCCCCGACAAAAAAAACCCGCTGACGTTTGACAGCTACGCCGAGCTGCGCGACCGCTTTCGCGCCCTGGTGTATGCCAGCGATGTGCGCGCGGTGGTCATCGCGGGCGAAGGCGGCAACTTTTGCTCAGGCGGCGATGTGCACGAAATCATTGGCCCGCTCACCAAGATGACCATGCCCGAGCTCTTGGCCTTCACCCGCATGACGGGTGACTTGGTGCGCGCCATGCGGGCCTGCCCGCAGCCCATCGTGGCGGCCATCGACGGCGTGTGCGCCGGTGCCGGGGCCATGCTGGCGCTGGCCAGTGACATCCGCCTGGGCACGCCGCGCACCAAAACCGCTTACCTGTTTGTGCGCGTGGGCCTGGCCGGTGCCGATATGGGCGCCTGCAGCCTGCTGCCCCGCGCCATTGGCACCGCACGCGCCAGTGAACTGCTGTACACCGGCCGCGCCATGACGTCTGACGAAGGGCTGAGCTGGGGCTACTTCAATGCGCTGCACCCATCTGAGTCGGTGCTTGGCGCCGCCCAGGCCCTGGCCCAACAAATCGCCACTGGCCCCAGCTTTGCCCACGGCATGACCAAAACCATGCTGTGGCAAGAGTGGGCCATGCCGCTAGACCAGGCCATCGAAGCCGAAGCCCAGGCCCAAGCCATCTGCATGCAAACCCAAGACTTTCACCGTGCGTATGAGGCCTTTGCGGCCAAACGCGCCCCGGTGTTTGAAGGGGACTGAGGCCATGCACACCGCCCCCGCCTTGCGTTTGAACGAATTGGCGCTGCCGCTGTTTGACGACAGTCACCGCGAACTGGCCATGCGCTTGGATGCCTGGCTGCGCCAGCACCCGCACCCCGACGCCGCCCTGCACGCCTTAGGCGGCATGGGCAGCCGCCAGCAAGTGGACGATGCCTGCCGCGCCTGGGTGAGCACCTTGGGCGATGCGGGTTGGCTGCGTGGCTGCGTCAGCGCCGCGCACGGCGGGTGGCATGAACAGCTGGACAGCCGCACGTTGGTGGTCCTGCGGCAAACGCTGGCGTTCCATTCGCCGCTGGCCGACTTTGCCCTGGCCATGCAGGGCCTGGGCAGTGGCGCTATCACCTTAGGCGGCACACCCCAGCAGCAGGGCGCGTGGCTGCCCTATGTAGGCCAGGGCCGCCGCATCATGGGCTTTGCGCTCAGTGAACCCGACGCGGGCAGTGACGTGGCCGCCATGCAAACCACGGCTGTGCGCAGCGCCGGCGGCTGGGTGCTCAATGGTCAAAAAACCTGGATTAGCAACGGCGGCATTGCCCACGGCTACACCCTGTTTGCCAAGACCGACCCCGGCGCGGGCAGCCGCGGCGTGAGCGCTTTCATCCTGCCCGCTGACGCACCGGGCCTGCGCATCGCTGAACGCATTGATGTGATGGCCCCACACCCCCTGGCCACGCTGGCTTTGGAAGACTGCACCCTGCCCGCTGAGGCGCTGCTGGGCGAGGTCAACGGCGGCTTCAAGCTGGCCATGCGCACGCTGGATATCTTTCGTGCGTCGGTGGCTGGTGCCGCCTTAGGAATGGGCCGCCGGGCGCTGGCTGAAGCACTGGCGCATGCCAAGGCGCGCAAGATGTTCGGCGCGGCCTTGGCTGATCTGCAACTCACCCAAGCCAAGCTGGGCGACATGGCCGCTTTGATGGACGCCGCCGCCTTGCTCACCGCCCGCGCCGCCTGGCTGCGCGACACCGGCCACGCGGCTGAAGTAACCGCCGCCGCCGCCATGGCCAAGATGGCCGCTACCGAGAACGCCCAGCGCGTCATTGACATGGCGGTGCAACTGCATGGTGGCCTGGGCGTGAAAGTAGGCACACGGGTAGAGGCGCTGTATCGAGACATCCGTTCGCTGCGCATCTATGAAGGGGCCACCGAAGTGCAGCAACTCATCATTGCCCGCGAGCTGTTGAAAGGGGTAGCGCCATGACGGCCCCATCCGCCCAAACCGACCGCTTTGTGCATGAGCGTTTGCCGCCACCCGCGCAGTGGCCGCAACTGATGTACCCGCTGCCAGAGCAGCAGGTGCCGAGTCAGGCCAACCTAGTTGCTACACTTTTTGTAGCTGCTTACGCAGCAAATCATGGCGCAAGCGGCCTTTTTTGTTTAGATGATGGCGTCATCACCTATGCCGACGCCTACCAGCGCGTGCAGCGCATGGCCCACACCCTGCGCCATCGCCTGGGTGTGCAGCCGGGCAACCGGGTGCTGCTGCGCGGGCCCAACTCAGTGGGCATGTCACTGGCGTGGTTGGCAGTGGTGCATTGCGGCGCAATTGCGGTGGCCACCATGCCGCTGCTGCGGGCGCGTGAACTGGTCACCGTGATTGATCGCGCCCAGATCAGCCACGCACTGTGCGACAGCGCTTGGTTGGATGAACTGCACCAAGCGCAACAAGCCCCGGGCAGCCCACTGCGCCACATTGAGCCCTTCAGCATGCGGGACGCGCATGAACTGCTGGGCACCGACGCCCTGCCGCCCTGCCCCACATCCGCTGACGACATTGCCCTGCTGGCCTTTACCAGCGGCACCACCGGCGCGCCCAAGGCCGCCGTGCACACCCACCGCGATGTACTGGCGGCCTGCGCTGCGTGGCCGCGCCATTGCCTGCAATTGCAGCCGTCTGACGTGGTGGTGGGCACGCCGCCGCTGGCCTTTACCTTTGGCCTGGGCGGACTGCTGATGTTCACCATGGCGGCGGGGGCCAGCGTGCACTTTCCCACGCAGGGCTACACCCCGGCGCTGCTGCTGCAAACCATTGGCCGCGTGGGGGCCACCGTGTGCTACACCGCGCCCACTTTCTATCGGCAGATGCTGCCGCTGCTGGCGCAGCACCCGGTGCCCACGCTGCGCATGAGCGTCAGCGCGGGTGAAGCCCTGCCACCGGTCACCCGCCAAGCCTGGCACGCCGCCACCGGGCTGGCGATGATGGACGGCATTGGGGCCACCGAGATGTTTCACATCTTTATCAGCAGCCAGCCCGGGCGGCCCTTGCCCGACGGCGCGCTGGGCTGGGTGGTGCCGGGCTATGAAGCCCGGGTGGTGGGGCCTGATGGCACCGAGCTGCCGCGCGGCCAAGTGGGCGCGCTGGCGGTGCGCGGCCCCACCGGCTGCAAATACCTGGACGACACCCGCCAAACCAAATACGTACGCGACGGCTGGAACTACCCCGGCGACGCCTTTGTGCAAGACGCCGACGGCGTGTTTCATTTTCGCGCCCGTGCCGACGACATGATCGTCACTGCGGGCTACAACGTGGCCGGGCCCGAGGTAGAAGCCGCCCTGATGGAACACCCCGCCGTGGCCGAATGTGCCGTGCTGGGCCTGCCCGATGAAGAGCGCGGCATGCGCATCACCGCGCTGGTGGTGATCAAGCCCGGCCACCTGGCTGACGATGCCCTGGTGCGCGCGCTGCAAGACCATGTCAAGGCCACCATCGCGCCCTACAAATACCCGCGCCAGGTGCAGTTTGTGGCCACGCTGCCGCGCACTGAAACCGGCAAGCTGCAGCGCTATCGGCTGCGCGACATCGCCACCGCACAGGGAGACACGGCATGACTTTTCACACCACCTTGCAGCCCGAGGGCTGGGCACCCGCCAAGGGTTATGCCAACGGCATGCTGGCGCGCGGCACCACGGTGCATGTGGCCGGCCAGATCGGCTGGAACGCTGCCAGCCAGTTTGAAAGCGACGACTTTGTGGACCAAACCGCGCAGGCGCTGCGCAATGTGGTGGCGGTGTTGCAAAGCGGCGGCGCGCAACCCGATCACATCGTGCGCATGACTTGGTACGTGGTCAGCCGCGACGAATACACAAGCCGCTTAAAAGACGTCGGCCGCGTCTACCGCGAGATCATCGGCGCGCACTACCCGGCCATGACCGCCGTGCAAGTGGTGGCATTGATTGAGCCGCGCGCCCGGGTTGAAATTGAAGTAACCGCCGTCATCCCCGACTTCAAGCCGATGGAGTCCCCAGGGGCCTGAAACCTGAGCGCTCGAGCGCGTTTCAGTTTGGGCGCGGCAGCAATGCGTCTTTGAGCCGGGCGTCGGCCGGTTGGTCGCCCAGCCAGATGCGCAGCAACGCGTTGTAGAAGTCAGCTTCCCGGATGGGCTGGCCCACCACCTGGCCGCGCACCTGCACCACGGTGCCGGTGCCGGGCAGCCAATCCACACTGATGGTGTCACCCACCTTGAGCTGCCGCACTTGGCTGAAGATGTCGCCAAACTGCAAGATGCCAGGCAGCAGGCGGGTCATGTCGGCGCGGGCAGAGTTGTCTTCAATGCCGCGCGTGAACAGCCGGCCCAATTCATTGGCGTCGACTTCACGGTGCATAACCAGGTGAATGCGCTTGGGGCCGGGGGCTTGTAGCGCTTCGGTTGCCGTTCGGGCGGGCGTGCTGCCCGCCAAATACAGGCCCGCGCTGTACACCTTGACCACCGTGCGCCAGCGCACGCCCGCACCGTTCAAACGCAGCGCCTGGCCGCCCACTTGCACCGTAGGCGCAAACACCGCGCCGCCCGCATCCACAGAGCCCGGCGCGGGGACCGTTTGCGCGCCAGCGGGCAGGGCCAGCCAGGCCATCGGGGCGGCCAACATCAATCGGCGAGACAGTCCATTCGCGGCAGGGTCCATGCGACTCAACACATCAGGCTCCAGAGGCTTGCACCAGGGAGTCAAAGTGTGCCTGCATCCGCGCCGCATCAGGGATACACCCTGTAAATCGCTCAAACGCACCCACCGCTTGCCCCACCGCCATGCCGCCGCCGCGCATGACCTTGCAACCTGCGGCGCCTGCGGCTTGCACGAGCGCGGTGCGCAAGGGGTAGTACACCACCTCTGAGACCCACAAGCCGCTGTGCAGGGCAGCGGCATCCACTGGCAGGCCGGGCTGTTTGGCCATGCCCGTGGGCGTGGCATGCACCAAGCCCGTTACGCGCCGCACATCGGCGTTGACGTCACGGCTGACTTCCACCAGCCCGCGTGGGTGGGTTTGCAGCAGGTGAGTGACCAGCGCCTGCGCCTGAGCAGCGTCGCTATCGGCCACGCGCAGGCGCGCCACGCCCATGCGCATCAGGCTGTCGGCAATGGCGGCACCGGCGCCACCAGCGCCCAACAGCAGCACATCGGACAAATCAGCGCCGGGCAGTTCGCGTTCAAAGGCCCAGCGCCAGCCCGACGCGTCGGTGTTGTAGCCGGTGGCATGGCCGTTGGGCGCAAACACCACCGTGTTGACGGCGCCAATCGCACGCGCTTCGTCGCACACGTCATCCAAGCAGGCCAGTACCGCTTGCTTGACGGGATAAGTGATGTTCAAGCCCGCAAAGCCCATGGTGCGGGCGGCGTCGATCAGCTCAGGCAACTGGGCGGCGCCGCGGCGGCCGCGGTCCAGATCAATGCGCTGGTAGTGCAGGCGCAGGCCGTGCGCTGCCGCTTCCGCTTCATGCAAAGCAGGCGAGAGCGACGGGCCAATGCCCACGCCGATGAGCCCCACCAGCACGTGGCGGGCATCGACCAGCGAAGCGGCCCTGAGCGCAGCAGGGCCGGTAGGCGTTCGGGCGTTCAACGGCGCAGGCGGGCCAGTTCGGCCTGCAGCTCGTGCACGGTGGCGGCGATGCCTTCGCTGTGCTTGGCGATCACCGGTTGCATGCGTTCACGCAGCTTGGCCACCTCGGCTGGCGGCAGCTCAGTGACCTGCATGCCCGCCTGGCGCAGCGCCGCCAATTGGCCCGCGGCCAATTCGCGATTGACCTGACGTTGGTATTGGCCCGCTTCCACAGCGGCGGCAGTGATCAGGCCGCGCTCTTCAGCCGACAGGCTGTCCCACAGCCGCTTGCTGACCAAAAAGCTTTGCGGGTTGTATTGGTGGTTGGTCAGCGCCAAGTGCTTTTGCACTTCAGCAAACTTGTTGGCCAAGATCACCGACAGTGGGTTTTCTTGCCCGTCCACTGCACGCTGCTCCATGGCGGCAAACAGCTCGGTAAACGCCAGCGGCGTCGGGTTGGCGCCCAGGGCGCGCACCCAATCGACGTTGATGGGGTTGGGAATCACCCGCAGCTTCAGGCCCGCGATGTCTTCCACCGTGTTGATGGGCTTGCGGCTGTTGGTCAGGTTGCGAAAGCCCAGCTCCCAATAGGCCACACCGACCAAGTTGCGCTCACCCAGGCGGGCGTGCAGCTTTTGGCCCACTGGGCCATCGACCACCGCGTCGGCTTCACGCGGGTTGGCGAACATGAAGGGGAAATCAAACACCGCGAAGTCACGCACTTGGCTGGCCAAGATGCCGCTGTTCATGATGCTCATTTCCACCGTGCCGCTTTGCAGCGCTGTCAGTGTCTGCACGTCGCTGCCGAGCTGGCCGCCGGGGAACACCTGCACCTTGAGCTTGCCGCCCGAGCGCTGCGCCAGCAGTTCGGCAAACCGCACCGTACCCAGCTCAATCGGGTGGCCCTTGGGGTTTTGAATGCCCAGCTTGATGTTGCGCTCTTGCACTTGGGCATGGGCCGCCGGTGCCAAGGCCATCAGGCCCGCCACGGCCAAGGTGGCTGCGCCCAAGGCGCGGTTGAACAGACGCTTTTGCATGGTTTTGTCTCCTCTTGTGATTGGACCCGAATTATGTACTATTCGGTTCAAAGAGGGTATTGTCGCCGTTTTGCGCCGACCGGCACCATCACCCCGGTGCGGCGCTAGGTCTTTCGGCCGATGTGCCGCAGGCGTGGCAGTAGCGCGCAAAAGCGCTTTTGCGGGTGTTGCAGGCGTGGCAGCGCTGGTGCAGGCCAATGCCGCAGTGGGGGCAGTAATCGATGGCTGGGTCTTTTAAGTCCACGGGCCTTTCGCAGCCGGGGCACACGCCTTTGCCCAAGCGGGCCAGGGCCATGTCCAGGCTGAGTTCTTCGCGGCGCTGGGCATCGGGCAGGGCTTCGGCTTGGCGCTGTCGCTCTAGATACGCATTGAGCGCGCGGATGGCATAGCGGCCAATCAGCACCGTCAGCACGATGCCCACCGCATAGTGCACATAGCCGCCGTAGCTGGGCAGGTAGGGCACCAGCTCCACAAAGAACGCAAAGCCGGCGAAGAAGATAAAGCCCCACACAAAAGGCCAATAGGTGCCGTGGCGTTTTTTGACGAACAACCAAGCGGCAATGGCCAGCAGCGGCAGCGTTAAGGCTAGGCGGTAAGCAAACACGCGCAGCTCGGTCATGCGCTGGGCTTGGCGCAGCGATTCGCGGGCCTCGTCTTGCATGCGCGTCAGGTCGCGCTGGCTGCGGGCTTGCAATTGCTGGGCGTCCAGCAGGGCTTGGTTTTGACGCTCTACCGCAGCGGCGGCGGCCCGCTCTTGCACCCGCAGGGTGTCAATAGCGCGGGTGCGGGCAATCACGTCGGGGTCTTGATCTGATCGCTGCGTAGCGCTGCGGGTGGCCACCCAGTTGTTAAAGCTGTCCATGGCCGCGCGGGTGTCGTTGCGAGCGCTTTGCGACTTCAGTTGCGCCTGGGCCAAGGCTTCTTCGGCCGCGGTGGCGTCGGTCTGCGATTGCTTGACAGCCGCGCGCAAGCGGTCGGCCGTGGGGCGGTCCATGAAGTCTTCAAGCGTCTGCTTGGTTTCGACCTGTGGCAAATCGCCCACCAAAGCGCCGCCCAAGCCGATCAAGAACCACGCAAACACCACCGCCACCAGCCACAGGCCGCGGCGGAACCATTTTTCACTTCGGCGCAAGGTGGTGCTCATGGGCTTTTCGTCCGGGGTGAGGTGTTTACAGTTTGTCA
>JAAFIY010000081.1 GCA_013297985.1 Comamonadaceae bacterium | reverse complement strand
CCACACCCACAGCCTGTTTCCTTTACTGACTGACACATTCGCCTAAGGCCGCCAGCATGGAGTTTTTCCGAATCAAGCGAACCATCCCGTTTATGCGGCATGCGCTGGTGCTTAACCTGATCTCGTTCATCACCTTTGCCCTGGCGGTGTTCTTTTTGGTCACCCGCGGGCTCAATTTGTCGGTGGAGTTCAGCGGCGGCACGCTGATGGAGGTCAGCACCCAACAGGCCGCTGACGTGCAACGCATGCGCACAGCGGTCGAAGGCTTGGGCTACGGCGAAGTGCAGGTGCAAAACTTTGGTACCACCCGCGATGTGCTCATTCGCCTGCCTGCGCAGGCCGGCACCAGCACCGCTCAGCAAAGCGATGCGGTGATGCGGGTGCTCAAAGAAATGGACCCCGCCATTGAGCTGCGCCGCACCGAATTTGTCGGTCCACAGGTCGGTGACGAACTGGCTGCCGATGGCCTGAAGGCGCTGGCCTTTGTGGTGGTGGGCATCATGATTTATCTGGCCCTGCGCTTTGAATGGAAGTTTGCGGTGGCTGCCATCATTGCCAACTTGCATGACGTGGTGATCATCCTCGGCTTCTTCGCCTTCTTCCAATGGGAGTTTTCATTGGCAGTGCTGGCAGCCGTGCTGGCGGTGCTGGGCTATTCAGTCAACGAGTCGGTGGTGATCTTTGACCGAATTCGCGAGAGCTTTCGGCGCTATCGCAAGATGAGTTCAGTAGAGATCATTGACGCGGCGATCACGTCCACCATCAGCCGCACCATCATCACCCACGGCTCTACCCAAATGATGGTGTTGGCCATGTTGCTGTTTGGTGGCCCCACGCTGCATCACTTTTCGGTGGCTCTTACCATCGGCATCTGCTTTGGCATTTACTCATCGGTTTTTGTGGCCGCCGCCATTGCCATGTGGTTGGGTATCAAGCGTGAAGACCTGATCAAGCCCACGCCGGGACGCAAAGACGGTGACGCAGGCGATCCCAATGCCGGAGCGGTGGTTTAACCCCCTGCCCTAAGCTGCGGCGCACACGCACTTTGATCGCCCCTCAAAGAGATTTCGCTCGCAATGCCGAACAACCCCAATAGTTCCGCGACGCCTGAGGCAAAGCCAGCACCTACGGCGGTGCAAAAAGGCCTGGCGCGCGAAGCGCGGGCGCGCTTTTTGAAGCAATTGATGCCTTTGCTGGATCCGCTGGCGATTGCGCTGGCGCAGCATATGGAAGACGCGGTCATCTCCGCGCGCAATGCGCGCGAAGCGCAATACAAGCGCGACGCGCTGAGCCTGTACAACGTGGGCTCTGGCGCCTGGGTGGCTGGCGTGCGGTCCGCCTGGACCGAGATGCTCACCCCGGCGGAAAGCCCCACCACGACCAGCGCGGCGCCCAAGGCCGAAATCGGTATGTCCGATTTGTCTTTGCTTGGCGACGACGCCATGGATAACAACGTGCTTGGCTCGCGCATTGCGCAGGCCATCAGCGACAAGATGGGCGACCATTTTGAAGACTTCCGCTTGCGCATGGAGCACTTGGAAGGTGCCGAGCTCAGCCCTGCCGATGGGCTGCGCGTGGGGTCGCTCACGCAAGTATTGGTCAGCCAGTGGGTGAATGCTGGGTTTGAACGCGACACGCTGGCTTCCCTGCTCAAACCGATGCAAGGGCAACTGGCGGTGGCCTTGCCGCGCCAATACCAGCTCATGAACGAATGGCTCATCAGCCAAGGCGTTTTGCCCAAAATGGATTTGGCGGCGCGAGTCAAGCGCACGCCTTCTAGCGAAACAGCAGATTCGGGTGGCCGCGGCGCGGGCGCGGCGTCGACCCCTGGTGAGCTTGAAGAAACCCGCATGCTCACGGCCATGCTGCCCATGCTGCGCGGGCAGATGAAAGCGCAAGGCGTGCTGGGCAACCTCAAGCGCCTGTTTGCTGAGCATTTGGGCGCGGGCGGCGCCGGGACGGGCCGTGTGGGTGGCGCCTTGGGCGCGTTGCTTGGCGGCGGCGGTTTTCTGGAGCAAGCCTCTGCCCGGCCGAGCGGGGCCGGGGGCATGTCGGGCTCAGGGGGAGCGTCGGGCTCCGGCGCTGGTGTCGGTTCAGGCCCAGGCTCGGCGGGCGCTGCGTACGCAGGTGGGGGAATGGCCGCCGGGGGAGCCGGGGCAGTGGGTGCAGCGGCGGCGCCACCGGGCTCTGTGCAGGTCATGGTCAGCCCCGAATTGGCCCAGGCCCTGGCCGCCTTGGCGCGCAACGCACCCAAAGATACCTCTGGCGGCCCAGATAGCAGTGCATCTACCGTCAAGCTTGATTTGTCTCCCGCTGGCCTGGCCAAAGTGGCTGAAGGCGCACGGCAGCAAACTGCTGCATTGAAGCAAGGCACCAGCAACTCGGGTGAGAAAGCCACCATCGAGGTGGTGGCGCTTATGTTTCAGAGCATCTTGGCCGAGGACCGGATTCCTGCCAGCATTCGGGTGTGGTTTTCGCGTTTGCAGCTGCCGGTGCTGCGCGTGGCTTTGAGTGACCCCGAATTCTTTGGCTCCACCGACCACCCGGCGCGCAGCTTGATTGACCGCATGGGCTCGTGCGTGCTGGGCTTTGACAACGCAGCCATCAGCGGCAGCGACCTAGAAAAAGAAATCCGCCGGGTGGTGCAGGTCATTGAGCAATACCCCGAAACCGGGCGCCGGGTGTTTGAGCTGGTACTGGGCGAGTTCACCACCTTCTTGAACAAATACCTCAGCGGCCGCGGCGTGGCGGGCAAAGTCATCAGCATTGCCCAAGCGGTCGAGCAAAAAGAGGCGCTTGCGATTCAGTACACCATCGAGATGCGCGACCTGCTCAAAGACGTGCCGGTGCGCGACGAGGTGCGTGAATTCCTCTTCAAGATCTGGGCCGAAGTGCTGGCTGTGGCCGCCGTGCGCCAGGGCCCCAAGCACGCCGACACACAGATGTTCAAAAAAGGCGCATCTGACCTGGTGTGGGCCGCCAGTGCCAAGCCCAATCGGGCCGACCGCGCCAAGGTCATCCAAGACCTGCCTCGGCTGCTGAAAGTGCTGCGTCAGGGCATGGCGGTGCTGGGCTTGGCAGGCGGCGTGCAAGAGGCGCACATCAAGGTGATCAGCGACACCTTGGCCGACGCCTTTTTGTCCAAGACCGACGCTATTGCGCCTGCCGTGCTGGAAGCCATGGCCCGGCGCCTGGAGCACCTAGACGACATCGTGGCCGACGAATCCATGCAAGACATGGACTTGGAGCCTGAAGACATCGAGATGATGTTGGGCATTGACGCAAGCAATATCCGCGTGGTGGCTGACGGCGGTTCCCGCCCCGGCGAAGGCATGGTGGCTTGGGCCAATGAACTGGTGGTGGGTACCTGGTTCACCCTGGAGCACAACGGCCAAGTCAACCGCGTGCAGTTCGCGTGGCGCAGCCCGGCGCGGCAGTTGCATTTGTTTGCCGCCACCGATGGCCTGTGCTACCTGATTCAGATGAAGCGGCTGGCGTCGTACTTGCAAGCGGGCTTGCTGCTGCCCGAAGAAGAAGAAAGCCTGACGCTGCGCGCCACCCGAGTGGCCCTCAACAAGCTCGAAGCCAATCCTGAGCGCTTGCTGGCCTAAAGGGGCGTTGCGGGTTGCGATTGCGCTGGCTAGGCCATCGCCACGCGCTGAAACCACCCCCCCGCCAAGCGGGCCACATCGCCTGCCAATTCCAGCTCCAACAGCGCGACCTGCAGCGTGCCCGTGTCGCGGCCGGTGCGGGCTTGCAAGGTGTCCAGATCGATCGGATCCCAACCCATGGCCTGCAGCACATCGGCCCAAGGTCCGGTGACACTGTCGGATACGGGGATGGGGGCTCTTTGGGTGCTGCTTTGGATGTTTTCGGTTTTTTCGGCCGCTTGCGGCGTATTGACGGCCGAAGCAGCTCCTATTTTTCTAGCAACTGCAGATGTATCGGGGTTCGCAGTGCGTGGGGCCCGCGTGCGGGGCGTGGGTGCGCTGCCCGGTGCCTGCAGCGGCGCCAGGCGCAGCTCTTCCAGCACGTCTTGGGCGGTTTCCACCAGCCTCGCCCCTTGGCGAATCAGCGCATGGCAGCCGCGCGAGAGCGGCGAGTGAATCGACCCGGGGATGGCCATCACCTCACGGCCCTGCTCCAGCGCCATGCGTGCGGTGATGAGTGAGCCCGACTGCAACGCGGCCTCAACCACCAGCACCCCACGGCTCAGCCCCGACAAGATGCGGTTGCGGCGCGGAAAGTTAGAAGCAATCGGCGGCGTGCCCACCGGGTATTCGCTCAACATCACGCCGCGTTGGCAGATGGCATGCGCCAGCGCCCGGTGCCGGGCGGGATAGACGCGGTCCAGCCCAGTGCCGACCACCGCGATCGTGGCCCATGAGGTGGCGCCAGCGGAGTCGTCGCTTAAGTCGTCACGCTGTGCGGCGCCGCTCAAGGCCCCTTCGTGTGACGCGCCGTCGATACCTGCAGCCAGGCCCGACACGATCACCACGCCGCGTGCGCTCAGCTCCTGGGCAAAGGCCTTGGCATGGGCTTCGCCCTGGGCGGTGGGGCTGCGGCTGCCGACTATGGCCAGGCCCGCAGGTGCGTCGGGTGCTGCCGTGTCGTCACCGGCCAGTCCGGGCCAAGACATGGGCGCATTCAACTGCCCCATCGCGTACAGAAGCACGGGCGGGTCGTCTATGCGCAGCAGGGCAGGCGGATAGTCGGCATCGGCCAGGGTCAAGATGCGCCGCACAACCGGCAGTGCTTTGGCCTTGGGGTGGCCATCTGAACCCAGCAGCCATGCCCAGGTGCGCTCAACCAAGGCCTCAGTCGCGGCCACCTCAGCGGCAGTAGGCTGCAACAAGGCACGAGCAATCTCGGGCCCGACCACGGCGGCTACCGCCGCTGGGCGCTGACCCAGAACCGCTTCTGGCAAACCAAAGGCGGTCAGCAATTGACGAGCGGTTTGCGCCCCAACGCCGGGGCAGCCGGTCAGCCGCAACCAAGCGGCCAGTTCGTCGCGTTGCACGCTGCTGTGCCGTGCGCTCAGCCCAACCCAGCCATTAACGGGGGTTGATGACCTTGTCGCCCACCTTCACGCCGGTGCGGATTTCCAAGATCAGGGCATAGGACACCCGGTCAAAGGTACGAAACACCATGGCCAGCCCGTTGCGCTCGTCGGGCAGTTTGATGGTGGGGCGGTTGGGATCGGTGCGGTCGACCACCCGGGCGCCGTCGGTTTGCAGCGCCACCACATGGCCGGGCACCATGCCTTCACGGGCGCCGATGTTCAGCGCAATCACCTGGTTTTGCGCAGCCTCTTGCACTGCGCTGCCGTAGATAGACACCACACGGCCACTTTCCAATTCAAAGTCAGGGGCTCGGGGGGTGTAGCTCACCAGTTCGCGCGGGGGCTCGGGCAGCAGACGGTCGCCCACGCGGATTTCCTCCTTGTTGGCCACGATGTCCACCGTGCCGGGCTGCACATCGGTGCGGATGCGACCTTGTCGGTCAGTCGATTCGGCCGCGCCCTCGGCGCGCACCAGTTGCGCTTTGCCCACGTACTGCGCTTCGTAGCCCAGCACTTCGTTGGTTACCGGGTCTTTTAAGGGCCGGGCGGTGCGAAACAGGCGGAATTCGGTGGGGTCACCGGGCTCCATGGCCAGGGGAATGTCGGCGCTGCCGCGTGCGTAGACCCTGTCACCACGGGCCATCAGCACCTTGCCTTCTAACGCAGCCACTACGCGCGGAGCTTGGCGGAAAGTGGCTTCATCCACGATCAGCGGTTCGGCCAAGAAGGGCTCAATCAGATGCGTCTTGATGGTGGGCAGGGCCTGCTCGGCCAAGCTTTCAAACCGGGTGCGCGGCGAGACTTTGACGGTTTCCAGGTCACCCGCCATGCCTAGCGTGGCGCGACCGTCCCGCTTTTCAAGCACCAGGCGCTGCCCAGGGTAGATCAGGTGCGGGTTGCGGATGTCATTGAGGTTCATGCCCCACAGCTCGGGCCAGCGCCAGGGCTTGGCCAAAAACAAGCCCGAAATAGACCACAGCGTGTCGCCACGCTTGACCACATAGCTGTCTGGTGCGTTGGGCGCCAACTCCGAAAGGGGCACGCCTTTTTGGGCTACTTGTGCCGCCGTCGCCCGTTGGCCGCCAGAGATGGGAAAATTGGGCCCAGTTTGCGCAACAGCCGACCCTGCCGCAGCCAGCGCGGTGAACCACACCAGCGCGCCCAAGCATGGCCGGGTCAATGGGCTCAGGCCTGCCTGCGCGGAGTGGAAAGGGTTGTGCATGCGCGCCATTTTGTTTGCTCCCGCTTGCCCGATGGACTGTTGCGCCGGGTCTGCCTCAAGACCGCGCCGCTCCTGGCAAATGTTGATAAATCACGATCAATTCTGCGCTCAAGTCGTTGATTCGGCAATGAAAGTGGTTGTGCGTTGACCACTTGCTGAAACACATCGTCGCAAAAAAACCTATTTTGACTGCCCCGCTGCCCATGGCCTTGCTTCCTATCCTGACCTACCCCGATCCGCGTTTGCACACCGTGGCCAAGCCCGTCATTGATTTTGACGACGCGCTGCGCAGCTTTGTAGCCGACATGATCGAAACCATGTATCACGCCAACGGCATCGGCCTGGCGGCCACCCAAGTCAATGTGCACAAGCGTTTGGTGGTGGTCGACACGTCGGAGACGCGCGACCAAGCCATGGTGCTGATTAACCCCGAAATCACTTGGGCCAGCGCCGACAAACAGTTGGGCGACGAAGGCTGTCTGTCGGTGCCCGGTATCTATGACGGCGTCGAGCGCGCAGTGGCCATCAAGGTAAAAGCGCAAGATGACCACGGCCGGTGGCGCCAAATAGATGCCAGCGGCACCCAAGCCGTGTGCATTCAGCACGAGATGGATCATTTGCTGGGCAAGGTGTTTGTCGAATACCTGTCGCCGCTCAAGCGCAACCGCATCAAAACCAAAATGCTCAAAGCGCAGCGCGAGGCCGAACGCGCATGACCGTCGCCCTGCAGCCGTCTGCGGACGCACCGCGCCCGCAGCGGTTGGCCTTTGCTGGCACGCCAGAATTTGCCCGCGCCGCGCTAGCGGCCCTGCACGCAGCAGGCCACCCGATTGCGTTGGTGCTCACTCAGCCCGACCGCCCCGCTGGGCGTGGCATGGCGCTGCAAGCCTCGGCGGTCAAGCAATGGGCCGTGGCGCATAGCGTGCCGCTGGCGCAACCGCGCAGCCTGCGGCTCGATGGCCGCTACCCGGACGACGCAGCCGCCGCGCGCCAAGCGCTGCTGGATTGCGGTGCGCAAGCGCTGATCGTGGCGGCCTATGGATTGATCTTGCCGCAATGGGTGATCGACCATTTTGAGCAAACCCAGGGCGGCTTGGGGTGCCTGAACATCCATGCGTCCTTGCTGCCGCGCTGGCGCGGTGCCGCGCCCATCCACCGCGCCATCGAGGCAGGCGACGCCTCAAGCGGCGTGACCATCATGCAAATGGATGTGGGGCTGGACACCGGGCCGATGCTCAAGGTCGTGACGCAGGCCATCGCCCCCAACGACACCACCCAAACCCTGCACGACCGTCTGGCTCAAGTGGGCGCGCAAGCCATGGTGGATGTGCTGGCGCAAGCGCGCCAAGGGGCGCTGACCGCCACGCCGCAGCCCGCGCTGGGCGTGACTTATGCCAACAAGATCGACAAGTCGGAAGGCGCCATCGATTGGCAGCTTGACGCCGCCACGCTGCAACGCCGCTGCCGGGCCTTTGTGCCACAACCCGGGCTGCACACCACCGTTCCACACGGCGACGAAGTCGTGAAGGTGTGGCGCTGCGAAATTGATAGCAGCTTACGCACTATTTCTGGGCGGATCGGCCAGATTTTGTCTATGGACCGCAAGGGCATCGACGTGCAATGCGGGGCGGACACGGTGCTGCGGCTGCTGGAACTGCAGCGCCCCGGCGGCAAGCGGCTGGAGGCCGCCGCGTTTGTGGCGGGCAGCGGCTGGGCAGCCGGTGATGTGCTGGGCACACCAGGTGCCTCGCCAGCAGCCGGGGCTGGGCGCTGACATGTTCTTTGTCCCGCGCATGTACCGCCACCCCGCCTATGCCGAGGCGGTGCGTGGCATGGCGCAGCAGTCCTTGGGCATTGGCGCCTGGGGCTTGATGACCGGCGTGGCCATGGTGCAGTCGGGCATGACCCCACTAGAAGCGCTGGCCATGACGCTGATTGTCTTTGCCGGCAGTTCGCAATTGGCGGCCATTCCTTTGATTGCCGCCGGGGCGCCCGCCTGGGTGATTTTGGCCACCAGCTTTTGCGTGAACCTGCGCTTTGTAGTCTTCAGCCTGCACTTGCGGGCCTACCTGGTGCCCTTGCCGCTGTGGCGCCGCTTGATACACGGCTACCTGACCGCTGACCTGAGCTACGTGCAGTTTGTCCAGCGCTTTGCCCACCCCGCCGCCAACCCGGCCGAGCAGCTGCAGCAAGAGGCCTTTTTGGCGGGCAGCTACGGCGTGAACTGGCTCAGCTGGGTGGGTGCCAGCGTGTTGGGCATTGCGCTGGCCCAAGTGGTGCCGCTGAGCTGGGGCTTGGGTTTTGCAGGCATCTTGTGCCTTGTTGGGGTGCTGTGTACCTTGATCACCTCGCCCTTGCGCGCTGCGGCGGGGGCTGTAGCTGGTGGGGTCGCGGTGCTGGCTTTTGCGTTGCCGCTGCGGCTGAACATCGTCACTGCCATCATCGTCGCCGTTTTGGTGTGCTTGCTGCTTGAAAAGGCCATGCCGCCACGCCCGGCTGCAAGTCCGGCGGGCACCAAACCATGAACGCACAGAGCCTGTGGGGCGCCGACCTGGGGACCTTGGCTGTCATCGTCGGCATGGGCTGCGTCACGGTGCTGGCGCGCTGCTTTTTCTTTTTGTCCAGCCGGCCTTGGCCCCTGCCCGCTTGGGCTGAGCGCGGCCTGCAATATGCGCCTGTGGCAGCGCTCACCGCCGTGGTGGTGCCCGAAATCGTGCTCACCCACGGCCAATTCATCACCCACTGGCAAGACGCCCGCTGGCCCGCCGCCATGGCGGGCTTAGCGGTGTTTGCTTGGCGGCGCAATGTGCTGTTGACCATCGTGGTCGGCATGGCGGTTTACCTGCCCTTGCGGCTGGGTTTGGGCTGGTAGTTCTTTGTTTGTGCTTTCGACATCACCATGAAGTTCATTCGATTTGCCGATGTGTGCGCCCAAGGCGGGGCGCGAAACAAGCGCGTGTTCATTCGCGCTGACCTGAACGTGCCGCAAGACGACGCGGGCCGCATCACCGAAGACACCCGCATCCGCGCATCGATCCCGTGCATTCGCATGGCGCTGGATGCGGGCGCGGCGGTGATGGTGACTTCGCACCTGGGTCGCCCCACCGAAGGCGAATTCAAGCCCGAAGACAGCTTGAACCCGGTGGCCGAGCGTTTGAGCGAACTGCTGGGCACGCCCGTGCCCCTGCAGGCTGATTGGGCGGATGGCGTGCAAGTGGCGCCGGGCCAAGTGGTGCTGCTAGAAAACTGCCGCCTGAACAAGGGCGAAAAGAAAAACGCCCCTGATTTGGCCCGCAAGCTGGGGGCGCTGTGCGACATCTTTGTGCACGACGCTTTTGGCACCGCCCACCGGGCCGAGGCCACTACTTATGGCATTGCCGAGCACGCCCCCGTGGCCTGCGCGGGCCCGCTGCTGGCGGCGGAGATGGACGCCATCAGCCGCGCCCTGGCCCAGCCGCAGCGGCCGCTGGTGGCCATCGTGGCGGGCTCCAAGGTCAGCACCAAGCTCACTATTTTGAAATCGCTGGCGCAGCGGGTGGACCAACTGGTGGTGGGCGGCGGTATTGCCAACACCTTCTTGGCGGCGGCTGGCCACCCCATTGGCAAAAGCTTGGCTGAACCTGCACTGCTGGACGAGGCCCGCGCCGTGATGCAAATCATGCAAGCGCGTGGCGCCAGCGTGCCCTTGCCCACCGATGTGGTGGTGGCAACCCGCTTTGCCGCCGATGCAAGCGCCACGATCAAACCCGTGGCCGAGGTGCAGGCTGACGATCTCATCTTGGATGTGGGCCCCGACACCGCCCACGACCTGGCCGCCCGCATGGCCCAAGCCGGCACGATTGTGTGGAACGGGCCTTTGGGCGTCTTCGAATTCCCTGCCTTCGCCCACGGAACCGAAACCCTGGCCCGTGCCGTTGCCGCCAGCCCCGCTTTCAGCATCGCCGGAGGTGGCGACACGCTGGCCGCCATCGCGCAGTACGGCATTGGCGATGAGGTCAGCTACATCTCCACTGGCGGCGGCGCGTTTTTAGAGGTGCTGGAGGGCAAGACCTTGCCCGCTTTTGAAGTGCTGCAGCGCCGCGCCAACGCCTGACAGAACCCGCGCCCGCCGCCGCCCGGGCCGCGTGCAAAAAGGCAACGCTCGTGTAAGCAGGCGTTTCGTGATCTTGGGGTTTCGCTTGTCAAGCCCCACCGAAACACCCAAAATGACTTGAGGCGCACTCGCAACACTTTGCTGCATGTGCTTGTTTTCAATAGCTTTTTGACCGCTGCTCGGCTTGCTTGGTGGAGGGAACCATGAGCATCAATCGTCCTGTTGCGCGCACTGTGGCCCTGGTGGCTGCGGGCGCTGCCCTTGCTTTGCTGGGGGCTTGCTCTCACGCCCCGATTCCGCTGGCCAAGAACTTTGAACTCACCTATGAGCACAAGGTGCGCTCGGTGGGCCACTGGGAACTGGTTTCTCGGGACGTGGTCAAGCAAACCGCTGCCCAACTTGAAAAAGCAGGGGTGGCGGGCAACCAGCAGCTGCACGTGGCGCTGCCCACCCGGGCCACGGCGTTTGACCGTGGTTTCCGTGAGTTCCTGATCACCCAAATGGTGCAGGGCGGCCGCGTGGTGATGGCCGACCCCGGCCCCAACGCGCTCAACGTCACCTATCAAACCCAGGTGGTGCGACACAACAGCGCGCGGCCGCATTTCATTCCCGGCCTGTTTACGTCGCTGGCCGCTGGTGTGATGGTGGCGCACGGTTTGCGCAATGAACACCTCGACCTGCAACTGGCAGCGCTGCTGGGCTTGGCGGTGGGTGCTGACTACGGCGCATCAGTCAACTCGGGCGGGCCCACCCATACCGAGATGATTCTGTCGACCACCGTCACCCGTGGCGGCCAGTTCATCTCGCGCAAGACGGATGTGTATTACCTCGAAAACGAAGACGCGAGCCTGTTTGTGCCCGCGCCCTCGCCTTACCGTGCCACTGAAATGCGGGTGGTGTCGCAATGAAATCTGCCATCCAGACCCTGCTTGAAGGGCGCCGCCTGGCTGCCCTGGGCCTTGTCTTGGCGCTGGGTGCGGTCGCAGGCTGCGCCACCCAAGAAGCCAATGTGCGCCAAGACCCAACCTATGAACAGGCTGCGACCAACCCCTTCCTCAAGGCCAACGGAGACGCCATCACCCGTTTGCTGGCGGGCGTGGACCGCCGCCTGATTGGCGAGGCACCTTTGCTGGTGGCCACCGTCGTCAACGTCAATGACATGGGACGCGCCGCGCCCTTGGGCCGCACCTTGAGCGAAAACTACGCGTCGCTGCTGGTGGGCCAAGGCCTGAACGTGAAGGAAATCAAGATTCGCGGCGATGTGTTTGTGCGTGAAGGCACGGGCGAGCTGATGCTGTCGCGCGAAATCAAAGACATCGCCCGCACCCATGCGTCAAGCATGGTGCTGGTGGGCACTTATTCGCCCGCCGCTAATTTCACCTTTGTGAGCCTGAAGCTGGTGCGCACCGAAGACGGCCGCATCGTGCGTGGCCATGACTACGCGCTGCCCAATGACCGCGACATCAGCAAACTCTTGCAACCCGCGCGTTTTTAAACACCCAGCAGATCAGCGAACCTTTTAGGACTACCCGGCCTGTGTGCCGGGTTTTTTTTGCCCTGTGCTTGCGGTAACCCGGGCGTACCCGCTACAAGTCTTGGCCTGCGCTGCACCAAAGTGGCGCCCATTCGATCTTTTTTGAGCACCCCACACCATGCCCCGTCGCGCCACCAAAATCGTTGCCACCCTTGGGCCCGCCTCTAGTGACGCGGGCATCTTGCAAAAGATGATCGAAGCCGGTGTCAATGTGGTGCGGCTGAACTTCAGCCACGGCAAGGCCCAAGACCACATTGACCGCGCCCGGCTGGTACGCGAAGTGGCCCAAAAAGCCGGGCGTGAGGTGGCCATCATGGCTGACCTGCAGGGCCCAAAAATTCGGGTGGGCAAGTTTGTGGACGGCAAGATCATGCTGCAAGACGGCCAGCCTTTTGTGCTGGATGCAGCCCGCACCGAACTGGGCGACCTGCATAGCGCAGGGCTCGACTACAAGCAGCTGCCCCAAGACGTCAAAGCGGGCGATGTGCTCTTGCTCAACGACGGCTTGCTGGTGCTAGACGTGGTGGCCGTGCGTGGCGCCCAAGTGCACACCGTCGTGCGGGTGGGCGGCGAGTTGTCGAACAACAAAGGCATCAACAAACAAGGCGGCGGCCTGACTGCTCCTGCGCTGACGGCGAAAGACATGGAAGACATCCGCACGGCCATGTCGCTGCTGGCGGACTATGTGGCGGTGAGTTTTCCAAAGTCAGCCACCGACATGGAAATGGCGCGCCAACTGTGCAATGTGGCAGGCGCTGAACTGGGCCACCGGCCGGCGTTGATTGCCAAAATTGAGCGCGCCGAAGCCATCCCGCGACTAGAAGAAATTTTGAAAGCCAGCGACGGCATCATGGTGGCGCGAGGCGACTTGGCCGTTGAAGTGGGCAACGCCGCCGTGCCCGCGCTACAAAAACGCATGATTCGGCTGGCGCTGGCGCACGACAAGGTAGTGATCACTGCCACACAGATGATGGAAAGCATGATCACCAACCCCGCGCCCACCCGCGCCGAGGTCAGTGACGTGGCCAACGCGGTGCTAGACGGCACGGATGCGGTGATGCTCAGCGCCGAGACGGCTGCAGGCAAGTACCCGCTCGAAACCGTACAAGAAATGGCCAAGATTTGCGAAGCCGCCGAGAGCGCCGAGCATGTGGAAATTGACGCCGATTTCACCGGTCAAACCTTCAACCGCATCGATCAATCCATTGCCATGGGCGCGCTGTTTACCGCGCACCACCTGGGCGCCAAAGCGATTGTGGCCATGACCGATTCGGGCTCGACCGCGCTGTGGATGAGCCGCCACCGCATCCACATCCCCATCTATGCGCTCACGCCCAAGCTCAGCACCCAGCGCAAGATGGCGCTGTACCGCAATGTGCGCCCCTTGCTGATGGACACAAGCTCTGACCGCGACCAGGCCCTGGCCCAAGCCGAAGGCCACCTGATTGCGCGCGGCATCGTAGCCCCCGGCGATGTCTATGCCATCACCTGCGGCGAACCCATGGGCGCCCCCGGCGGCACCAACATGCTCAAGATTTGCCGGGTGGGAGCGGGTTGATCCGTAGGCCTGCTGGCCCCAGTCGCACCGTGGTGGCGCTACGCTCTAGGGCTGAACACCCTGAAGGAGAGCGTTGGATGTCTGCCCTGACCCCATTCCCATCACCCCTGCGCACGTCGGCCTTTGCGCTGAGCCTTGCGGCCCTGCTGGCCTTGAGCGCTTGCGGAGGCAACGATGACCCCGTCATTCCGCCTGCGGTCGCCGAGCCGGTGGAACAGTTCGTGCCGCCTGAGCCACCCAGCGGCTTTACGCCCAAGGCCATCGCCTACGCCAACCGCGACATGGTGTCGGCCGCCAACCCGCTGGCAGTCAACGCGGGCGTGGACATCTTGGCCCGCGGCGGCAGCGCAGTGGATGCGGCGATCGCCGTGCAGATGGTGCTGAACCTGGTCGAGCCGCAATCGTCTGGCATTGGCGGCGGCGCCTTCTTGATGCACTTTGACCGAGGTGCCGGCCGCCTGCTGGCCTATGACGGCCGCGAAACCGCACCGCGCGCCGCCACGGGCAATATGTTCATCGGCGCCAATGGCCAGCCCCTAGGCTTTACCGCCGCAGTCGATGGCGGCTTGAGCGTGGGCACGCCTGGGTTGGTGCGCATGCTCGAAGCGGCGCACCGGGCGCACGGCCGCCTGCCCTGGGCCGACCTGTTTGCGCCCGCCATTGCCTTGGCCGATAACGGCTTTGAGATCTCGGCGCGCATGAGCACCTCAATCGCGGGCTCGGCCGATCGCATTCGGGCCCAAGGTGAGCCAGGCGCGAGCTACTTTCTGCAAGCCAACGGCACCGCCAAAACCACCGGCACGCTGCTGCGCAACCCAGAATTTGCCGCCACCCTGCGCACGATTGCTGCAGGCGGTGCCAACGCCTTTTATACCGGCGCCATTGCGCAAGACATCGTCAACAAAGTGCGCAACCACCCCACCAACCCGGGGCGCATGACGATGGAAGACTTGGCGGGCTACACCCACCGGGTGCGCGAACCCGTTTGCGGCGTCTATCGCGTCACCTACCGGGTGTGCGGCATGCCCACCCCCAGCTCAGGCGGCATCACCACGCTGCAAACACTGGGCATCCTGCAGCAGTTCGATGTGGCCCGCTTGGGGGCCAACACCGCGGATTCGGTGCATTTGATTTCGGAGGCCTATCGCTTGGCCTATGCCGACCGGGCCCGCTACATTGCCGACAGCGACTTCATTGGCGTGCCCACTGCTGGCCTGCTCGACCCGGCCTATTTACGTGATCGCGCCCAGCTCATCAGCATGACGCGCAGCATCGGCACGCCCACCGCAGGCACGCCGCCGGGCGCCCAGCCGCTGCCCCGTGGCATTGACAACTCGCTGAACCTGCCCAGCACCAGCCACGTCAGCATCATTGACCGCAATGGCAATGCCGTGTCGATGACGACCACCATCGAAAACGGCTTTGGTAGCTTGCAGATGGTGCGCGGCTTCTTGCTGAACAACCAGCTGACCGACTTCAGCTTCACCGAGCGCGACGCCGACGGCAACCTGATCGCCAACCGGGTGGAGCCGCTCAAGCGCCCGCGCAGCTCCATGGCGCCCACGGTGGTCTTCCATGCCCAAACGGGTGACCTAGAAGGCGTGATCGGCTCGCCGGGCGGCAGCGCCATCATTCAATACGTGACCAAAAGCTTGGTGGGCATGATCGATTGGCGGCTGAACGTGCAGCAAGCCATCAACCTGCCCAACTTTGGCGCGCAGACCAACGCCACCACCTCGATTGAGCAAGGCTCGGCCATCGACAACGCGGCCCTGCGCGACAACCTCGCGGCACGCGGCCACACCGTGGCGCGCACCACCGCCTTTACCAGCGGCTTGCACGGCGCGGTGTTCAACAGCATCCGGCCCAATGGCGACCCCGGCCAGTTCGCCCGCAACCCGGGCGCGGGTGTGTATGCCGGCGGCTCTGATCCGCGCCGCGAAGGCATCTCACGCGGCAACAACTAAGCACCATCCGCTGCGCAGGGCGCTAGAGGCCAATCGGCCTCTAGCGCCCTTTTTGATTGCGTAAGCAGCTATACTTTTTATAGCGATAAGACTTCTTTAGCATCTGCGACAAATCACACCCCATGGCCGGACGAATCAAGCGCATCCAAGCGCAACAAGACGCTGATGAACGCGCCGCTGCTGAGTTGGCCGCCGCCACGTCCATGCCCATCTGCCCGCTGTGCGATCGGCCCATTCCCCTGGACCAAGGCGTGGCGCACCACCTGGTGCCCAAATCCAAGGGTGGGCGCGAAACCACCCTGCTGCACAAGGCCTGCCACCAACAGGTGCACGCCACCTTCAGCGAAACCGAATTGGCCCGCCACTACAACAACGCCGAAGCGCTGAAAGAACACCCCGAAATCGCCAAGTTCGTGGCCTGGATCAGCAACAAGCCGCTGGACACGCTGCCGCCGTCGCGCAAGACGGTGCGGCGTCGGTGAAACCGCTGGGTCAAAGCCGGTTGCGCCAAGTCCCATAGGCGCCTGCGGGTGGGTCAGTGGCTACGTGAGGGCTACGGCCCAAAAACGACTGGCCCGAAAACAAAAAACCCCGCTACAGATTTTGTAGCGGGGTTTCGTTGTCCGACGGGCGGACGCTGTTTGGTGGCCTGGGGCGGAATCGAACCACCGACACAAGGATTTTCAATCCTCTGCTCTACCGACTGAGCTACCGGGCCATGCAGGAAAGCCTTAAATTATAGGGGATCAGCTGGCAGCACTTGGACACCCAGGTGCGCCGCCAACCCTCATCAGCGCTCGTCAGCCGTTGGCGCGCTTGGCACGGGTCAAATCCACCCCCAGTTGCTTCAGCTTGCGATACAGATGGGTGCGCTCCAGACCGGTTTTTTCGGCCACCCGGGTCATCGAGCCCGATTCCTTGGCCAGGTGAAAGGTGAAGTAGGCGCGCTCAAAGTCGTCGCGAGCTTCGCGCAGGGGTTTGTCGAGCTCAAAGGTCTGCACCGGCAAGGGCCCCAGATCCACCGGTGCGGTGATCAGATCTGCATGCGCGTGCTGCGAGGCTTGGCCCGGTGTCCCTGTCGATGCGCCCATGGGGTACATGCCCCCCATGCGCACCAGCGGGCTGGGCGCAGGTGGCTTGGGCGGAATCGAGCGCGCCAACCCCTGCTCGACGGCTTTCAAGAGCTTTTGCAGGGTGATGGGCTTTTCCAAGAACGCCAGGGCGCCGATGCGGGTGGCTTCGACCGCCGTGTCGATGGTGGCGTGCCCGCTCATCATGATGACGGGCATGGTCAGCAGCCCCGATGCCGACCATTCTTTGAGCAGCGACACGCCGTCGGTGTCGGGCATCCAAATGTCTAGCAGCACCAGATCGGGCCGCGCCTCGTTGCGGGCCTCGCGCGCTTGCGCGGCGTTTTCAGCCAGTTCAACGGCGTGCCCCTCGTCGTTCAGGATCTCAAACAGCAGATCCCGAATGCCCAGTTCGTCGTCAACAACCAATATGTTTGCCATGTGCCGCCAAGGTTGATCG
>JAAFIY010000080.1 GCA_013297985.1 Comamonadaceae bacterium | reverse complement strand
GCGCAGGTCACCGTGGTGATAAGCCTTAGGGCGATCAGGGTTCATAAAGCTTAGTCTTGACGCCGTCAAGATGCGACGGTTAGGCTTGGTCTTGTCGATGTAAAGATGACGCTGCCAAGATTAGTTGTAGGAAATCGATGTGTCCATAGATCTATGCGCTGTGCAGGCGGGTGCCCCATGACACCCACGCTTGACGCCGCCTTGATTTTCCAGGCGAGCAGCACCGCCGCCATGTCTGCTTGGGTGGTGTTGATCCTGGCGCCGCGCTGGCCGCGCCTGCTGGGGGCACTGCGTTACGGCCTGATCGGCGCGCTGAGCCTGGTGTACGCGGTGCTGATTGCTCTGTACTTCTTTCGCGTGCCAGGCGGGGGCTTTAACAGCATTGAGCAAGTACGCGCCCTGTTCATGAATGACGCAGTGCTCACCGCAGGCTGGATTCACTACCTGGCGTTTGACTTGTTCGTGGGCCTGTGGATTGCCGAGAAGGCTGACCAGATCGGCCTGCATCGCCTGCTGCAAGCGCCCATCCTGTTGCTGACCTTCATGTTCGGCCCCGCAGGCTGGTTGGCGTTTACGGCTTGCCGCGCCGCCATCCCGCTGGAGCAAGGCCTGCGGGTGCGCTGGTCATGAACACCCTTGCTGTGGACGCCCGAGCGCCTGGGGCCCCGCATGAACAAGCCAGCCGCTGGCTATGGTTCGGCGTGGCGCTGCACGTGGCGTGGCTGCTGGTGTGCGCGCTGGCCTACCCCTTTGAAACACGCTTGGTAAACGACATCAATGTCTGGACCAAGCCCATCAAGTTTCAGGTGTCGCTGGCCGTGCTGCTGCTGACCGTGTGGTGGCTTGTGCCGCTGTTACCCGCTGCCCTCAGGGCCACCCGACACCTGCGGCTGGCCTGCGCAGCGCTGGTGCTGGCCGCTGTGTTTGACATGTTGCTGTTCACCCTGCAAAGCGCACGCGGCACGGCGTCGCACTTCAACGTGGCCACCGCCTTGGATGCCCGCCTGTACAGCTTGAGCGGCGTGGCGGCCTTGGTGATTGTGGGTAGCGCCGCCTGGGTGGGCTGGCTGCTGTGGCAGCAGCGGGCCACAGCGGGCGCACGGCGCGGATTGGTGCTGGGCGGCGCCTGGGGTCTGATGCTGGGCGCCCTGGCCACGCTGATCACCGCCGGGCTGATGTCGGCCGAGGTGCTGACGCCCACGGGCCACTGGGTGGGGGGTGAACTGTCTGACGCTCAAGGCTTGCCTCTGGTCGGTTGGTCCACCACCGGCGGCGATTTGCGGGTGCCCCATTTTTTTGCCACGCATTTGATGCAGGCCTTGCCACTGCTGGGTTGGGCACTGGACCGATGGGCCGCGCCGGGGCGCGTCAACGCCGGGCTTTGGCTGGGCAGCGCGCTGGGGTTGGCGGTGGTGGTGGCCACCTTGGTGCAAGCCTTGATGGGCCAGCCGTTTCTAGGCTAGGCCGTTTGCCGCGCTAACGCTTGCGCAAGCCCAGCCACATGACCGCGCCCACCACGATGAGTGCGCCCACAATTTGCACCGGCGCAATGCGCTGATCCAGCAGCCACCAGGCCAGCACCAGCGCGCACACCGGCTCCACATTCAGGATGGGTGAACTGCCCACCACACCCAGTTTGGGTAGCAGGGTGAACATCACGGTAAACGCCGTGCCGTAGAGCACCGTGAGCGCCGCCAGCCCCCACCAGCCGCTGGGCGCGTTGGGCCAGTGCGGCCCGCCTTGCGCGGCCAGCACCCCTAGCGCCACCACCGACACAATGCCCATGGTGGACACGGTGCGCCAGCGGCCATCGATGCCAGCGATCTCGTTTTGTGTGACCGCCAGCGCCAGCCCAAAGGTGCCCGCAGCGGCCAAGGCAAAGGCCACCCCGGCGCCGATGCGCTGCCACTGGGCCGCCGCACCCAATTGGCTGGCCGCACCACTCACATCCAAGGCCAGCGCCAAGCCCAGCAACAGCACCGGCATGGCCCACAACACCGGCTTGGCAATGCGCTGGGCGTACACCACACGGCTCCACAGCGCTGTCATCAAAGGAAAGGTGTTGAAGGCCAGTAGTGCCAGCGCCACGGGCAGCCGCGCCACCGCCGAATAAAGACACAGGCTTTGCAGCGCCACGAGCAGGCCCACGGCCAGCAACATGCCGCGTTGGCGGCCGTTAGCTTGCCACGCCGCCTTGGCCACCAGGGCCACACCGGCGACTACCAAGGCTGTGACCACACTGCGCACTGCCACGGCGGTGGCCACGTCCACCCCCGCGTTGAAGGCAAACCGCGCAGCCACATGGTTGCCGCCGAACATGGCAGCCAGCACCAACAAGGTGACAAAGGCGCTCAGGCCGATGGAGCGGTTGGGCATGCGCCAGCTCAGTACAAGCCCAGGGTGCGGGCATGCAGGCGCGACAGGCCAAACAAGGTGTCGGTCTCGGGGGTGGGCACGCCGGTGAGTTGGCCCAGTTCACGCACGGCCGACACCAGCGCATCCAGCTCCACCGCGCGCCCAGCCTGTACGTCTTGCAGCATGGACGTGCGAAAGGCGCCCAGCTTGGCGGTGACCGCATGGCGGTCTTCAGGGGTTTGATCAATGGGGATGCCGATGCGCTCGCCAATGGTGCGGGCTTCAAGCATGACGCGGCTGATGAAGGCGCGCACCAAGTCATCCGCCAGCACCCGGTCGGTGGTGGCGCCGGTGATGGCGCTGATGGGGTTCATCGTCATGTTGCCCCACAGCTTGTACCAAACGTCGCGTTGGATTTGCGGCGACACCGGTGCCTCAAACCCGGCACGCTGCAGCAAGGCAGCCACCGCCTGTACCCGCGCACTGGCGGTGCCGCTGGGCTCGCCCACGATGAGCTTGGTGCCAAAGTGATGCCGCACCACCGCCGGGGCGTCGGTGCTGGCGCTGGCGTGCACCACACAGCCGACGATGTGCGCCGCGGGCAAGGCAGCTGCAATGACGCCGCCTGTATCTACGCTGTTCAAACGAGTGCCTGCCAGCGCGCCGCCAAAACCGTCAAAGAACCACCACGGCACGCCGTTCATGGCCGACAGCACCACCGTGTGGGTGGCCAGCAGGGGCGCCAGCGCAGGTGCCACCGCCGCCACCGCCGGGGCTTTGAGCGACAGCACGATCAAATCAGGCTGGCCCTGCGCCGCCACCAGATCGCTGGCGGTTTCATAGGCAGCCACTGCGGTGGTGTGCGTAGCCCCGCCTTGGTGCAGGGTGAGCCCCTGAGCCCGCAGTTGCGCCAGTGTGGCGGTGCGCGCCAGCACGCTCACCCGCACACCCGCCAGCGCCAAGCGCGCCCCCACCCAACCACCAATGGCCCCCGCGCCGACGATGCACACATGCGGGGCGGCGGCTTGCAAGGCGGTGGCAGAGGGCTGGGGGCTGGGGGTGGTCATGGGGGATTCAAAAACAAATCGGCCTGCTGCGCCCTATTCATGGGCGTAAGCAGCTACTGAATTTATAGCAAACAGGATGGCGAGGTTTAGTGACGATAACTATCGTCCAACGCATCCACCTGACGCTGCAGGGCCGCAAACACGTCTTCACCCGCGCCAAAGCGGGCGTCAAACTGAAATGAATCGTGGGTGGTTTTGATGGCCACCGCCTCGCTCACTAGCAGCGCAGGGCCCAGTGCGGCTTGGGCGAGTTGAATCTCACACGCGCGCTGCAGCGTCCACAGCCGCACAAAGGTCAGCGCCAGCGTAGGGCCCCAGGCCAGCAGGCCGTGGTTGCGCAAGATCACCAGCGGCCGGGCCGCGTCACCGCTGCCGATGCGGGCCAGCAGGCGAGGCGCCTCTTCAGCATGCACGGTGATGCCCTCAAAGTCGTGATAGGCCACCAAGCCGTGCAACTGGGCGCTGTAGAAGTTGTTTTGCGCCAAGCCGCCTGCGGTGCAGGCCACCGCCAGCCCAGCGGTGGTATGGGTGTGCATGACGCAATGCGCATCAACCACATGCTGGTGAATGGCGCTGTGCACGGTAAAGCCGGCCGGGTTGACCGGCCAGGGGTTGGCGGCGTCAATCTTGCGGCCTTGGGTGTCAACCTTCACCAAGTTGCGCGCGGTGACTTCGCGGTAGTGCAGGCCAAATGGGTTGATCAGAAAGTGCCGCTCGCCGCCCGTGGCCGCAGGGTCCACACGCAGGGTGAGGTGGTTGTAGATCATTTCCACCCAGCCCAGGTGCGCAAAGATGCGATAGGCCGCTGCCAGCTTGACGCGCGCGGCCCATTCGGCGGGGTGCACCGAGGCGGCCAGGTCTTGCGGCACGGGCGGCGCGGGGATTTCGCCGACCGCTGGGGTGATGTGTGTGTGGGCTGCGGCGTTCATGCGGTGTTCCTGATCGGTTTCACGATTGCGGTTTGAACTGCGCGGCCAAGGCGCTGGTGGCGCGGGCCAGCATGACCGTGTCCACGCCCACAGCGACAAACTTGGCGCCTTCGTCTATCCAGCGCTGCGCCATTTTGGGGTCGGTGGCCAAGATGCCAGCCGCTTTGCCGCCCGCTTGAATCTGCGCAATGGCCTTGCTGATGGCGGCCAGCACCGCTGGGTGCCCGGGCTCGCCGGGGTAACCCATGGAGGCAGACAAGTCGGCCGGACCAATGAAGACACCGTCCACGCCGTCGGTGGCCACCAGCGCGCCCAGGTTGTCCAGCGCCGTCTGCGTCTCGGCCTGAACCAACACGCAGATTTGGGCGTTGGCGGTTTTGGCGTAATTGTCATATCGGCCCCAGCGGGCAGCGCGTGCGCCCGCCATTCCACGGACCCCGCCGCCGTCCACGCCCAGCGGCGCGGGATAGCGCACCGCGCGCACCACGTCGGCGGCTTGTTCGGGCGTGTCCACCATGGGCACCAACACGGTGGTGGCACCTAAGTCCAGCACCTGTTTGAGGATGGCCGCACCCGCGCCACCATGGCCGTAGGGCACGCGCACGACCGCTTCCACGCCAGGGTAGGCGGCCAGCACCTGCAATTGCACGAGCATGCTGCGCAGGTGGCTGGGGGCGTGCTCGCCGTCTACCACCACCCAATCAAAACCCGCGCCGCCCACGATGTCGGTGGCAATCGGGTCGGCCAGGCCGCTCCACAGGCCAATTTGCAGGCGCTGTTGTTGCAGGGCTTGCTTGAAGCGATTGGTGGGCGTGGGCTGGTTCATACAAAGTCAAAAGTGAAGCGGCCCAGCGGGCCGTAGTCGGCGTCAAAACGGTCGCCCGCACGGGCGGCCACCGGACGGGTGAAGGAGCCCGCCAGCACCACTTGGCCCGCCTTCAAGCCTTCGCCCCAGGGGGCCAGTTTGTGCGCCAGCCAGGCAATGCCCAAAGCGGGGTGGCCGCCCACGCCTGCGGCCAGGCCGGTTTCTTCCACCACGCCGTTTTGGCGCAGCACCGCACCGCACCAGGGCAAGTCCAGCTTGCGTGGATCAGCGTGCACGGGCCCCAAGATGATGCCGGCGTTGGCGGCGTTGTCGCTGATGGTGTCTTGCACCCGGCGCATGGTTTTGCTGTGGCGGCAAAACTGCTCAATGCGAGCATCAATGATTTCGATGGCGGGCACCACGTAGTCGGTGGCAGCAATCACGTCATCCACCGTCACTTGCGTGCCGCTTAAGTCATGGCGCAGCACAAAGGCCAGTTCTACCTCTACCCGCGGCGCAATGAAGCGTTGGGTGGGAATGGGGCCGGGGGCAAAGAACATGTCGTCTAGCAGCGTGCCGTAGTCAGGCTCGGTGATCTGGCTGGCTTGCTGCATGGCGCGGCTGGTCAGACCAATTTTGTGGCCGCGCACGCGGCGGCCTGCTGCCAGTTTGAGGGCCACCCAGGCGCGTGAGATGCGGTAGCCGTCTTCAATGGTGATGTCGGGGTAGCGGCGTGAAAAGTGTTCCACCTGCACGCGCGACTGCTCGGACTGATTGAGTTCCACCGCCAGTTGGGTGATGAGTTCGGGGCTGAGGGCCATGGCTTTCTTTAAGGTTTGGCGGGCGGCGCAAACAGCGCATGCAAGTTGCCGATGCGCGCGTCAAACACCTGCGAAGTGCTTTCGTCGATTTGCAGGGTGATGCCCACGCGGTGCTGCGAAAGAGTTGAAGCAAAAAAGGCTGCAGCGGCGTGTTCTAGGGCGGTGCCAGCTCTTTTTTTTGTAGCATCGCTGCGCCCCAGGCCCATGCGCAGATTCAACCAACAAAAGGCGTGGTCGCCACTGCTGTCAGCCACCGCATAGTGCTGCGCCGCAAAGGCCATCACCCGCGTGCCGCCCACGGGGAACACGGCGACGCCAGCTTCGTCGCGCACGGCAATCATCGTGTCAGCCAACTGGCGGCACAGGGCTGTCATGTCAGCCCAGGCGTCAAGGTTGGGGGTGTACAGGATGACCAGATGCGGCATGTTCAGCCCGCCAGCGGCGTTACGGGAAAGATCGCGTTGATCTGCCCCGTGCCGGAACTGCCAAAGTAAGGCGTAATGACTTCCACCCGCGCGCGATACGCGTCCCAGCCCAGGGCGCCCAGCAGCATGGCGGTGTCGTGCATGTCGCCTTCGCCCCAGCATTTGTCGGCATACATCGGCAGCATACCGATGAAGGTGGGCCAATCGCCGTCTTGCCACAGTTGCACCACGCGCCGGTCCACCTGCTCCAAGAACGGGTCATACACCTTGTGCATGAACTCGGGTGCGCGGCCGTTGTCGGCAAAGTGGTGGCTGAGTGAGCCACTGGCCAACAGCGCCACCGTGCCGCTGTAGTGCTGCTCAATGGCGCGGCGCAGCGCCAGGCCAAAGCGGCCGGATTCGTTCAAGTCATGCCAATCACACCAGCCGCTGATGCAGATCACTTTGTAGTGCTGGTCTGCGTTCATGTAGCGCATGGGCACCAGGGTGCCGTATTGCAGCTCAAGCGTGGTGTCGGCATGCGCGCGGCTTTTGATGCCCATGCGGTTGGCTTCATCGGCCATCAACTGGCCCAGCGCGGGGTTGCCGGGGTAGGCATAGGGCAGGTTTTTGATGAAGTGCGGCAGCTCGTTGCTGGTGTAGGTGCCCGCAAAGTTTGGGGCGCAGTTGATGTGGTATTCGCTGTTGACTTGCCAATGCACATCCAGCACCACCAGGGTGTCCACGCCTGCGGCGCGGCAGCGGCGGTCAATTTCTTTGTGGCCGTTGATGGCCGCTTCGCGGCAGCCTTTGTGCGGGCCGTCGAACTCACTCAAGTACATGCTGGGCACGTGGGTGATCTTGGCGGCTAGAGCTAGGGTGCCCATGTCAGATTCCCCAGCGCGGAATATGGTGTGAGCCCATCGACACTGCGACGTTCTTAGGTTCGCAGAAGACTTCATAACTCCAGGTGCCGCCCTCGCGCCCAGTGCCACTGGCCTTGGTGCCGCCAAAGGGCTGGCGCAAGTCGCGCACGTTTTGGCTGTTGACAAAGCACATGCCCGCCTCAACCGCGGCGGCCACGCGATGGGCGCGGCCGATGTCTTGCGTCCACACGTAGCTTGAGAGGCCATACACCGTGTCATTGGCCAGGGCCACGGCCTGCGCTTCATTGGTAAAGGGAATCAGGCAGGCTACCGGGCCGAAAATTTCGTCTTGGGCAATTTGCATGCGGTTGTCCACGTCGGCAAACACGGTGGGCCACACATAGTGGCCTTGGGCCACATGGGCGGGCAGCTCTGGCGCGTAGCTGGGTCGGTCGATGCCGCCGCAGAGCAAGGTGGCGCCTTCTCTGGGGCCTAGATCGATGTAGTGGCGCACCTTGGCCAGGTGCTGGGCGCTGATCATCGGCCCCACGGTGGTGGCCATGTCCAACGGGTCACCCACGGTGATGCGGCGGGCGCGCTCGGCAAAGCGCTCCACAAACCGGGCGTAGATGCCGCGCTGCACCAGGATGCGGCTGCCTGCGGTGCAGCGCTCGCCGTTGTTGGAAAAGATCATGAACACGGCCGCGTCTAGCGCGCGTTCAAAGTCAGCGTCGTCAAAGATCACAAACGGGCTTTTGCCGCCCAGCTCCATGCTGAATTTTTTAAGGCCCGCCGTGCGCACGATGCGCTGGCCGGTGGCCGTGCTGCCGGTGAAGCTGATGGCGCGCACATCGGGGTGGGCCACCAGCGGCTCGCCCGCTTCGCGCCCGGTGCCGTGCACCAGGTTGAGCACGCCGGGCGGCACGCCCGCCTCCAACGCAAGTTGTCCCAAGCGGTCAGCCGTCAGGGGCGACAGCTCGCTCATCTTCAGCACGGCCGTGTTGCCAAAGGCCAAGCAGGGAGCCGCTTTCCAGGTGGCCGTCATAAAGGGCACGTTCCACGGGCTGATGAGGGCGCACACCCCCACTGGGTGGAACAGCGTGTAGTTGAGGTGCGTCGGCGTGGGGTAGCTGTGGCCGTCCACGCGGGTGCACATCTCAGCAAAGTAATAAAAGTTGTCGGCCGCGCGGGGAATGAGCTGCTTGGCGGTTTGTGCGATGACTTGGCCGGTGTCTTGGGTTTCGGTTTGGGCGATGGCGGGCACTTCGGCAGCGATCAAGTCGCCCAACTTGCGCATGATGCGGGCGCGGTCAGCGGCGGGCGTGCCCGCCCAGCCGGGGAAGGCCGCCTTGGCCGCCGCCACCGCCGCGTTGACTTCTGTCTCGCCACCGGCAGCCACCTGCGCCAGCACCTGGCCGGTGGCGGGGTTGACGGTGTCGAAGGTGCTGGCGCTGGATATGCGCTGGCCGTTGATGAGGTGAGCGATTTGCATGGCGAGCGTGTCAGGTTGAAGCGGCAACGACCGTGTTAGTGAGCGTGCCCAGGCCTTCGATGCGGCAGTCCACCAGGCTGCCCACGGGGCAATCGACCACGCCGTCGGGCGTGCCCGTCAAGATCAGATCACCGGGCTGCAGCGTCATAAACGCGCTGAAATATTCGATGAGCGTGGGCACGTCAAAGATCAAATCGCGGGTGTGGCCGCTTTGGGTTTGCACGCCGTTGAGGTGGGTGGACAAGGCCAGCGCGCCAGGGTTACCAATGTCGGCCGCATCCACCAGCCGGGGGCCAATCGGCGTGGTGGCAGGGCGGTTCTTTACGCGCAGGTTGGGGCGGTACCAGTTTTCAAGGTAGTCGCGCAGGGCGTAGTCATTGGCAATCGTGTAGCCCGCCACATGGGCCAGCGCCTGGGTGCGCTTGACGCGATGCGTGGGCTTGCCGATCACCACCACCAGCTCGCATTCGTAGTGCATATGGGTTACGTCTGCCGGGCGCGGCGTGGTGCTGGCGTGGCCGGTGAGGGCGCTGGGTGCCTTCAAGAAGGCCAAGGGCTCATCGGGCGCTTTAAAGGCGAGCTCTTTGGCGTGGTCGGCATAGTTCAGGCCCAGGGCCAAGATGGTGCGGGAACGCGGTGCGCCGTTGGCATGGAGCGTGGGCGCCAGCGGCGGCAGCCATTGCGTGACTTGTTCGGCCGCCAAGGTGGTGCCATCGGCCAAGCGCAGGCTGCGCGGATCGGCCTCGCTGCCCACGGCCACCGCGTCACGGATCTGGCCTTGCCAAACGATACGGGCGTGCTTCATACGCCGGCCTGCACCGTTTGGGTGAGTTGCAGCGTGTGGGGCCCCAGGTGCGCCACTAGCGCCACCACATCGCCTGCCCGAACGCGCGGACGGGGCCACGCACTTCCCAGCAGCAACATGTCTCCTGCCGCCCACTGAGTGAATTCACCCATGCGCCGCAGCATCTGCGGCGGCGGTTCAATGAGGTCTGCCGCCGTCCACTGACCGACCTGGACTTGGTTGACCAGGATGTCCACGCGCCACTGCGTCCAATCTGCCACATCGCCCCACGGCACCGAAAGCGCACTGACGCCCAGCGCGCCATCAAACGAATTGAAGCGCACCGGCGGGCGATACAAGCCGTCATGCGGCACTTGCCAGTCATTGCATATTGCTATGTATTTAATAGCTGCTTGCGCCGTTAAATCGCCGGACAGAGCCTGATTGACTTGTAACGCCAGCGCCAAGGTGGCGCCCACCTCCAATTCAGTCGCGCCCGGCGGCAAGGTCACGCTAGCGCCGTCCGCGCTGAAGGTGTTGCACGGCTTGATGTAAGCCACTGGCGCGGTCGGTGCACGCTGGTGCGGCGACGCCGTCATGCGGGGGGCCCAGTGGGCCCATTCGCTGTGGGTGGCCAGTCGCGTGCCGTAGACCGTGGCCAAGGGCGGCAAGGGCTGGGTCATGGGGCCTGCTCCGCGGCAATCAGCTCGTCCAGCAGGCTGTGCAGTTGCGCTAACTTCGCGGCCCCCAACTGGGTCTGCAGCCATTGGTAGTGCGACTCGATGGTGGAAGACAGGGTGCGCACCAAACGCTGTCCCTTGGCCGTAGCGCGCACGACTGTACGGCGCTGGTCCGCACTGTCGCGCTGGCGTTTGATGAGGCCGTCACGCTCCATGCGCGCCAGCACGCCGGTGAGGCTGGGCCCCAATAGAAATGCCTCGCGCGCCACGCGGCCGGTGTCCACCGTGCCATGTTCGCCCAGCACCCGCAGCACCCGCCATTGCTGGTCAGACAGCCCCTGCGCCCGCAGGCTGGGGCGAGTGTGGGCCATCACCGCTTCACGCGCCTGCAGCAGCAGACGTGGCAGGTTACGGTGGGTGAACAGAGGGTCAGGCGCGGCTACGGGCATACGGCGGAGCGATTTATTTAACATGCTAAATGAATCAGGTCCACCGCGCCAGCGCAAGGACCCGCCCGGGCGGGGAGGTCGCGGCGCAATCGGCACAATGCGGCGGTGATGCTTAACCCTCAATCTCAACGCTTAGCCGATCTGCTGGGCACGCGGTTCCCTTTGATTCAAGCCCCAATGGCGGGCGTTCAAGGCCATGCGTTGGCGGCGGCTGTGGCGCAAGCTGGCGCGTTGGGATCAGTGCCCTCGGCCACTTACACCGCAGAGGGTCTGCATGCCGAACTACAAGCCTTGGTAGAGCGCATCGGCGCCGATGCGGCCTACAACGTGAACTTCTTTTGCCACGCCGTGCCGACGGCTGACGTGGCTGCGCAGCATGCATGGCTGGATGCGCTGGCCCCGCACTACCAACGCCTGGGCATCTCGGCACCCGACCCGGGTGGCTTTGCTGCGTCGCGCGCGCCCTACAGCGCGGCCGTGGCCGCGGTGGTGGCGCCGTTCAAGCCACGGGTGATGAGCTTTCACTTTGGCCTGCCTGCGCCTGCTTTGGTCGCCCACGCCAAGGCCTGGGGCGCCGTGGTGCTGGCCAGCGCCACCACCGTTGAAGAAGGGGTCTGGCTGCAGGCCAACGGTGCTGATGCGGTGATTGCGCAGGGGCTGGAAGCCGGTGGCCATCGGGGACATTTCTTGCTGGATGGGCGCTCGCCCTCAGACGCGTTGCTGTTAGCCCAGCAAATGGGCACCGCGGCCTTGGTGCCGCAGTTGGTGGCAGCGCTCAATGTCCCCGTCATTGCCGCTGGCGGCATCGCGAGCGCGGCAGGTGTGCGCGCTGCCTTGGCCCTGGGCGCGGCGGGCGTGCAAGTGGGTACTGCCTATTTGCTAAGCCCAGAGGCGCTGACCAGCCCCTTGCATCGGGCCGCGCTGCAAGGCCCGCGAGCGGCGCACACCGCACTGACGCATTTGTTCACCGGCCGGCCGGCGCGCGGCATTGTCAACGCCCTGATGCAAGATCTGGGGCCCTTGCACCCGGCAGCCCCGGCGTTCCCGCTTTCAACCGCAGCGTTGGCGCCGCTGCGTGCAGCTGCCGAAAAAGCGGGCAGTGCCGACTACTCGGCCCTGTGGGCAGGTCAGCATGCCCGCGCAGCGCGACCCCTTCCCGCTGCTGAGATCACCGCCGAACTCTTGCGCGGCTTTGCGCCTGCCTGAGCCCAAAACACCCATGGCGCGCGATAAAAGCTTCTACACCTGCACCGAATGCGGCGGCGTCAGCCCCAAATGGCTGGGCAAGTGCCCGCATTGCGGCGCCTGGAACACGCTGGTGGAAACGGCGGGCGACGCCAGTGGTTCAGCCAAGGCCAATCGCTTTGGCAGCACCAGCGGCGCCAGCCAAGCCGCTTGGGCGGCGTCGGCGCCCTTGGCCGCGCTGGCCGACATCCCGGCCACCGACATTGAACGCACCCCCACCGGCATTGACGAGCTCGACCGCGTGCTCGGCGGGGGCATTGTCGAAGGCGGCGTGGTGCTGATTGGCGGCGACCCCGGCATTGGCAAAAGCACGCTCTTGCTGCAAGCCTTGGACGCGCTGCACCGGCAGATGGCTCAAGCCGATCCAAAGGGGCCGTCGCCCACCTTGTACGTCACGGGCGAAGAAAGCGCGGCCCAGGTGGCGCTGCGTGGGCGTCGGCTGGGGCTAGCAGGCTCGCAGGTGCAGGTGCTGGCCGAGACACAGCTCGAAAAAATCTTGGCCACCCTAGACCACGCGCAGCCCCGCGTGGCGGTGATCGATTCCATTCAAACCGTCTACTCAGACCAGCTCACCAGTGCGCCAGGCTCGGTGGCCCAGGTGCGCGAATGCGCCGCCCACCTCACCCGTGCGGCCAAGGCCAGTGGCTGCTGCGTGGTGTTGGTGGGCCACGTCACCAAAGAGGGCGCACTGGCCGGCCCGCGCGTGCTGGAACACATGGTGGACACGGTGCTGTACTTTGAAGGCGACACCCACAGCAGCTACCGGCTGGTGCGTGCTATCAAAAACCGCTTTGGCGCAGTGAACGAAATCGGCGTGTTCGGCATGACGGAGCGCGGCTTGAAGGGCGTGAGCAACCCCAGCGCCATTTTCTTAAGCCAGCACGCCCAACCTGTGCCGGGCAGTTGCGTGCTGGTCACGCTGGAAGGCACGCGGCCGATGCTGGTGGAAATTCAGGCGCTGGTCGATAGTGGCGGCGTCAGCCCCCGGCGCTTGAGCGTGGGCCTAGAGCGTGACCGCCTGGCCATGCTGCTGGCGGTGCTGCATCGGCACGCCGGAGTGGCCAGTTCAGACCAGGACGTGTTTGTCAACGCCGTGGGCGGCGTGCGCATCAGCGAGCCAGCGGCTGATTTGGCAGTGCTGCTGGCCATCACTTCGTCGCTGCGCGGCAAGCCGCTGCCCAAGGGCTTTGTGGCCTTTGGCGAAGTAGGTTTGTCCGGCGAAGTGCGCCCCGCCCCGCGCGGGCAAGAGCGTTTGAAGGAAGCCGCCAAACTGGGCTTTAGCGTGGCCGTGGTGCCCGCCGCCAACGCCCCCCGCAAAGGCAGCACCCCCGAAGGCCTGACCATCCACCCCGTGCAGCGTATTGATGAAGCGCTGGACGTGGTGCGGGGCCTGCAATGAACCCCTGCCAGCGAACTTGCTAAAGCCCGCCCCATGAAACTCGCCCTGCTATCCGACATCCACGGCAACCTGTTGGCGCTGCAAGCGGTGCTGGCCGATGTGCGGCGGCGCCAGGTGGATGCGGTGTTGGTGTTGGGTGACCACTTAAGCGGACCGCTGCAAGCAGCCGAAACCGCTAATCTGTTGATGCGCTTGAAAGCCACGCAGTTGGCGGGCAATCACGAGCGGCAATTGCTAGACGCCTATGCCCTGCCTTTGGCACAACGCAACCTGACCACCAGCGACGGCTGTGCAGCCGCGCAGATCACCGAGCGGCACGCCAAATGGCTGCGTGCGCAGCCCACCATCGCCCATGTGTTTGCGCCTGATGTGCTGCTGGTGCACGGCACGCCCAGCACCGACTTGGTGTATTTGCTGCAAACCGTGGTGCCTGGCTATGGCGAACACGGCTCGCCAGGCCAGCGCGCCGCCACCGCCGCCGAGATGCGCCAGCGCATGGGCGACCTCAAAACCAACCCGCGCACCCGTGGCTACACCACACCGGGCCTGATTGCCTGCGGCCACAGCCATGTGCCGCGCATCGTGACGCTGGACGGCCACCTCATCGTCAACCCCGGCAGCGTGGGCTTGCAGGCCTTTTGGGACGACCATGTGCACGAGCACGTCACTGAGAACCACAACCCGCTGGCGCGCTATGCCGTTGCCCAGCGCACGGCCCATGGCTGGCAAGCGCAGTTGCTGGGGGTGGCCTATGACCACGAGCCGCAGGCCCGTTTGGCCGCCTCACGCGGGCGCTTGGATTGGGCGCTGGCGCTGCGCACCGGTTATGCGGTGGCAGCCAGCGCCGGGCTGCAGAGTGCCTGAAGCACCGCACAGGAACGGGCAAAACGATCAACCCGTGGCGGCGCGGCGCGCCAGCCAATCAATGGCTTGATCAGCGGGCATGGGCTTGCCCCAAAAATAGCCCTGGATCACATCGCAGCCCATGTTGCGCAACACATCATGTTGGGCTTGGGTTTCCACCCCTTCAGCCACGGTGGTGAGCTTCAAGCTGCGTGCCAGCGCAATGACCGTACCCACGATGGCCTGGTCGTCCGCGTCGGTACACAAGTTGCGCACAAAGGCTTGGTCAATCTTGAGCACATCCAGCGGAAAACGCTTGAGATACGCCAAGCTGGAATAGCCCGTGCCAAAGTCGTCAATGGCCAGTTGCACCCCCATGGACTTAAAGCCGCGCAGCAAGTTCAGCGTGTGCTGCAGGTCTTGCATCAGGGTGCCTTCGGTGATCTCCAGCTCGAGCTGATCGGCGGGCAGGCCGGTGGCGTCCAGCGCCCACTGCACATGGGCGGCCAATTGGGGATCATGCAATTGGCGCGCCGACAGGTTCACTGCCACCCGCATCGGCGCGGTGGGTGTGCTGGCCTGCGCGGCGAAGCGACAAGCCTGCTCCAACATCCACGCGCCCAGCGACACGATCTGGCCGTTGTCTTCAGCCAGTGAAATAAACCGCAGCGGTGGCACCAAGCCCAGTTGGTGGTGCTGCCAGCGAATCAGCGCCTCAAAGCCGATGGTGGCGGTGGAACTGGCTAACACCTGGGGCTGAAACCAGGCACGCATTTCTTGCCGCTCCAGGGCCCGATGCAAATCGTTGTGCAGCGCCCATTTGCTGTTCGCTGGGTCAGGTGCTGGCGCCTGGCCTGCAGGAGCGGTGGCCTCGTCGGCCTGCGCCAAGCGGGTGCCGGGTTGCTGCCATGCACTGACCAGGGCTTGCTCGGCCTGCGCCAGCAGCCGAGCAGCCGGGGTTTGCGCGTCGGTGGTGAGCGTCCAGCCCAGCCCGATCGAGGCAAACTGCTCTTGTCCGCGCAGCTCGAACGGTGCGGTCAGGCCCGCTTGCCAAGCCGAGGCGAGCTCAGCGCCACTGGCGCCATCTGCACGCAGCGGTGCCATTAGCACCACGCGGTCATCGCCCACCCGGGCCACCACCGCCTGGCTCAAGGGATGAGCGCCACCCCCCGAACTGAGTTGGACCAGGCGCTGCGCCAAGGCACGCAGCCACACGTCCATGGCAATCGCGCCGGGCTCTACCGTCATGCGCCGATCCATGCCCACCGCCCAGAGGGCGACCGGGTGGTCGGCGCTGGCGCCACGCAGCGCTTGCTCTAGCAGCAGCAAGAGGTGACCACGGTTGGGCAGGCCAGTGACGGGGTCAAAGTGGGTGAGCCGATGGGCTTGTTCGGCCAAGCGCTGAGACGCTTGCCGTTGGCTGGCCGCCTTGTCCAGGCGCGAGCGGATGCTGGCCAACAACTCGGCCCGCTGAAAAGGCTTGGTGAGGTAGTCGTCCGCGCCAATGTTCATACCTTCGCGCACATCCGAGCGGTCGGCCCGCGCGGTCAGCAACACCACCGGCAGGTGGGCGGTGCGTGGATCGGCGCGCACCGCGGCCAGCAACTCGTGCCCGGTCATGCGGGGCATCATCACGTCGCTCAGGAGCAAGTCGGGTGGCTGCTCACGCACCATGTCCAGGGCGGCTTGGCCGTCTTCAGCCGCGCGCACATCAAAGCCTTCGATGCGCAGCAAACGGCTTAAGTTGGTGCGGATATCGGCTTCGTCTTCGGCAATGACGATGCGTTCAGCGGTCATGGCAGATCAGGGCGAGTGAGGGGGTCGGCGCACGTGCAATTGAATGATTTCGCGCAGATGGTCCCATTTGAAGGGTTTGGTCAGATAGGCCACCGCGCCGCGCTGCAGGCCTTCGTTCAGGCGTTCAGGCTCGGCACTGGCTGACAAAAAGACCAAAGGCAAGTGACGCAAAGCGGGCTCGGTCTGCAGGGCATCCAGCACCGCAAAGCCGTCAGTGGTAGGCATCATGACATCGCACAAGATCAGCGCCAGGCTGGCCGCGTGCTCACGCGCCAAGGCCAGCCCGCTGTGGCCGTCAGCGGCTTCAATGACTTCATGCTGCTCCATGCGCAACATGCGCGCCACGTTGGCGCGAATGGGTGCTTCGTCGTCGATGACCAGAATCAAAGCCATGGGTTCAGTGTGAATGAGTCAAACCATCCAACTCACGAAGCCAGCACCAGCGGCAAGGTCACGGTGAAGATCGTGCCCTGCCCCGCCTCTGAGCGGGCGCTGATTTGCCCGCCGTGCGCGTCCACTGCCTTCTTGACAATCGACAGCCCCAAGCCGGTGCCTTGAATGTTGCCCACGTTGCTGGCGCGATGAAAGCTTTCAAACAAATGGGGCAGCTCCGCCGCAGGGATGCCAATGCCCTGGTCGCTCACCTCGATGTGCCACAGGCCGTCGCCAGAGCGCACCTCCAAGCGCACCGTGCCGCCCTCGGGCGAATACTTGATGCCGTTGCCCACCAAGTTTTCCAAGATGTGGCGCACCAGCTTTTCATCGAGCAAGCACGGGCGGGCGAGGGCCTCACAATTCACCTGCAGGTCGGCCTTGGCGTGCGCCGACGTGGTGCGCACATGCTGCGCCACCGATTCGCACAAGGCTTTCATGTCCACCGGTGCCGGCTTGCATTGCAGCAACTGGGCGTCTGATTTGCCGATGAGCAGTACGCGTTCCAACATCGTCGTCATGCGCTGCACGGCCGATTCAATGCTGGCCAGCACCTCGTCTTTTTCTTCGGCGGGGAGGCGGTCGCCATAGTGGCGCATGAGTTCGGCCGACGACAAAATCGTGGCCAGAGGTGTGCGGAATTCGTGGCTGGTCATGGCCACAAAGCGAGATCGCAAGTCATTGAGCTCGCGCTGCTGCTCCAGCGCCGCGCGAATGTCTTCTTCGGCCCGCTTGCGCTCGGTGATATCCAACAGCGTCCAGATCACGCCCTGGTCGGGGTCGCGCCCCACCACGCAGCGACCAGCCAATTGCACCCACAAGGTGTGGCCGTCGCGCCTTCGCAATGCCCGTTCATCGACATATTCGCCATGG
>JAAFIY010000008.1 GCA_013297985.1 Comamonadaceae bacterium | reverse complement strand
TTTAGCTGAACTTGGGCAGGTTGAACTGCGGCGGCACACCCATGCGGGTGTTGATCACCCATTGCTGCGCAATCGACAGCACGTTGTTGGTGATCCAGTACAGCACCAGCCCGGCCGGGAAGAAGAAAAACATGATGCCGAACGCTAGCGGCAAAAACCACATCAGCTTGGCCTGCAGGGGATCAGGCGGCACCGGGTTCAGCGCGGTTTGCAGCAGCGTGGTGGCCGTCATGATGATCGGCATGATGAAGAAAGGATCTGGCGCCGACAGGTCTTTGATCCACAAAATCCACGGCGCGTGGCGGATTTCCACGCTGGACAACAGCACCCAGTACAGCGCAATGAACACCGGGATTTGAATCAGGATGGGGAAGCAGCCGCCCATCGGGTTGACTTTTTCCTCGCGGTAGATGCGCATCATTTCTTGCTGCATCTGCTGCGGGTTGTCTTTGAGGCGTTCGCGCATTTCCATGATGCGCGGGCCGATGGCCTTCATCTTGGCCATGCTCTGGTAGGCCTTGGCGTTCAGCCAATAAAAGGCAATCTTCAGCAACACCACCAGCGCCACGATGGCCCAACCCCAGTTCTGGATGTAGGTGTGCAACTGGTCGAGCAGCCAATACAGGGGCTTGGACAGCACGGTAAACCAGCCGTAGTCTTTCACCAGCTCTAGGTTGGGGTAGAGCTGGGCCATTACTTTTTCAAGCTGCGGGCCGGCAAACAGCGTCACGGTCTGGGTGGCCGCCGCGCCGGGGGCAATGGTGCCCACCGGCAAGATAGCGCCTACGGTGTACAGGTTGGTGTCGACCTTGCGGGTGAAAAGCTCACGCGCGGTGCCAGTGGGCATCAGCCAGGCGGACGCAAAGTAGTGCTGCACCATGGCCACATAGCCATCGGTGCTGGTGGCGGCATGGCTGGCCTTGTTCTTTTCGATGTCAGCAAACTCCACCTTCTGGTATTTGGCTTCGGTGGTGTAGACCGCCGGGCCGGTAAAGGTGGAATAAAACGACGATTCGCCGGGCGGCTTGTTGCCGTCGCGCATCAACTGCACATACAGCTTGGGCGACAGGGGCTGCGCGCTCACGTTGCGCACTTCGTGGGCCACGCTCACGGCATAGGCACCGCGCTTGAAGGTGTAGGTTTTCACCAGCTGCACGCCGCTGACGGCCTCGGACTCAAAGCGCACCACCAATTCGTTGGCGCCGTCGGTCAGGGTGCGCGGGCCGTCGGCCGCCCGCATGGGCGTTTTGTGGGTGGGGAATCCGGCCGCATCGGCCGCGCCAATCAAACCGGTTTGCGCCAAATACACGCGGTCGCGGCTTTCATCAAACAGCACAAAGGGCTTGCTTTGATCGGTCAGGCCGCGGTGCTGGCGCAACTCGGCAAACACGATGGTGCCACCCAGATCGTCAAAGCGCACCCGCAGCACATCGGTGGTGATCTCCAGCCGCTGTGCGGTGGATGCTGCCTGCGCGCCGCCAGGGACTTGGCCCATGCTCGCCGCCGGGGTGGCGGCTGTGGTGGCGGTGGGCACAGCGGCGCTGGGCACTGCCGCTGGTGCTGCGGCTGCCGGGGCGCTCGGCGTGGCGGTGGGGGGCATTGCCGTGGCAGCCGCGCCAGACGGGGCGCTGGCCCCTGGGTCAGCGGGCGCGGTGGCCGCCGGTGGCCGGGGGAAGAAGGTGGCGGGTTTGCCGTTGTGGATCTGCCATTTGTCCCACAGCAGAATCATGGAAAAACCAAAAACCACCCACAGGATGGTGCGGCGAATGTCGTTCATGGGGTGTCGTGGCGCACGGCGCCATCGGTTCGAGAAGCGCTGGCAGCGGATGCTGCCGATTGAGGGGCCCACCAACGGGTGAACAGGCGCGGGCGCTGGCTGGGCACGGCATCGAGCCCACCCGGGCACCAGGGGTGGCAGCGCACGATGCGCGCCGCTCCCAGGTAGCTGCCCGCTGCGGCGCCATGCTGTTGCAGCGCTTGCAGGGTGTAGACCGAACAAGTGGGCTCAAACCTGCAGGCGCTGCCCAGCCACGGGCTCAGCAAGAGCCGATAGCCTTTGACCACGCCGATCAGCACCCGTTGGGGCCACTGGCCGACCTGCGCCCAGCGGGGCTTGGTGCGGCTGGCATCTGGCAAGTGCAGTTCAGACATGGGTTAGATAGTGCGAATCAAGGCTGGCCAATTGGTACCGGTACAGCGCAAGTGGCCTGCGGCGCTCAGACGCGCAGAGCCACGGCGGGGGCACCCAGCGTGCGCTGCATCAGCACATGCAGCTCGGTGCGCACCACGCCCGCTAGCGCGGCCGACCAAGCGCTGGGGAACTCGCTGCGGTCAAAGGCCCGATGCAGGCGCACCACCAGCACAATGCCCATGGGCCAGCCCCGCATCGACCAAGAACGCGCTTGCGCGTAAATCTCGCGCTTGATGCCGCTGCGGGTGACGGCGCGGCGTGCCCAACGCTTGGGTACCACCACGCCCACCCAGCCGCACGCGGGTACGTCGCCGGGCAGTCGCGGCGCGGGTGCCCGAGGGCGGGCTTGCGTGGGCACAAACACCCGCGCTGCGTCGCTCAGGTGCGCGGCGAAGTGGGCGGTTTTGGTGATGCGACCGTTGCGCGCCATGGCGGCTTGAAACTCCACCCCAGCGCGCAGGTGCGCTAGCGGGCCCACATAGGCCGCAGGCACGGGGCCGGGCGCAAGCGACTGATCCATAGACACAGCTAGAGCCAGCCGCAAATGGTGGGCAGCCCGTGCATCGGACGCGCTTGTGGCAAAGCTCAAGCCACTGGGTATCAGGCCGTGTGGCTTAGACCGCCAGGCGCTTGCGGCCCTTGCTGCGGCGCGAAGCGATCACAGCGCGGCCACCGCGGGTTTTCATGCGGACCAGAAAGCCGTGGGTACGAGCGCGGCGGGTTTTGGAGGGTTGATAGGTGCGTTTCATGTTGCGGACGCCAAAAAGTAAGGAAATCGAAAACAGCGCTTGTCAGTGCGACGGCTGTCAAGCCACTGCCCAAGACCCAGTCACAAAGCCGGGCCGGGCCAGCACGCTCCAAACGACTTGGGGGCCAGGTGAGAACACCCAAGCCCACCCCGCTCGCTGAGCGCTGCAAAGAGCAAAGCCTTCCATTATCGCAGTCTCAGGGCGTTTGGACAATGCCGCGCCACAATTCACAAGTCGCCGCGATTGCTTTGAGGGTTGTTCACAACAAACCATCCACAGCCTGTGGATAACGTTTTGATAAGATGCCGTCTGGGTGCTGTTGAAGTGGGCACTTTCCACAATTCCAAAAATGACTATGCCCGAGGGACTTCCAAGCACCGCCGCCGACTCTGCAGCCGATGATGTGGGCCAAGCCCTGTGGCGCGCGTGCATGGACGAATTGGCCCAAGAGCTCTCTGGGCCTCAGTTTGATATCTGGATCAAGCCGCTGCAGGTGCAGGTGGCCGAAGACCTGAGCCGCGTCACCATCGGCGTGGCCAATCGCTTCAAGCTCGATTGGGTGCGCGCGCAGTTTTCAGTGCGCATTGGTGACATTCTGCAGCGCCTGCATGGCCAGCCAGTGCGGCTTGAGTTAGCGATCACTCCGCGCGACGTGCCCGCCAAACCTAAGGCTGCCACTTCAGTCGGCGCGCCGACTGCCCACATGAACGGTGTGTCGCATGAGGCTCGCCCCGACGGCCTCACCCGCACCGAAGACGCCCTGGGCCTGATGCCCAGCGACGCTTTTCGCTCACGTTTGAACACCGCGCTGACGTTTGACAGCCTGGTCGAAGGCACCGCCAACCGCATGGCGCGCGCCGCCGCATTGCACGTGGCCCGCTCGCCGGGGCAGATGTACAACCCGCTGTTTATCTACGGCGGTGTGGGTTTGGGCAAAACCCACTTGATGCATGCGGTGGGCAACCAGCTCATGGCCGATAAGCCCGACGCCAAAGTTCTCTACATCCACGCCGAGCAGTTTGTGACCGATGTGGTCAAGATGATTCATCGCAAGGCGTTTGATGAGTTCAAAGAGCGCTACCACGCGCTGGATTTGCTGCTGATTGACGACGTGCAACACATCGCGGGCAAAGACCGCAGCCAAGAAGAGTTCTTCAACGCCTTCGAAGCCCTGCTGGCCAAACGCTCGCACATCGTGATGACCAGCGACACCTACCCCAAGGGGCTGGCTGACATTTCCGAGCGCCTGGTGTCGCGTTTTGATTCGGGCTTGAGCGTGGCCATGGAGCCGCCCGAGCTGGAGATGCGGGTGGCCATTCTCATCAACAAAGCGTTGGTGGAACACGCCCAGATGCCCGAAGAAGTGGCCTTCTTTGTGGCCAAAAACGTGCGCTCCAACGTGCGCGAGTTAGAAGGCGCCTTGCGCAAGATCTTGGCGTATTCGCGCTTTAACCAAAAAGAAGTGTCGATTGCTTTGGCGCGCGAGGCGCTGCGCGATTTGCTGTCGATTCAAAACCGGCAGATCTCGGTGGAGAACATCCAAAAAACGGTGGCTGACTACTACAAGATCAAAGTGGCCGACATGTACAGCAAGCGCCGCCCGGCCAGCATTGCGCTGCCGCGCCAGATTGCGATGTACCTGGCCAAAGAACTCACCCAAAAAAGCCTGCCCGAGATTGGTGAGCTATTTGGTGGCCGTGACCACACCACCGTGCTGCACGCGGTGCGCAAGATCACCGGCGACCGCCAAACCCGCACCGAACTCAACCAGCAACTGCATGTGCTGGAACAAACCTTGAAAGGCTAGCCGCGCTGCCGCCCCGCGCCGCCAAGCTGCCCGCACCTCACACCCCCACCCTCCAAAAAAACCATCCCCGAGGCAGACACCATGATTGTCTTCAAGGCCCCCCAAGAGCAGGTGTTGCATGCCGTGCAGTCGGTGGCAGGCATCGTTGAGCGGCGGCACACGCTGCCGATTTTGGCCAACGTGCTGCTGCGCAAAACCGGGGATACGGTGCAGCTCACCAGCAGCGACCTCGAAATCCAAATCCGCACCCAGGCGGCCTTGGGCGGCGACAGCGGCAGCTTTGCCACCACCATTGGTGCGCGCAAGCTGATTGACATCTTGCGTTCCATGCCGCCCGACCAGGTGGTGGCCTTGGAAAGCAGCGCAGCCAAGCTCATTTTGAAAGGCGGTAAAAGCCGCTTCACCCTGCAAAGCCTGCCGGCCGAAGACTTTCCGCTGGTGCAAGAGCTGCCCCAGGCCGGCCCGGTGTTCTCGGTGCCACAGAAAACCCTGAAGGCGCTGCTGCAGCAAGTGAGCTTTGCCATGGCGGTGCAAGACATCCGCTACTACTTAAACGGCATCTTGTTTGTGGCCGAAGGCAGCCAGCTGAGCTTGGTGGCCACCGACGGCCACCGCCTCGCTTTTGCCAGCGCCAAGCTGGATACGGAAGTGGCTGCCAAACAAGAAGTGATCTTGCCGCGCAAAACCGTGCTGGAGTTGCAGCGCCTGCTGGCCAACAGCGACGAAGCCATTGAAATGCGCTTTGCCACCAACCAGGCCAAGTTCGCCTTTGGTGGCATGGAATTTGTCACCAAGCTGGTGGAAGGCAAGTTTCCTGACTACAACCGCGTGATTCCGCGCAACCACAAAAACAGCGTGACGCTGGGCCGTCTGGCGCTGCTGCAAAGCCTGCAGCGCGCGGCCATCCTCACCAGCGAAAAATTCAAGGGCGTGCGTTTGAGCGTAGAGCCCGGCACCCTGCGCGTGGCCAGCAACAACGCCGAGCAAGAAGAAGCCGTGGATGAGCTGGACATTGACTACGGCGGCGACACGATTGAGATCGGCTTTAACGTCACCTACCTGATTGATGCGCTCACCAACATGCAGCAAGACATGGTGCGCTTGGATTTGGCCGATTCCAGCAGCTCGGCGCTGGTCACCATTCCCGACCAGCCGCACTTTAAGTATGTGGTGATGCCCATGCGCATCTAGCCTGGCCCACCTGCACTTTGCTACAAAAATAGTAGCTGCTTGCGCCCTGTTTTAGGGCGCAATCGCCTTAAAAGCCTTACAACAAAGCCCCGCCCATGAGCACCGCACCCGCGCAGCCGACCCCTGAAGACGACAAGGCCGCCCTAGGCTCCAGCCCCGCCGGGCCCGAAGGCGCCCCGGGCTATGGGGCCGACTCCATCCAAATCTTGGAAGGGCTAGAGGCGGTGCGCAAGCGCCCGGGCATGTACATCGGCGACACGTCCGACGGCACCGGCCTGCACCACCTGGTGTTTGAGGTGGTGGACAACTCCATTGACGAAGCGTTGGCGGGCTTTTGCGACGACATCGTGGTCACCATCCACAGTGACAACTCCATCAGCGTCACCGACAACGGCCGCGGCATCCCCACCGGGGTAAAGATGGACGACAAGCACGAACCCCGCCGCAGCGCGGCCGAAATCGCGCTGACCGAACTGCACGCAGGCGGCAAGTTCAACCAAAACAGTTACAAGGTCTCAGGCGGCCTGCACGGCGTGGGCGTGAGCTGCGTCAACGCACTCAGCAAATGGCTGCGCCTTACCGTGCGGCGCGACGGCCACATGCACCAGATTGAATTTGCCCGCGGCTTTGTGCAAAACCGCATCGTGCAAGACGCGGGCGGCGTGCCGGTGTCGCCCATGCGTTTGGTGGGTGCCACCGACAAGCGCGGCACCGAGGTGCACTTTCTGCCCGATGTGGACATCTTTACGCAGAACAACGATTTCCATTACGAAATCTTGTCCAAGCGCTTGCGCGAGCTGAGCTTTTTGAACAACGGTGTGCGCATTCGCTTGCTTGACGAGCGCAGTGGCAAAAGCGACGACTTCTCAGGCGCAGGCGGCGTCAAAGGCTTTGTGGACTTTATTAACGCCAACAAAAAGCCGCTGCACCCCACAGCCTTCCACGCCACCGGCAGCCGCCCGGCCGACACCTATGGCGGCATTGCGGGCACTGAGATCGGCGTGGAAGTGGCCATGCAGTGGAACGACGGCTACACCGAACAAGTCCTCTGCTTTACCAACAACATCCCCCAGCGCGACGGCGGCACCCACTTAACTGGCCTGCGCGCCGCCATGACCCGCGTCATCGGCAAATACATTGAAGCGCATGAACTGGCCAAAAAAGCCAAGGTAGAAGTGTCTGGCGACGACATGCGCGAAGGCCTGACCTGCGTGCTAAGCGTGAAGGTGCCCGAGCCCAAATTCAGCAGCCAGACCAAAGACAAACTGGTTAGCTCTGAAGTGCGCGCGCCCATTGAAGACATCGTGGGCAAAGCGCTGACGGATTACCTGGAAGAGCGCCCCAACGACGCCAAAATTTTGTGCGGCAAGATCGTGGACGCGGCCCGCGCCCGCGAAGCCGCCCGCAAGGCGCGCGAACTCACCCGCCGCAAAGGCGTGCTCGACGGCTTTGGCCTGCCCGGCAAACTGGCCGACTGCCAAGAAAAAGACCCCAGCCAGTGCGAGATCTACATCGTTGAAGGTGACAGCGCCGGCGGCAGCGCCAAGCAAGGGCGCGACCGAAAGTTTCAAGCTATCTTGCCCCTGCGCGGCAAGATCTTGAACGTAGAAAAAGCCCGGTACGAGAAGCTGCTGGCCAGCAACGAAATCGTCACCCTGATTACCGCGCTAGGCACCGGCATTGGCAAAGCCAGCACCGACGGGGCCGACAACAAAAACAACTCAGACGATTTCAACATCGCCAAGCTGCGCTACCACCGCATCATCATCATGACGGACGCCGACGTGGACGGTGCCCACATCCGCACCCTGCTGCTCACCTTCTTCTATCGCCAGATGCCTGAACTGGTAGAGCGTGGCCACATCTACATTGCCCAGCCCCCGCTGTACAAGGTAAAAGCCGGGCGCGAAGAGCTGTACCTAAAAGACGCCCACGCGCTAGACGCCTTTTTGCTGCGCGTGGCCTTGAACGGTGCGGCCATTGCCACCGGTGGGGCTGCTCCCCGCACCCTCAGCGGCGAAGAACTATCAGCCCTGGCCAACCGCCACCAGCAGGCTGAAAACGTCATTGACCGCCTGAGCAACTTCATGGACGTGCAAGCCCTGCGCGCCATTGCCGACGGCGTGCAACTGAACCTAGACAACGTGGGCGCGGCCGAGGCCAGCGCCGTGGCCCTGCAGGCCCACCTGCGCGCCAACGCCGGCGGCGGTGCCACCACCAGCAGCGAAGCCGCCGCCGCCGAAGTGGCCAGTGAATTTGACGTGCGCACCGACAAGCCCTATTTGCGCATCAGCCGCCGCCACCACGGCAACACCCGCAGCACCCTCATCACCCAAGACTTTGTGCACGGCGCCGACTACGCCGCCCTGGCCGACGCCGCCACCAGCTTCAGCGGCCTGCTGGCCGAAGGCGCCACCGCCAGCCGCGGCGAAGGCGAGAAGAAAAAAGAAGAACGCGTGGCCGACTTCCGCGGCGCCATGCGCTGGCTGCTGGCCCAAGCCGAACACGCCACCAGCCGCCAACGCTACAAAGGCCTAGGCGAAATGAACCCCGCCCAACTGTGGGAAACCACCATGGACCCCACCGTGCGCCGCCTGCTGCGTGTGCAAATCGACGACGCCATTGAGGCGGATCGGGTGTTCACGATGTTGATGGGGGATGAGGTCGAGCCGCGCAGGGACTTTATTGAGGCTAATGCGTTGAGGGCGGCGAATATTGATGTTTGAGTTGCCAGATTGAGGCCCCTGACACGCCGAGACACTTCAGGCTAACTCCGCCCGGTGGCCGCTCGTTTGTAGAGCCGGCTATGACCCGGAATGCACGTGCGCCCAAACAGTGCTCCGGGATGTGAGGGGTCACGGATGCCTAATCCTCGATTCGATTCGCAGCACCTACGGAGCTGCCCGACAGCCGTCCCCAGCGCATGTCGCAAACCACCGCGTGCAAGTCGTTTGCCACCACCTCGGCTCGTAGCTCCTTGCTGCTTTGGCAAGTCGACTCGGCACTCGTAACCCGCCCGTTCTTTGTGTACAGGACTCACACATTTTCAGTATATTGCACGTAAAGTTTATCTTGATGCACAATTTCGGTATGTTGGTTTCCTGAGAGTGGAGGACGCCGTGAGTGAGTCACCAAAGCAGCCTGCGAGAGACAAGCGCGCAAAGTTTGTCGAGATCGCCTCTCGTCGAGTCAACCGAGTGATCAAAGAGATCCGGCTGATTTCGAACCTTTCGAACCGCTCTGCCTACGAGTACACGGAAGACGACGCTAAGAAGATCGCCCGGGCTCTCCAGAGAGAGTTGGACCTGATGAAGGCGCGATTCGAGGGCTCAGGGCGCGGCGCAGAAACCGAGTTCAGCATCTAGGAAGCAGCGATGAAGTGTCTTGCAAGAGTCATCCCTCGGGCCGAAGTTGATCAAGGGATTACCCAACGGGATCAGTTCAACAGCGACGAGTTTCCGATCCGCGAGACACTTGTACGGGAGCCGCATCAGAATTCCCTTGACGGACGTTCGCCTCTGTTTCATGGGCCGGTGACCACGCGGATACGACTTGTCGAACCCGCGATAGAGAACGCGGCCTACTGGGGTGGAGTGCTTGAGCCACTGAGGCCGCACCTTCAAGCGTCGCGCTTGGACTTGACTGGCATCGACCTCTCCATGCCGCGAATCCTCTTGATAGAAGACTTCGGCACGACCGGCCTCCTTGGAAATGCCGATGACAAGGATGACCTGAACTTTTCCGACTTCTGGCGCCGATTTGGCCTGTCCCACAAGAAGGGTGCCGCTGCTGGCCGATGGGGATTGGGCAAACTTGTCTTCTCCAGTGCCTCATCAATCGGAACATTCTTCGGCCTGACGGTTAGGGCAGACGACCCTTCGCGCGAGCGTCTGCTCATGGGGCAAGCCGTCCTCAACAACCACAAGATCGGCCAAACCGACTACGCACCGCATGTGTTCTTCGCTGTGCCCGCAGCGGACGATTTCCAGCTGCCGGAACGCGATTACTCAACGGTTGAGGCCTTTCGGAAGGCTGCGTGCCTAACCCGGGTGGATGAACCAGGCCTCTCGATCGCGATCCTTTGTCTGCGCGAAGGTCTGGAACCCGATAGGTTGATGCCATATGTAATTACGAACTATTTCTTCCCCATTCTGACTGGTCGACTGGTGGTCGAAATGGGTGACAAAAAGATCGATACCGCCAGCTTCGACGAACTTGCCAAATCACACGGCGGTCCAGAACTTGCCGACGGATCACTCATCAATTTCATTCGGCAAGTTGACCGAGTCCGTGGGGCCGCGCCCGGGATATTGCTGGGCGCAGACTGGGTCAAGGAGGGCGTAGCCGAGGGGCTTTCTGATGCAGATCTTGAGCGAGCGCGTACATCGTTTTTGGCTGGCGAGATGGTGGGAATTCGCGCGCCTGTACAGCTCCGTCGGAAAACGGGCGCCATATTGTCCAGCTATGTAGACGCATACCTTCAAGCGAGCCCAGCTGAATCGAAAGGTCAGGCCGTCTACGTGAGAGGTGATATCACGATTCCAGGAGAATCTCGTTCCTTTAGAGGTCGCAAGACATTGGCGGCGCTCCTAGCTCTAGAGGGAAGCGTTGTTGAATTCCTTGGGGATGCGGAGAACCCGGCTCACACCAGATGGATTGGTTCGGCGGACAAATTGACTGCGAAGTGGAGTAGCGCGGCGGAAAAGGTATCCGCGGTCAAGCGGCTGCTGAACGATCTCAATGATATTCTCACGGAAGTCGAAACGCGAATTGACGAGACGGCACTGATCGAGTTTTTTTCCATCCCAACGCCCGCGACTCCCGAAGCAAAGAAAAAGCCCAAGCGGCCACCGCCGCCCCCACCCTCACCGCCGCCACCACGGCCAGCGACGCTCAAGCCCAAAGCATTTCATGTGGCCGCCAAGGGGGGTGGATTTTTAATTCGAGGTAATCCAGCCGCAGACATACCGCTTCCGTACCAAATTAAGCTTATTGCAGCCTACGGTGTTCGTCGAGGCAACCCTTTCAAAAAGCATAAACCACTTGACTTCGATTTCCGTGCGGCTGGGGCACTTTCGGCAAAAGCAGCGGGGGCGAGTTGGACGGCAACGGAGCCCAATACGATACTAATTGATGTGGCGAGCCATGATTTCAAGTTCGAGGTGACTGGCTTTGACACTGAGCGTGACCTCGAATTGAACGTGAGGCGATAGGTCATGAAGCGAAGTATTAATTCAACAGGCCGTCAGCGAATCACGCATGGCATGGTTTCATTTCAAATTCATCGCTCACCAGCGGGACTGCCCATAAGTTTCTCTGCAAACCTCGCCGGCCTGAGTGAGCTAAAGCTTCCGCCGACTGCAAAGGTATCTGTTGAACCGTTCTTCGGCCACAGTTCAATGAGGTTCGAGTTTGGCACCGTTGGGGCGATATCGCCGCCTGCCAACACATCGCTCGATGAGATAGACAAGGGCGGCGAGATCAGCTTCCGCGTCAAGGTGATCGACGAAAACGGAGGCCATCTCGGACGGCTACTTGCTGCAGGAGATCGCTTCACGGCGGTGCCCCCCGGAGGCCCAGAGAACGGGCTGTTGCCCTTGCTACCCGTCAAGCCTGAGTGGTTGGAAGAGCGAATCTGGGATGTGAGTACAGCGGACGGCAACCGTCCGTACCTCCTAATAAACTCGCGAATTCCGGCGCTTGCGACCCGACTACAAGAGGATCCGCTGTTGAGAGGTGCGATTCTTGTAGAAGCTTTTCGTAAAGTGCTGTCAGCAATGCTTGATTCCCCCGACGGAGATGGCTTGGCATGGTTTTCCGATTGGAAGATATTCCTCACGGAAGTGCTAGGAGTGGGCTTTCCGGAAGATCTAGATCCCACAGATGAAGACAGTGCGGCGCGGGAAGATTTCATTGGAGAAGCACTGAAGGTATTTGCAAATAAGTTTCAATTTGCATCTCATGCTATCCCAATAGGGGAGCAGGAGGAAACGACCCATGACTGATGCTGTAAGGCTTTTAAATGACGAAGGGATTATGCGGTTCGAGAGGTATGTCAATGATCTCCGAAGCGATCTGCGGACACCGCCGCCGCTCTACCTACTAAGCGATCCTAAAACCTCAGAGGCCGCACCCTATGCAACATCGATAAAGGCTCAGCCATTGGGCAGGCCTTTTAAGTCCGCATATGAACTCGGGGAGTACTTGTGCGAAGTGGTTTTTAAAGGAATGAGTAAACCAGTCATTTCTCGTGAATACGGCCTCTGGAACTGGCTGGCCCTATACCTATTTGACGAACTTTGCCCCCTCAATGATGGAAACCGTTCACCACTGGAAACTCCGGCTTACGTGTTAAGCAAAGATTTCAAATATACCAGGTACTATCGACACCTAGTTAGAAGTGCTTGGATGTTGGTGTCGGTGCATGGGAGGTCCGCAAAAGTTCTGCTTACATCGTCTTCGACCGAGGGGTCGCCTGTATCTGTTCGAACTGAAGTGCAGATGCAGCTATCTGCAACGCAGGAATTCGTGGAGAGCAAGAGCGTTGTAGAGACCGCCTACGCGCTCTACTTTGATGAAACCGCAGATCAGATGAAGGCGGGCTACTCATCCAAGGGAGCGGGCTCGCCGAGACGATTGGTCACCGTGCTAAACCAGTTTGATCTGACCTATGATTTGCACGCTTCTCCGGCCGAAAAATTGGTCTCACTATTACCCTCAGAGTTTGATCGGTTTCGCGGCCGCGGCAAGCCCAGGGGTAAGGCTAGGTCTGCAGTTTCACCGGGGAGCGCAGTTTTAGAGTTCAGCTCAGGCGCGCCTCGGAGGCTTGTGTAAACGACTCGTTGAATGCGCCATGACGCGCTCACAGACCTCATTCACGAGCCTGTTGCTTGGTCAACGATGTCAACCATCTCTGGTCTGGATTAGTCAGATACTAGGCAGATGCTTGGCGTCTTCGACGCCTCCCTTCACCCGGGCCTGAGTTGCTTCCTCCTATGCCCGTGCCAGTAATCGACCTGTTCGCAGGGCCAGGGGGGCTCGGAGAGGGATTTTCCCGTACCGAGTCGGTGCGCTTTGAGATCGCGGTGTCGATTGAGAAGGACGCGATGGCGCATCAGACGCTTAGGCTTCGCGCTGCGCACCGGGTGCTGCAGCGCAGCGCGACAGTCTCCCCCGCCACCTGGCGCACGTGGGATCGACTCATTGAGAGCGAGCCGTGGGACGGGGTCTTTGCCCAACTTGCCGCCTCTGAAGATCAGGCAATAAAGGACGCCTGCCGAAGGGCTGACTTTGAAGCACTCAACCTTGAACTGGGCGAACACACACACGACGAAACATCCGCCAGCATCCGTGAGCGACTCAGCCGCTACACAGTCGACGGGCAGTTGCCGCAGAACAGCGTTTTGATTGGCGGGCCGCCTTGTCAGGCGTATTCGGTGGTGGGTCGATCGAGGAACAGAGGCATCAAAGATTACTCCGCTGCCGACGACAAGCGGCACTTTCTCTATCGCGAATACCTGCGTGTCATTGGTGAGTTTCGGCCTGCGGTGTTTGTGATGGAGAACGTCAAGGGCATCCTGACTTCGCAGATTGACGGCCACGACATCTTTCAGTCGATCCTTGCTGACTTGGAGCGCCCGGGCGTGGTCGACCCGCAGGATTCTGCGGTCGAATATGTGCTGCTGCCCCTGCGGCAGAGCGATCACCAACTTAAGCGGCCCAGCCCGGAGAGCTTTGTCTTGCGGGCCGAGGAATACGGTGTGCCGCAGGCCCGTCACCGCGTGATCATTCTGGGCGTGCGCAAGGATGTGTTTGCCAAGGCAAAGGGCGTCGGTACCTTGGTTCCGCAGCTGCCCACCACTGTTGGCGACGTGATTGGCGATCTGCCCGCGTTGCGGGCGGCTCTTTCTTTTCGTGGCAAGGGCTTGTCGTGGCTTGATGCGCTGTCGCAGCCGCTTTTGGACACCGCCGTGGAACAGTGTCGCGAGTCTGAGAGCCCCCTGAGTCGATTGGTCGCGCAACAAATGCTTGACGTGCTTCGCAACGCAAGAAGCGGGTGGTCCGACCCTGGCTTCGGCAGCGAACGGCTCAGGCTGACGGCCAAGGCGCTCGGAAAAAGCCCCGACAAACTGGCCACTTGGTACCGTGACCGCCCAAGCGACCTGCTCGCCAATCACCAGAGCCGTTCGCACATGCCCAGCGACCTGATCCGATACCTGTTTGTTGCGGCCTTTGGTGAGATCCACGGTACAAGCCCGCGCCTTGCCGACTTTCCACGTTGCCTGCTCCCGGACCACAAGAACGTCAACCCAGAAAAAATCGGCGAGGCCATCTTCAAGGACCGTTTTCGGGTTCAGCTCAGGGACCGCCACAGCACGACGGTGACCAGCCACATCGGGAAAGACGGACATGCGTTCATCCACCCAGAGGCACAGCAATGCCGGAGCCTTTCGGTACGCGAGGCGGCCCGCCTGCAGACGTTCCCCGACACCTACGTGTTCTTGGGCAATCGCACATCGCAATACACCCAGGTTGGTAACGCAGTTCCCCCGCTCCTGGCTTGGCGAATCGCCGAAGTGGTGGGCGATTTGCTTGTGCGTGCAGGCTTAGCCGAATCTCCACCGGCGACAGGCGAAGGTCACCGAACTGTGCTCGTGTAAAAGTGTGTCCCTCTCGCCCTTTTCCCAGAAGCGCGACTAACGCGTCGGCGCCTATCCGGTGGATGGGTGTTGTCCGCCCAAACAATCCACCACCCGCAACCCCGGCACCCGCTCAAACTCCCGCAAGTTGTTCGTCACCAACTGCGCCCCCAAACTGATCGCATGCGCAGCGATCAGCATGTCCAGCGCACCAATTGGCGTGCCTTGGCGCTCAAGCTCCGCCCGCAGCGTGCCGTAGGCCATGGCGGCTTTGTCGTCAAAGGGCAGCACGGCCAACGGGGCCAGGAACATTTGCAGGGCTTGCTGGTTGCGGGTTGACCGGCTTTTGGCCACGCCATAGGCCAACTCAGCCGCCACCACGCTGCACACCCCGATCTCGCCCAGCGGGTGCTGCCGGAACTTGGCCAGCACGCTGGGTGGGCGGGCGTTGATGATGTAGATGCAGATGTTGGTGTCGAGCAGGATCATGTCGGCTTAGGCCGCTTCTTGCTTGGGTGCCGCAGCGTCTGCGGCCAGGGGTTGCAGCGCGGCGCGCTCTCGTTGCGGCGGCTGCTGGCGCTCCAACACAAAGCCGGGCTCAAACGCGGCCAGGCCCGCTTCCAGCGTCTGCCAGGGGTCGCCCACCGGCAGCAGCAGCACGCCGTTGCCAAAGTGCTGCACCCGCACTTCGGTACCTTCAAAGCGATAGGCCTTGGGCAAGCGCACCGCTTGGCTGCGGCCAGATTGGAAGAGGCGGGCGGTGTCCATGGGGGTCCTCGGCGCAGAGCGTGGGTAGCTACCAATGATAGTTACCTTGTCGGGCTACGTCGAGAGATCACTCGCCGCGCCGGCGCGTCAGCCAGCCTGGGTTTGCAATTGGCAACGGCCTACTGCGCTGGGGGCCGATCCCTGAATCCGCCTGCAGCGCCCTATTTGATTGCGCAAGCAGCTACACATTTCATAGCAAAACATACGTCGTCGTCACCCTGCAAACGCTCTTGCCATCCACCGCCCCACTCAAATCAATCTCGCCAAACGCCATGGTTTTGCCTGCCCGCAGCACGGTGGCGGTCAAGATGGCGTCTTGGCCTGACAGGGGTTTTAGAAAGCTGCCGCTCAGCTGCACCGTGGTGCAGGGGCGGAAGGTGCCGTGGTGTTGCATCAGGGCCAGCACCATGGCGGTGTCGGCGGCGGCCAGCATGGCTTGGCCGCACAGCATCTGGCCCACGCGGGTGAGCTGGTCGGTCAGTGGCAGGCGCAAGCTGACAGTGCTGCCTTGCGCGACTGTCACTTGCAGGCCCAGCGCTTGCACCCAGGGGGCGAAGTATTCGGCCAGGGCGGCTTGCAGGTCGGCGGGGGTGAGGGGGCCGGCGTGCGGCTGGGTGGCGGGTGTCGTCATGGGCGGGGCGGTGTGCAAGGTGGGTGTGGGCTTCAGCGTGCGTGCCGTGGCCAGGCGCGCTTGAGCGCCGGGCGCTGACCCAGCAAGGCCTAACCCTTCACAGCACCAGCCGTCAGCCCAGTGATGATCTGCCGCGCGGCCACAAAGGTAAAGATCAGCGGGGGGATGGCGATCAGGCTGCTCATGGCCATCACGCGGCCCCAGTCCACCCCCAGGTCGGTGATGAAGAGCGACGCGGCCACCGGCAGCGTGCGGGTTTGCCGATCTGTCAGCACCAGCGCCAAGATGAATTCATTCCAGGCGATGCGAAAGGTAAAGATCGACGCAGCCGCAATGCCCGGCGCCATCAGCGGCAGCAGCACTTTGGTAAACACCCGCAGCGGGCCGCAACCGTCGATGGCCGCAGCTTCTTCTAGCTCCACCGGCACCTGCAGCACAAAGCCGTACAGCAGCCAGATGGTGAAGGGCAGGTTAACGGCCACATACAGCAGCACCAGGCCCCACAGGCTGTTCACCAGCTTCCATTCGCTCCAGATCATGAAGACCGGTATGGCCAGCACCGCCAACGGCACGGTGCGCAGCAGCAGCGTGGTGTAGGCAATGGTGGTGCGGCCTTTGAACCTAAAGCGCGCCAAGCCGTAGGCCGACATACAACCCAACACCAGCGTGATCACGGTAGACACCACGCCCACAAACAAGCTGTTCATCAAGTAGCGATCAAACTTGTCTTCTTGCAGCACGCCTCGGTAGTTTTCTAGCGTGGGCGTAAAGATGAAGTTAAGCGGCGACGCAAAGATGTCCACCTGCTGGCGCAAGCTGGTCGCAAAGATCACCAAGATGGGTGCCACACACAAAAACGCCAGCCCAATCAGCATGGTGTAGTGGCCCACCACCAGCCAGATGGGGCGCTTCACCGGTCGTCTCCCTTCATCGGGTTGCTTAGGCGCAGGGCACCCCAGCTGAGTGCGGCCACCACCACCAACAGCAGCACGCTAATGGCGGCTGCCACGCCCAGTTGCTGGCCAACAAAAGCGGTTTTGTAAATGTGCAGCGCCAAAATCTCGGTGCTGTCACCCGGCCCGCCGAAGGTGAGCACATAGATGACTTCCAGCACGCGGAAGGCGTCAATCAAACGCATCATGAGAGTGATGGCAATGACATGCATCACCATGGGCAGCTTCACCAAAAAGGTCTGCTGCCACCAGCTTGCGCCGTCAATGCGCGACGCTTCAATCACGGCTGAATCCACATTGGCCAGCGCGGCCAGCATCATGATGAAGACAAAGGGCGTCCACTGCCAAATGTCGGCCACCACAATGGCAATAAAGGCCAGTTGGGGGTCAGCCAGCCAGGTTTGCGGGCTGAGCCCCACCACCTTCAGCAGCGCATTGATCAGCCCAAACTGCGCATCAAACAAATAGCGCCACGCCAAGCCCACGGCAATGGGCGCAATCATCATGGGCAAGATAAAAATGGTGCGAAAAAACGCCATGCCCCGCACCGGGTGCTCCAGCGCCAAGGCCAGGGCAATGCCCAGCACCATTTCGGCCGCCACGCACACGGCGGCAAACAGCAGCGTGGTGAACAGGCTGCTCCATACCCGGGGGTTGGCAAAGGCCGACACAAAGTTGTCCATGCCCACCCAGCGCGCGCTAGACCAGGGCGTGCCCATGCTCCAGTCATAGCCCGCCAACTGAAAGGCCGACAACACCGGGTACAGGCAGGCCGCAGCCATCACCAAGACGGCTGGGCCCAGGTACAGGGCGGGCACCCAGGCGGGCGTTCTCATGGCAGGCGTGGCCGGTGTGGGCTGGGGTGCGGGCTTAGATCTTGTAGCCCGCTTCGCGCATGATGGCCGTGACTTGCGGCACCATGTCGTTGAGCGCTTGCTCGGCGGTTTTCTTGCCAGTCAGCGCCTCGCTCAGGCCAACACCCAGGGCTTGCACATTGATCTTGTCCCACACCGGAATGATGGGCCGCCAGTCGGGGTTGCTGTGCTTGAGCGCCTCAACAAAGGTAATGAACTCGGGGTACTTGCGCACCGCATCTTGGTCGCGCAGCGTGCTGTTGCGCATGGGGGCGCCGCCCGCCATGGTCACGGCCTTGTCTTGGGCTTTGCTGGTAAGCCACTGCATGAGCAAAAAGCCCGCTTCGGGGTTCTTGGCGTTTTTAGGAATGGCCAAGCCCAGACCGCCGCTTTGCGACGCGCGGCGCGTACCGCGCGGGTGCAGTGCCCAGCTCACATTGCCCGCAATGCGGCTGCGTGCGGGGTCGTTGACAAAGCCCGCCAGCGATGTGGAGTCCAAGTACATCGCTGCCTGGCCCTGCAAAAAGGCGGTGTTGGCTTCGCCTTGGCCGTAGCCTGCAATGCCAGCGGGGCCGGTGGCCACCACTTCTTGCAAAAACTTGAGCGCGTCCACCCCAATGGCGTCGTTAAAGCGCGGCTGCCACTTGTCATTGAACACGCTGCCGCCCAGTGGGTTCAGGTGCAGCAACCACGCATGCACCACCTGGTGCCCCGCTTGGCCGCGGCTGGTCAGCGCGCCAATGCCTTCTTTGTCTTTGATGATGCGCAGCAGCGCCCGAAATTCGGCGTAGGTCTCTGGTGGCTTCAGGTTGTGCTTGGCAAAAATGTCGCGGCGGTAGGCCAGCACGCTGGTCTCAGCGCCATAGGGCAAGCCGTACAGCTTGGCACCCGGCCCCGCCAAGTAGCCCTTGGGGCCGCCCACTAGCCCTAGGTTTTCTAGGTAGATGGGCACGATGTCTTTCATGTCGTACGCGGGGTCGGCCAGCGCCGGGTTGGCAAAGAACGGCTCCAAGGGGCGGATCAAATCCTTGGCGACGTACTCGCCCTTCCACATCACGATGTAGCAGCCCAGATCAAAGTCGCCGCTGGGCTTGGACATCTCCAACAGCTGCTTTTCTTTCATGCGGCCGATGGCGATTTTGTCGGTCTCGACCTTGATGCCGGTTTCCTTGGTGAACTCAGGCAGCAGCTTGGCCATGGCGTCGTAGTGCGGGTGCGCAGGCACGCTCATCACCACGGTTTTGCCGGCGTATTTGGCGAATCGGTTTTGCGCTTGTGCGCCGCTGAAAGGCAGGCCTGCGCCAAACACAGTGAGGGCGCCGGCCTTGAGGGTGTCGCGTCGTTTCATGGGGTGGGTCTCCTGAAGGGTCTTTTTGAAATTGGGGGTCTGTCGGTGAATCACGGTTTCAGCGCAAGCCCGCTGTCGGCATCGAACACGTGAAGGGTTTGCACGTCCACCGCCAGCCGCACCACTTGGTGCAGCAAGGCTTTGGCGTCGCCGGGCACGATGGCGGACACGCGCTGACCATCGGGCACTTGCAGATGGCCCACGATCTGGCTTTCGGTGCCCAGGTACTCGACCACATCCACCCGCACGGGCAGGGCCGCCGCGTCGTCAGAGAGCTTTAAGGCCTGGGGCCGAATGCCCACCACCAAAGCTTGCTCGGGGCCCTTTGAGACGCCAGGCAGCCAAGCCGGGGCGGGCAGCGCAAAACCGCTGCCGCGCAGCACCGGGCCGTCGGCTTCCATCGACAGGCGCGCCTTGAACAGGTTCATGGTGGGCATACCAATGAAGGCCGCCACGAACAAGTTGGCCGGGTGGTTGAACACTTCGCCTGGCGTGCCCACCTGCTGGATACGGCCTTTGTCAAAAATCACGATGCGGTTGGCCAAGGTCATGGCCTCAATCTGGTCGTGGGTCACGTACAGCGTGGTTTTGCCCAGGCGTTCGTGCAGCAGTGCCAGCTCGGCCCGCATGTGGCCGCGCAGCTTGGCGTCTAGGTTAGACAGCGGCTCGTCAAACAAAAACACCTGGGGTTCGCGCACGATGGCGCGACCAATGGCCACGCGCTGACGCTGCCCGCCCGAGAGCTCTTTGGGTTTGCGCTGCAGCAGGTGCTCGATGTTCAGCACCTTGGCCGCAGCGGCCACCTTGGTGTTGATCTCGTCGGTAGTGCGGCCCGCCAAGCGCAGCGCAAACGACATGTTTTGCGCCACGTTCATGTGCGGGTACAGCGCGTAGTTTTGGAACACCATGGCGATGTCGCGTGCCATGGGGTGTTCGTGCGTCACGTCGCGGCCCCCAATCAGGATGCGGCCCTCGGTCACTTCTTCCAGCCCCGCCACCATGCGCAAGGTGGTGCTTTTGCCGCAGCCCGATTCGCCCAGCAAAACCACAAATTCACCGCTGGCCACTTGCAGGTCAAGCTGCTGCACCACGGTGACGTCGCCGAAGCGCTTCACAAGGTTGTTGAGGTGTAGGTGGCCCATGGGGTGTCTGCTTCAGAGAAGGGGCCTGCGCACACCCCAACCAATGGGTTTGATGCGATTGCCAGGATGGCGGGGGTCGGGGCCCCAAATGGCTTGGTAGGTGTCCACACAACGGCCTTGGCGTTGCCAGCGCCAGGCGGCACCGGCCAGCAGTAGCCACCAGGCCGCTAGCACCACGGCCATCCAGCGCGGGGCATCGGCGGTGTACAAGCCCAGCGCCAGCACGGCCAGAGCGCCCAACACGGCCAGCCAGCCCACCCCTTTGTGGAAGCGCTCAAACCAAACGCGGTGCGGTGTCATGTCGTAGTGGTCACCCGCCAGGTGTTCGCTGGTGGGCCCGCCCTTGGTGCCGCGCACCAAGCCCGCTGCCACCTGCAACCAGCCCATGGCCACCAGGGTCCATCCGCCCCATGCGTGCATTTGGGCGGACAAGCGCGTGTCAGAGCCCTGCCCCCAGGCCAGCCACGCGCCCACTGACATCGCTAGCACCCCGGCCCACTGCAGCACCCGATGCGCGTGCCACCAGGCTTTGTTGTCAAGCTGCTCGGGCCAGCGCTGGCGGCGTGTGATCTTGAAGTAGCGTGCCACCAGCGCGCCCACGGGCAACAACACGCCCCAGCCCAGCACCATAAAGCGCGCGTGCCAATAGGCCCACGGCTCAATGTGGTGGTGCACAGAACCGCTTAGAGGTGACATCAGCCAGTCCATCACGGTGTGTGAGGCTGCACGGCGGCGGGCTGCCTCATGCCGTGGCCCCCCGGGTGTTGAGCACGATGCGGTACAGCGAGCTGCTGGCGCAAATAAAGAGCTCATTGCCCGCGTTGCCACCAAACACCAGGTTGCCCACCTTCTCGGGCACCGGGATACGGCCCACGCGCGTGCCGTCGGGGTGGTAGACCTGCACGCTGTCTTCGCTGCTGGTGTAGACAAAGCCATGCACATCCACCCGAAAGCCGTCGGCCAAGCCGGGCTGAATCACCGCAAACACGCGCGGATGGGCCAGTTCTTGGCCCCCCACTACATCAAAGGCCACGATGTGGTGGTGGCCGCCGCCGTCGCTGCGCAGCGCAGCCGAGGTGTCGCTGACATACAGCACCGATTCGTCGGGTGAGAAGGCCAGGCCGTTGGGCTCTTGCACAAAATCGCTGGCGATGCGCAGGCTGTGGTGGGCGGGGTCATATCTAAAAAGATAGCAGTTGGGCAGCTCTTGGTCTGCCTTGTGGCCCTCTCGGTCGGACAAGATGCCGTAGGGCGGGTCGGTGAACCAAATGCTGCCGTCGCTTTTGACCACCACATCATTGGGTGAATTCAAGCGCCGACCTTGATAGCGATCCACCACCACGGTGTCGCTACTGGCCTGCCCGGCGGCATTCAAGCGTGTGCGGATGATGGCCCGTTTGCCGTGTGAACAGTGCAGCAGCGAGCCATCACGATCCAGCACATGGCCGTTGGTGAAGTCCACCCGTTCGCGCCAGACGCGCAGGCCGCGTTGCGGGTGCCAGCACAGCATGCGATCGTTGGGGATGTCGCTCCACAGCAGCTCGCCGCTGCTGCGCAACCACACCGGCCCTTCGCTCCAAATCGCACCTGTGGCCAAGCGCTCCAAGGCGCCGCAACCCTGGGCGACGGCGGCAAAGCGTGGATCAAGAACTTCAGCGGAGGACATGGGCCAGTGGGGGGAAGAAAGACGAGTGCCAAGTCAGTGTAGGCATCGATAAGTTACCGGTAACTAGTAAATACCCGCCCGCTTCTGCCGCGACCCGCGCCGCTATCATTTCTCTGACCCTTGCGCCTCCATCCGCTGCCCTTGTAGGAGCTTTCTTGCCCGCCCGCGAGCCACCGCCGCCCTCATCGCCACGTTCAGCGCCACGAGCGCCCAAGCCCAAGGCACCCGCTCTGGTACCGAGCCCGCAGCAAGTCACCATGGCCGACGTGGCCGCGCATGTGGGCGTGTCCAAAATGACGGTATCGCGTGCGCTCAATCGCGTGGGCCACAACAACCGCAGCAGCAGCGAGGCGCTGCGCCAGCGCATCTTGAAGGCCTGCCATGAGATGGGTTATGTGCTGGACCAAACCGCTCGCACCTTTTCCAGCAAGCGCTCGGGCTTTGTGGCGGCCCTGATTCCGGCATTGAACAACTCGAATTTTTCTGACACGGCACACGGGCTGACCGCCGCGCTGGACGGCAGTGGTCTGCAGGTGCTGCTGGGTTACACCGACTACAGCACCACGGCCGAAGAAAAGCTCTTGCGCGCCATGCTCAGCCGCCGCCCCGAGGGCGTGGTGATCACGGGCGGCAGCCACACCGCAGCCACCCGCAAGCTGCTCAAAGCGGCAGGTGTACCGGTGGTGGAAATCTGGGACGCCCCTAAAGACCCGATTGAGCACACCGTGGGCTTTTCCAATGCCGAGGCCGTGAGCCAACTCGTGCGCCAACTGCATGCCAAGGGCTATCGGCGCATTGCTTTCCTGGGCGGCTTGCCAGAGAGCGACGCTCGCGGTGCGGACCGTCGACGTGGGTATGAGCTGGCCATGCGCCGTCTGAAACTGGACCCTGGCCGCATGCTCAGCGTGGGCCAGGCGCCTGTGTCGATGGAGCACGGTGCGCAAGGGGTGGTGCAAATCCTGGAGCGTTGGCCTGACACCGACGCGCTGGTGTGTGTGTCTGACCCACCCGCATTTGGCGCCTTGGCTGAATGCCAGCAGCGCGGCTGGGCAGTGCCCGGGCGCTTGGCGATTGCGGGTTTTGGTGGCTTTGAAGTGGCCGCGTCCTGTCACCCGCGCATCACCACCGTGGTGGTGGATTGCTCGGGCATTGGCCGCACCGCGGGTGAGTTGCTGTTGCGCGCCATTGAGTCCAAGCGCAATGGCCAGGCGCTGCCACCGCAAACGATTTTGATGCCCTATCGCATTGAGTTGCGCGGTAGCACCTGATGCCGCCACGCAGGCGCGTGAGCTAAGCCGTTGACTCTGAAAAATCCAGCAACACCTTCATCGCCCGCTTGCGGTCACTGGCCAGCTCGAAGGCCTCACGTGCCTGACTCAAAGGAAACGCGCCGGTCACCATGGGCTGCATGTCTACGCGCCCTTCGTTGATCAAGCGCACCGCCAGTGCAAATTCGGCGTGGAAGCGAAAGCTGCCGCAGATGCTGAGCTCTTTGGCCACCACCATGTTTTGCGGGATGCTGATGTCGCCGCCCAGCCCAAGCTGCACCACCACGCCGCGCGGGCGCATGGCCTCTAGTCCGGCGCGCAGTGCGCGTTCATTACCCGTGCATTCCAGCATCACGTCGAAGTGGCCTTTGTTGGCGCTGTAGCGCTGCACCCAGGCGCTGTCGGTGGCTACGTTGATGGTGTGCTGCGCGCCCATGGCACGCGCAATGGCCAGGGTTTCGTCCGTGAGGTCGACGGCCGTGACATGCGCCGCGCCATGCACGCGCGCCGCAGCCACAGCCAGCGCACCAATCGGGCCGCAGCCTGAGACCAGCACCCGTTTGCCTAACAGTGAGCCTGCACGACTCACGCCATGCAGCGCTACCGCAAAAGGCTCGGCCAAGGCCGCGTGCTGCAAGGCAATCTGGGGGCCAACCGGCTCGCACTGCACCGCGTCGCACACCAGCAGATTGCGAAACGCGCCCTCTATATGCGGGTCACGCATGGCGCTGCCATAAAAGCGCATGTCCAGGCACTGGTTGGGTAGGCCTTCGAGGCAATACACGCAAGTGCCGCAGGGGCGGCTGGGATTGACTGCGACCTTGTCGCCGGGCTTGACGCGTGACACATCCGAAGCCACAGCCGCCACGGTGCCTGCGACTTCGTGGCCCAAAATCATCGGCCGCTTGATGCGCACCGTGCCAAAGCCGCCCGCATGAAAGTAGTGCAGGTCTGACCCGCAAATGCCGCCGTAGCCCACCTGCACCAGCACCTGGCCGGGCGTCAACTCACCCACCTCTTGGGTCACCAGCGCCAAGTCGTCGGGCGCGTTGATCACCAGGCAGGTGCAGCGCAGGCGCATCGGGGCGCCGTCTGGGTCATCAGCGGCATTTGAGCTAGACATGATCATGGCGTGTGAGGCTTTTCTAGTCCACCGGCGTCAGCAGCGCTTGGCCCGCGAAGTGCGCACTCAGGTTGTCGCGCACCAACTGGCCCATGGCTTGGCGGGTTTCTGCCGTGGCGCTGGCGTGATGGGGCTGGAGTACCACGTTGTGGAGCGCCAAAAAGCGCGGATCGATCTGTGGCTCGTTCCAAAACACATCCAGCCCGGCGCCCGCAATGCGGCCTTGCTCCAGCGCCAGCAGCAAAGCCGGTTCGTCCACCGTACTGCCGCGCGACACGTTCACCAACCAACCCTGCTCGCCCAGCGCGTTGAGCACCTCGGCGTTGATGATGTCTTTGGTGCTGGGACCACCGGCCAGCGTCACCACCAAAAGGTCAGACCAGCGCGCCAGTTCAGTGACCGAGGAAAAATACCGATGAGCGCAATCGGGTCGCGCGGCGCGCGCAAAGTAAGCCAGTTCCACGTCAAAGCCTGCAAGCCGCCGCGCCACGGCCTGGCCAATGCGGCCCAGACCCACCACGCCCACCCGCTTGCCGTGCAGCCGCGTCACCAGCCCCATGGCTTGTTTGGACCACGCGCCGCTGCGCACGTAAGCATCGCCTGCGGGGATTCGGCGCATGGCGGCCAGTGCCAGCCCCACCGCCAAGTCGGCCACATCGCCAGTGAGCACATCGGGCGTGTTGGTGACCTGAATGCCGCGTGCACGGGCTGCAGCCAAATCAATGGCGTCGGTGCCAACGCCATAGCAGCTGATGATTTCAAGCGCGGGCAGTTGGCCGATCAAGGTGGCTGAAGCGCCCAGGTCGCCCCGCGTGGCAATGGCACGCACCTGCGCGGCTTGCTCAGGCGGCAGTGCGGCACCTACGTGTTCCCACAGCTTGTGAACGGTGTAGGTCGCTTCGAGTGCTTGCGTGTCCGCCGCTGGATAGGGGCCGCACATCAGGAGGTGGGGACGGTCTTTCACTGAAGCAGGCACAGCAGATTCCATCAAGTGTGATATCGGTAACTATTGCGTTGCGCAACAAGACTGAGTATGCGTACTAACCATGATGAATCATGCCTAAACCGGTAAATAAGATACCGGTAACGCAATTTGAATGCCGCCAGGAGCTTGCATGAGCGCTTCACTGTTTGATTTGACGGGCCGCACAGCCTTGGTCACAGGTTCCAGCAAGGGTATTGGCTTGGCGTTGGCTGGCGCACTGGCAACAGCCGGGGCCAGGGTGGTGTTAAACGCACGGGACAGCGTGCGGCTGCAACAGGCCCGCGCGGCCTTGGAGGCCCAAGGCTTTCGGGTGGATGCAGCGGCCTTTGACGTGACTGACGCCGACGCCGTGGCCGCCGGTGTGGCCCACATCGAAAGCACCGTAGGCCCGATTGACATTTTGGTGAACAACGCGGGCATGCAGCACCGGGGCGCATTTGATGAATTTCCCATTGACGCCTGGCGGCGCATCACCGCGACCAACATCGACAGCGTGTTTTTTGTGGGGCGCGAGGTGGCGCAGCGCATGGTGGCGCGCAAGCGCGGCAAGATCATCAATGTGTGCTCGGTGCAAAGCGAGCTGGCGCGGCCCGGTATTGCGCCCTACACGGCGACCAAGGGCGCAGTGAAGATGCTCACCAAGGGCATGGCGGTGGATTTGGGGCCGCACGGCATTCAGGTCAACGGCCTGGGGCCGGGCTATTTCAAGACGGAACTCACCCAAGCGCTGGTGGCCGACGAGGCCTTCACCGCGTGGCTTGCCAAGCGCACCCCTGCGGGCCGATGGGGTGAGGTGCACGAGCTGGCCGGGGCGGCGATCTTCTTGGCTTCTGAGGCGTCGAGCTTTGTCAACGGCCACATCTTGTATGTGGATGGCGGCATCACCGCAGGCCTTTGACATGCGCCTGGCCGTGGTGGTGATGGGCGTGTGCGGTGTTGGCAAAAGCGCGGTGGCCGAAGGCCTGGCCCAGCGGCTGGGCCTGTCCGCCGTGGATGGCGATGACCTGCATGCGCCCGAGGCGGTGGCCAAAATGCGCGCAGGCCAGCCCTTGACCGACGCTGACCGCTGGCCCTGGCTAGATCGTGTGGGCGCCACGTTGGCTGACGCGAGCGCGTCCCCCATGGGCGTGGTGGTGGCTTGCTCGGCCTTGCGGCGTGCCTATCGCGACCGGCTGCGCGCCATCTGCCCGCACCTGCGCTTTGTGTTTTTGGACGGCCCCGAGGGTTTGATTGCCGAGCGCCTGCGCGGCCGCGGCGGCCACTACATGCCGCCGGCCTTGCTCGCCAGCCAACTCCAGACCCTGCAGCGCCCCGGTGCGGACGAGCCGCTGGTTTGGCGGGTCGACATTGCCCAGCCGTTGGCGCAGGTGGTGGAGCAAGCGTCTTGGGTGGCTGCGGATCTGCCCCCGGCTGTCGGACGGGCCGAGCCGGGCTGAAGCTGCGCCTGCGGATCGCCACGCAGGCCCCATCCGCGCGTATGGCCGCGCCGCTTGGGCCGAGCCGCACCGCGCCCGATAGCGCCCGGTCGCTACACTTTTCGCCATGACACGCCAGCGCCGCCTTGGGTTGCAGGGCGCGGCTGCTGCCCTGGTGCTTGGGTTGGCGCGCGCTGCCGGTGCGCAGCCGTCGGCTGCAGGGGTAGCCCCGCCTGGGCAGGGGCAGGCCAGCCGCCCAGTCACGGTGGCTGCAGCGGCTGACTTAAAGTTTGCGCTGGATGAACTGTTGGCCCAGTTCACGACCTCGGCAATGGGGGGCGCAGCACGGCCAGCGGTGCGGGCGGTGTATGGCTCCTCAGGCAACCTCACCACGCAAATTTTGCAGGGTGCGCCCTTTGATTTGTTTTTGTCGGCCGACGAGGCCCTGGTGTTCAAGCTGGCCGACGCTGGCCGCACCGCTGACCGGGGGCGCGTGTATGCCGTTGGGCATTTGGTGCTGTTGGTGCCCGAGGGCTCCCCTTTGAAGGCCGATGGCAGCTTGGCCGATTTGCGCGCCGCGCTAGCCGATGGCCGCTTGCAGCGCTTGGCAATAGCCAACCCCGCCCATGCGCCGTACGGCCAGCGCGCCCGCGAGGCGCTGCAATATGCCGGCTTGTGGGACGCCATCCAAGCCCGGCTGGTGCTGGGCGACAACGTGGCGCAGGCGGCGCAATTTGCCACCAGCGGATCGGCCCAGGGCGGCATCGTCGCCAAAAGTCTCGCGCTGGCGCCGCCGCTGCGCCCACTGAGCCAATTTGCTCCTATTAACCCCGCGTGGCACCAGGCGCTGCGCCAGCGCATGGTGCGGCTGCGGGGCGCGGTGGCAGGAGCCGAGGCTTTGGAAACCTACTTGGCATCGCCTGCCGCACAAGCGGTGCTTAAACGCTATGGTTTTGAGAGCGCTTTAGGCTGATTTCATAGGCCTAGCAGCACGATTTTCTATTCATGGATTGGCAAGCCCTCACCCTGTCGCTACAACTGGCTGGTGCCACGCTGTGCGTGCTGCTGCCGCTGGGGCTGGCCTTGGGCCGCTGGTTGGCGCGCACCCGCTGGGCTGGGCGCTTGTGGGTGGAGTCGCTGGTGGTGCTGCCGCTGGTGCTGCCGCCCACGGTGCTGGGTTACTACTTGCTGGTGGGGCTGGGTGGCGCGTCGCCGGTGGGGCAATGGCTGCAGGCGCACTGGGGCGTCAGCGTCACCTTTACCTTTGGCGGGCTGCTGTTGGCGTCGGTCATCTTTAATCTGCCCTTTATGGTGCAGCCCATTCAGCGGGCGTTTGAGAGCATTCCGCGTGACTTGGACGAAGCCGCAGCGGTGAGTGGCTTGGGCGCTTGGCAAACCCTGTGGCGGGTGCAACTGCCGTTGGCCTGGCCGGGCATTGCGTCGGCCTGCGTGCTCACTTTTGTGCATACCCTGGGTGAATTTGGCGTGGTGCTGATGGTGGGCGGCAGCATCCCGGGAGAAACCAAAACCTTGGCCATCGCCATTTATGACCGGGTGCAGGCCTTTGACTTGGCCGCCGCGCACCAAATGGCGCTGCTGCTGCTGGTGTTGAGCTTTGCGGCGGTGCTGGCCAGCTTTGTGGCCACCGCGCGGCTGGCGGTGCGGCGTTGAGCATGCACACCTCCGCCCTGCAAGTGCAGTTTGAGCAGACGGCGCCCATGCCGCTGACAGGCGCCTTCACGTGCGAAGCGGGCGAGCTGCTGGCGCTGGTGGGGCCATCAGGCGCCGGCAAAACATCGGTGCTGCGCCTGCTGGCGGGCTTGATGCGCCCGCAGTCAGGCTGGGTGCAGGTGGCCGGCCAAGTGTGGTGCGACACCGCGCAGGGCACCTGGCTGGCGCCTCAGCAGCGCCATGTCGGCCTGGTGTTTCAGCACTACGCCCTCATGCCGCACTTGAGCGCTGTGGGCAACGTGGCTTTGAGCCTGCTGCACCTCAGCGCGACGGATCGCGCCGCACACGCCCAGCGCTGGCTAGACCATGTGGGGCTGAATGCCGATCAACAGCAGCGCCGCCCCGCACAGCTTTCAGGCGGCCAGCAACAGCGGGTGGCGCTGGCGCGCGCGCTGGCGCGCCAACCGAAACTGCTCTTGCTCGACGAGCCTTTTTCAGCGGTGGACCAAGTCACTCGCCAGGGCCTGTATGGCTTGTTGGCTGATCTGCGGCGTGATCTGCACATCCCCATCGTGCTGGTCACCCATGATCTGCGCGAAGCCAGCCTGCTGGCCGACCGCCTGGTGGTGATGGACGCGGGCCAGGTGCTGCAGGCAGGCACGCCGCAGCAAGTTCACCGCGCCCCGCGCAATGCCCGCGTGGCAGATTTGGTGGGCTTGCAAAACCGCCTGCAGGGCACGTGGCTGGGCCCGTCTGCAGCACCCGGCCAGGGCACCCTGCGCTGGGCGGCCGCTGACGGTAGCGCGCACCTGGACCTGGCCGTGCGCGACAAGGGCCGCATTGAACCCGGCAGCGCCGTCACTTGGGTGCTGCCGTCTGATGCGCTGGCTCTGCGCGCGCTGGGCAGCCTGGCGCTGCCGGGCGATTTGGCGGTGCAGGTGGCGCAGGTGCGCCATTTGGGTGAAATCACCTTGGCCACGCTGCAATTGCAGGCCTTGACGGGGGTGGCGCTGCAGTTGACGGTGGCGGGGCCCGATCGCTTGGGGCTGGCCGTGGGCCAAACGCGCCAGGTGGGGCTGGACGCGGCGCAGGTGCATGTGATGCCGCTGCGCACCGCGCGCTAAAGCGCCCCGCGCAAGCTCAGATCACCGCCTGGTTGCGCCCGCCGCGTTTGGCTTCATAGAGGCGAGCATCTGCGTGTTGAATCATCACTGCCGCCGACATGGCCTGGGGCTTGGCGCGCGACGCGCCCACGCTGGCCGTCACAAAGCCCAAAGGCGGATTGCTTTCATGTTTGAGGCGCAGGCCAAGAATGGCTTGCAGCACCCGTTCGGGCACGCTGGCATAGGCGGCGTCGGTCACGCACGGCAGCACCACGGTGAATTCTTCGCCGCCATAACGGGCAGCAAAGGCCTGTGGGCACAGGCCGTCGGCCGCGATTTGCGCCACCACGGCTTCAATGGCAGCGGCCACCGATTTAAGGCAATGGTCCCCCTCGTGGTGACCATAGCGGTCGTTGTATTTTTTGAAGTTGTCGACGTCGAGCATCAGCACCGCCACTTCGGTGCCTTCAGGTGTTGACTGGGCCCACAAGCGGGCCAGTTCGGTGTCGAGATAGCGGCGGTTGTACAGGCCGGTCAGGCCGTCGTGGTCGGCCATACGCTGAATCTGCGCATTGGCCTGCGCCAGCCGCTGGCGCAATTGGGCGGTGCGGCTCATGGCGGTGAGCTTGGCGCGCAGCACGGCCTCGGGCGCGGACTTAAACAGAAAGTCATCGCCGCCCGCATCAATGGCGGCAATGAGGTTCTCCACCGTGTCGGTGCTGGTTAAAAAAATAATGGGCGTCCAGGCCCATTCAAGCTCGGCTTCGAGCGCACGGATCTGCCGAGCGGCGACAAAGCCGTTCATCACCGGCATTTCCACGTCCATCAAGATCAGGTCGGGGCCGCCTTGGCTGAACATGGCCACCGCGCGTTCGCCGTTGATGGCGTGGCTGACCGTGTGGCCGTGCGACTCCAGCCGCAGCGTCATGACACGCGCGATGGATTTGGCGTCTTCAACCAACAAGATGTGCATGGCTCGCCGATGGGCCCAAAACCGACGCCCACCCGGCGCCGTTACACAAGGTTACCGCAGCGCTCAGTGGCGTGCTGACTGGCACAGTGCCAGCACCGCGTCGCCATGGGCCGCCAGTTTGGCTGCCCCAATGCCACTGATTTGCGACAGCGCGTCGGTGTCGGCAGGTCGCACCTGGGCAATGGCGCGCAGCACGCTGTCATGAAAAATCACATACGGCGGCAGGCCGCGCTCTTTGGCCAGCGCGGTGCGCCATTGGCGCAGGGTGTCGAACAGGGTTTGGTCGGCATCGGCCAACGCTGGGAGATCATTCGCTCTCTTTTTTGTAGCTGCTTGCGCTGTTGAATAGGGCGCTGCAGCTTGTTTTGACTTCTTTTTTATCGGCGCGGGCGCGTCGGCGCGCAGGGTGAGGGTTTGCTCCCCGCGCAAATACGGTCGGGCAGCCGCCGTCAGGTGCAGCGTGGGGTAGTCGCCCGACGACACCGCCACTGCGCCCAGTGCCACCAACTGGCGCAGCACGCGGCGCAAGGTGGCCTCAGGCACCTCGGCGCACAGGCCCCAGGTGCTTAAGTGGTGGTGGCCATATTGCTGCACCTTGGGGCTGTCTTTGCCACGCAGCACGTCCAGGATGTGGCCCGCGCCAAAGGCGTTGCCGCTGGCTTGCTGCACCCGGTACAGGGTGGACAAGAGCATGCGGGCGGGCTCGGTGGCGTCAATTTGCGCGGGGGGCTGAAGGCAGTTGTCGCAGGCCATGCAGCGCGGGCGCAGCGGGGTGCCCTCGGCTGGCGGCGCGGGGTCGGCGGTGTTTGGCGCGGCCACACCGGCATAGCTTTCACCAAAGTAGGCCAGCAGCCGGGCGCGGCGGCAGTCGGTGGCCTCGGCCAGGGCCAAGAGGGCGTCTAGCTTGGCGCTCATCACGCGCTTGAAGTCGTCGTTGGCTTCGCCCTCGTCAATGCGGCTTTTGTGCATCACCACGTCTTGCAGGCCGTAGGTCATCCACGCGTCAGATTGCTGGCCGTCGCGGCCCGCGCGGCCGGTTTCTTGGTAATAGCCTTCGATGTTCTTGGGCAAATCCAGGTGGGCCACAAAGCGCACGTCGGGCTTGTCAATGCCCATGCCAAAGGCGATGGTGGCCACCATCACTTGCACCTCGTCGGCAATAAAGCGGTCTTGGGCGCGCGCGCGGGCGTCGGTGTCCATGCCCGCGTGGTAATGCGCCGCGCTGATGCCCGCGCGCTGTAAGGCGGTGGCCACTTCTTCAGTGCGCTTGCGGGTTTGGCAATACACGATGCCGCTGGCCAGCGGGCCGTGCTCTAGCTGCGCTTGCTCAATAAAGGCAATGAGTTGCGCGGTGGGCGCGCCGTCTTTTTCCACCACGGTGTAGCGGATGTTGGGGCGGTCAAAGCTGCTGACAAAGGTGCGCGCGTCTTGCAGTTGCAGCCGCTCGATGATGTCGGCGCGGGTGATGTCGTCGGCTGTGGCGGTCAGCGCCACCCGGGGCACGCCCGCAAAGCGCTCGTGCAGCAGCGCCAGGGCGCGGTATTCGGGCCGAAAGTCGTGGCCCCATTGGCTGACGCAATGGGCTTCATCAATGGCAAACAGGCTGATGGCGCTGCGGTCGTACAGCGCTTGCAGCAGCTCAAGAAACCGCGGCTGCGTCACCCGCTCGGGCGCGGCATACAGCACGGTGATTTGGCCCGCAGCAAAGCGGCGCTCGGTGTCCATGGCCTCTTGCCAATCCAGGCTGCTGTTGAGCACGGCGGCGTTGACACCCAGTTCGCGCAGGGCGCCCACTTGGTCGTGCATCAGCGCAATGAGCGGCGACACCACCAACGCCACCCCTTGGCCGCGCGCATGGCGCACCAGCGCGGGCACCTGAAAGCACAGGCTTTTGCCGCCGCCGGTGGGCATGAGCACCAGCGCATCGCCGCTGGCCACCACGTGTTCAATGATGGCTTGCTGGGCGCCGCGAAAGCCGTCGTGGCCAAACACCTGGCGCAGCACCTGCTGCGGATCGCGGGCGTCCAGCTGGGGTGGCGAGAGCGATTCAGCTATCAAAACAGTAGCTGCTTAGGCCGATAAACAAAGCGCAAATGGCCCAAAACGCTTAAAGCTTTCGCGGGCCGCGCTCACATCTGTTCCCACGGCAGGCCGTCATGGCGCCAGCCATTGACGGTGCTGCGGTGAAAGCCTGGGTCGAGATCGCCCTCAAAGCCATGCACCACATGCGCAACCTGGGTAAAGCCCGCAGTCTCCAGGGCCTGGCCCGCGTCAATGGTGCGGCGGCCGCTGCGGCAGAGCAGTAGCACCGGGCGCTGGTGGTCGCCACCGGCTTCGCGGGTGACGGCTTCCACAAAGCGCTGGGGGTCGGGCGCCATCTCGGGGTATTCGTACCAGGGGATGTTGAATGCGCCTGGCGGCCGTCCCACGTACATCGATTCGATTTCCATGCGCACGTCGACAAACAGCGCCTCGGGGTGCTGCTGCAGATATGCCCAGGCTTCCTTGGGAAGAAGGTGTTGCATAACTCCGCATTGTCTCAGCCCCGGCTGTTGGGTCGGCTTGGCCCCGGTCGCTGCCGGTGTTAGCGCCAGGCGGCCTGATGCTCAGCGGCGAATTGCGCAAACCCGATCGGGGCGCGGCCCAGTAGGTTTTGCACATCGGGGCTGATGCCCGCCGCATAGCCTGCGCTGACCAGCTCATTGAGCGACGCCATCCAGCTCACCAGTTCGTCGGGCATGCCCATTTGGCGCATGGCATCTGTGGCAGCTTGCGGCGCGATGGCGGTGAAGCCTACCGGCCGACCCAGCGCTTGCGAGAGCACGGCGGCGCGTTGGCTATCTGTCAGGGCCTCGCCACCTGTGAGGGTGTAGGCCTGGCCCGCGTGTGGGGCCGGGTTGACCAGCACCCGGGCCGCCACGGCGGCAATGTCACGGGCGTCGATCAGCGACTGCGCTGCGTCAGCGGTAGCACCATAAATCATGCCGCCGCGCACCATGTCGGCCATGAAGCTCAGGTAGTTCTGCATAAAGCCCGCAGGGCGCAAGAAGGTGGTGGCCAGACCAGTGGAGGCCAAAATTTCATCCACCTGCCCCTGCAAGCGCGGCAATGCAAAGCCCGCCGCTGGGTCAGCGCCCGCGCCGCTTGAGCGCACGATGTGGCTCACGCCTGCCGTCTTGGCTGCGGCGGCCACGTGGCGGGCGTGAGTGAGTTTGTTGGGCGTCAGCGGCAGCAACACAAACAAGGTGTCGATGTCGGCGAACGCAGCGGTCAAGCTGGCCACGTCGTCGTAGCTGCCCACGCGGGTGCGGCCATCGGCCACCGGCTTGGAGCGCATCACCTCAAACGGCGTGCCCTGGGCGGTGAGTGACTGAACGAGATGCCTGCCAATGGTGCCGCTGGCGCCGGTGATCAAGATGCGTGACATGGCAAAACTCCGTGTGGTGGGTAGAAGGTGAATGAATTGTGCGAAGCCATGGCCCTTGCGAAAAGGCACCATCGCGATCAGCATTCACAACCTAAAGTTGCAAATAAGACGCCATGGATCATCTGCACAAACACTGGCCCGGCTTTTTGGCAGCGGTGCGTACCGCCGACGCAGGCAGCTTTTCGGGTGCAGCGCGGCTGCTGGGGCTCACCCCTGCAGCAGTGGGCAAAAGCGTGGCCGCCCTTGAGGCGCAACTGGGTGTGCGGCTCTTTAACCGCACCACCCGCCAATTGCGTCTGACAGACGAAGGTGTCCGCGTGGTGGCGCATGCCCGGTCGGCGCTGAATGCACTCAACCAAGCGGGCGATGTGGCCACGCCGAACAAGGCGGCCAGCGGTGAGGTGCGCATCAGCAGCGCCGTGGGCTTTGGGCGGCGCTTTGTGTTGCCCGCCCTGGCCCGCATTCAAGACCTGCATCCGCAGCTGCGCATTGAGCTGGTGCTGTCGGACCAAAGCGCAGATTTGGTGAAAGACGGCTTTGACATCGGCATTCGCGGCGGCAGCGCTCCGCCTGAGGGCATGGTGGCGCAGCGGGTGTGCCGGGTGCCCACGCGGCTGGTGGCCTCACCGGCCTATCTGAAGGCGGCCGGCCCTGTGGCGGACTGGACGGATCTGGCCCAACACCGCCGTATTGGCGTGCGGCTGACATCAGGCCGCGCGCTGCCCTGGAGTTTTCGCAAAGGCGGCCACACCCACACGCTGGATCAGCCCGCACAGCTCACCTTGTCTGCGCCCGAACTGGTGGTCGACGCCGCCTTGCTGCACCAAGGCATTGCCCAGGTGGCGTTGCACCACGCGTGGGAGGCTTTGCAAACCAAAGCCTTGCACCTGGTGCTGCCGCAGCAACACCTGGCCACCGTGGTACCGGTAGCGGTGTTCTATCCCCACCGAAGCGGTTTGGCGCCCCGCGTGCGCACGGTGGTGGACGCGCTCGTCAAGCTGCTGAGGCAAGACGCGGTGCTGGCCCGCATCGACAAAGGCGGCTGAATCTGTCAACCCCTGCCGCTAAAGTGCAAGCATGACGCCGACCCGCACCCCACCCAGCCGCGAACAGCTGCTGTACTGGCTGCACGAAGCCGCCGAAATTGAGCACCACCTGATGTGCTGCTACTTGTATGCCGCCTTCAGCCTAAAGCGCACCGATCCCCGTTGGTCGCCCGCGCAGCAGCAAGCGGTGCAGGGCTGGCGGCGCAGCATCCTGTCGGTGGCCTATGAAGAAATGGCGCATTTGGCGCTGGTGGGCAACCTCACCCACGCCCTAGGGGCTGGGCCCCACATGGGCCGCCCAGCGCTGCCCGTGGATGCGGGGCCGTACCCGGCGGGGTTTGTGATTCGGCTGGCGCCGTTTAACGCCGCCACGGTGGAGCACTTTAAGTTTCTAGAACGGCCCGCCGCTGAACATCTCGTGGATGCCCAAGGCTTTTCGCCCACCGGCCAATACCGTCGGGGCGTGCCCGAAGGCCGCTTGAGCCCCGGCCCGCGTGACTACGACACCGTGGGCGGGCTGTATGAGGTGTTGGCCGATTCGCTGCGTGCCTGCGTGGCCACCCATGGCGAAGCGGCCGTGTTTGTGGGCAACCCCGCGCTGCAAGTGGACGCCAGCCTGGCCCCGCTGCCCGGTGTGGCGGCTGTCAAAGACTTGGCCAGCGCCTTGGCCGCCATTGAAACCATCGTCACCCAAGGCGAAGGCGCGGGCAGCGAGCATGCCGATTCGCACTTTTCGCGCTTTAGCCGCATCGGCGACGAGCTGGCCGCGCTGCAATCGGCCGACCCGAGCTTTCAGCCTGCCTGGCCCGCGGCCACCAATCCGGTGATGAACCCGCCGGTGCACAGCGCCACCGACCGCGTGCACATCAGCGCCCCGAACATCGCGCGTTGGCTGGACATTGGCAATGCGCTGTACACCACATCGCTGCGCTGCCTGCTGCAGGGCTTTGCGGCCACCGAGCGGGCGCACAAGGCCACTTGGCTGTCGTGCAGCTTTGCGCTGATGCGCGCCATGGTGCCGGTGGGCGAAGGCTTGGCGGCCCGCCCGGCCCGCGATGACGCTGGTGGCCCGCACGCCGGGCTTACCTTCACCCCGCTACGCACCTTGGCCTTGCTGCCACCGGCCCATGCGGCCGAGCTGATGGCCGAGCGTCTGGGCCAACTGCGCCAGCGGGCCTTGGAGTTGCCAGTGGTGCCCGTGCCGGGCGAGAACCCCGAGGCTTGGGCCGGTGTGATTGCGCTCTTGGCGCAGCAGCAGGCGGCCCTGATTGCCCTAGCCGGTGTAGCAGCGCCGCAGGCACCCGCCCCCGCCGTGCTTGTTCCCAGCGTGGCCGGGTCGACGCTCGCGCCCCACGCTACACCCGCCCCTGCGCCTGCGGTGGAAGTGGTCAAGGGCCGCGACCTGACGGTGCGCTTTGACGGCAAGCGCTGCATCCACGCCCGCCATTGCGTGTTGGACGCCCCCAGCGTGTTCAAGGCCAACACGCCGGGTGAATGGATTTTTCCTGACACGGTGTCGGCCGAAGCACTGGTGGGCGTGGCGCACAACTGTCCTTCAGGCGCCATCAGCTACCTGCGCCACGACAACGGTGCACAAGAGGCCGCCCCCGCAGTGAATCAATTGCGCATTCGCGAAAACGGCCCCTATGCCGTGCACGCCCCCTTGGTGCTGGCGGGGCAGCCCGATGGTTTTCGCGCCACTTTGTGCCGCTGCGGCCAGTCAGCCAACAAGCCCTGGTGCGACGGCGCCCACGCCACCACCGGTTTTGTGGCCAGTGGCGAACCCATGAGTGGCGCCACCGACCCATTGGCAGCGCGCAACGGCCCTCTGCAAGTCAACCCCTTGCGCGACGGGCCGCTGCAGGTGCAGGGCAACTTGGAAATCTGCGCCGGTACCGGCCGCACCGTCGCCCGGGTGACCGAGGCGCGGCTGTGCCGCTGCGGGCAATCCAAGAACAAGCCGTTTTGTGACTTGTCGCACGTCGCAGCGGGCTTTGTGGCGCCGGGTGCTTAGCCTCGCTTATCCACTGAGCGCTTGCGCAGAAGCTGCACAAGCCGCATCTAGAGAAGTCGCCCAGCCTGCGCATGCGGGCGATTTCTACAATCACACCCTATGAACGCCCCCCAAGCCCTGCCCGCCGCAGCCGCTGCACAGGCCACCGCCGATGCCCGTGGCTACACCCGTGCCCAAGCGCTGCCCGCCTTGCTGGCCCAGCGCATTGCCATCTTGGATGGCGCCATGGGCACCATGATCCAGCGCTTCAAGCTCACTGAGGCGCAGTTTCGGGGTGAGCGTTTTAAAGATCACACCAAAGACGTCAAGGGCAACAACGAACTGCTCAGCATCACCCGGCCCGACATCATCTTGGACATCCACCGCGGTTACCTGGCCGCCGGTGCCGACTTGATTGAAACCAACACCTTCGGTGCCACCACCATCGCCCAGGGCGACTACGACTTGCCCGAATTGGCGGTGGAAATGAACCTGGCCAGCGCCCGCCTGGCCCGCCAAGCCTGCGATGAATTCAGCACGCCCGATCGCCCCCGCTATGTGGCGGGCGCCCTAGGCCCGCAGCCCAAAACCGCCAGCATCAGCCCCGATGTCAACGACCCCGGCGCGCGCAACACCAGTTTTGAAGAACTGCGCGCCGCCTACTTTGAGCAGGCGATGGCGCTGATCGAAGGCGGCAGCGACGTGCTGCTGGTTGAAACCATATTTGACACCCTCAACGCCAAAGCCGCGCTGTTCGCCATTGACGAAGCGTTTGAAGCCAGCGGCGAACGCCTGCCCCTCATCATCAGCGGCACCGTCACCGACGCATCGGGCCGCATCCTCAGCGGCCAAACGGTCACCGCGTTTTGGTACAGCATCCGCCACGCCCAGCCCCTGGCCGTGGGCCTGAACTGCGCCCTGGGCGCCGCGCTGATGCGCCCCTACATCCAAGAACTGGCCCGCGTGGCCACGGATACGTTTATCAGCTGCTACCCCAACGCCGGCTTGCCCAACCCCATGAGCGACACCGGCTTTGATGAAACCCCCGACGTCACCAGCCGCCTGCTGCGCGAATTCGCCGCCGAAGGGCTGGTGAATATCGTCGGCGGCTGCTGCGGCACCACGCCCGAGCACATTGGGGCGATTCATGAGGCGGTGGCGCCGCTCAAGCCGCGGGCGCGGCGCGGGGCGTTTTATGAGGCGGCGGCATGAGCGAACCGAGCACTTTGATGAATCCATCGCACACGCCACCCCCCCTGCGCCTATCCGGCCTTATGCCGGTGGACATCGGCGCGGGCAGTCTGTTTGTCAACATTGGTGAACGCACCAACGTCACCGGCAGCAAGGCCTTTGCGCGGCTGATCTTGAACGGGCAGTTTGATGAAGCCTTAAGCGTGGCGCGCCAGCAGGTGGAAAACGGCGCGCAGATCATTGATATCAACATGGATGAAGCCATGTTGGACAGCCAAGCCGCCATGGTGCGGTTTTTGAACCTGATTGCGTCAGAGCCTGACATTGCGCGCGTGCCGATCATGATCGACAGCAGCAAATGGAGCGTGATTGAAGCGGGCCTGCGTTGCGTGCAGGGCAAGGCCATTGTCAACAGCATCAGCTTAAAAGAAGGCCCGGCCGAGTTCAAGCGCCAGGCCAAGCTCTTGCGCCGCTACGGCGCGGCCACGGTGGTGATGGCCTTTGACGAACAAGGCCAAGCCGACACCTTTGCCCGCAAGACCGAGATCTGTCAGCGGGCCTATCGCATGCTGGTGGATGAGGTGGGTTTTCCGCCTGAAGACATCATTTTTGACCCCAACATTTTTGCCGTGGCCACCGGCATTGAAGAGCACAACAACTACGCGGTGGACTTCGTTGAAGCCACGGCGTGGATCAAGGCCAACTTACCCGGCGCCAAGGTGTCGGGCGGGGTGAGCAATGTCAGCTTTAGCTTTCGCGGCAATGACCCGGTGCGCGAGGCGATTCACACGGTGTTTCTGTACCACGCGATTCGCGCGGGCATGGACATGGGCATTGTCAACGCGGGCATGGTGGGCGTGTACGACGACCTAGAGCCCACGCTGCGCGAGCGGGTCGAAGACGTGGTGCTCAACCGCCGCGCCGATGCGGGTGAACGCTTGGTGGAAGTGGCCGAAAGTGCCAAGGGCGCCGCCCGCGACGACAGCAAAAAGAACGAATGGCGCGCTTTGCCGGTGGAGCAGCGACTAAGCCATGCGTTGGTGCACGGCATCACTGACCACATCGTGGCGGACACCCAAGAGGTGTGGCAAGCCATCCAAGACCGTGGCGGCCGCCCGCTGGAGGTGATTGAAGGCCCACTGATGGCCGGCATGAACATCGTGGGCGACCTGTTTGGCCAAGGCAAGATGTTCTTGCCGCAGGTGGTGAAAAGCGCCCGGGTGATGAAGCAGGCGGTGGCCCACTTGGTGCCCTTTATTGAAGAAGAAAAGCGTCAGCAGGCCGCAGCAGGCATGGACGTCAAGCCGCGCGGCAAGATCGTGATTGCCACGGTGAAAGGTGACGTGCACGACATCGGCAAGAACATCGTCACCGTGGTCTTGCAGTGCAACAACTTTGAAGTGGTCAACATGGGCGTGATGGTGCCCTGCCACGATATCTTGGCCAAAGCCAAGGTGGAAGGCGCTGACATCATTGGCCTCTCCGGCCTGATCACCCCCAGCCTAGAAGAAATGCAGGTGGTGGCGTCTGAAATGCAAAAAGACGACTACTTTCGCCTGCGCAAAATTCCGCTGCTGATTGGCGGCGCCACCACCAGCCGGGTACACACGGCGGTCAAGATTGCGCCGCACTACGATGGCCCGGTGGTGTACGTGCCTGATGCGTCACGCAGCGTGGGCGTGGCGCAAAACCTGATTTCGTCTGAGCAAGCCGCTCGCTACATCGCCGAGGTACAGGCCGACTATGTGAAGGTGCGCGAGCAGCACGCCAACAAAAAGCAAACCCCCATGTGGACGCTGGCCCAGGCGCGGGCCAACAAGACGCCCATCGATTGGTCGGGCTACACGCCGCCCGTGCCCAAATTCATTGGGCGGCGGGTGTTTAAGAACTTTGATTTGGCCGAGCTGGCCCGCTTTATTGACTGGGGCCCGTTCTTTCAAACTTGGGATTTGGCGGGGCCTTTCCCTGCCATTTTGAAAGACGAAGTGGTGGGCACCGAGGCACAGCGCGTCTTCAGCGACGGCAAACGCATGCTGCAGCGGCTAATTGAAGGCCGCTGGCTGACGGCGCACGGTGTGATGGGCCTGTGGCCCGCCAACACCGTGCGTGACGACGACATCGAGCTGTATGCCGATGAAACCCGCAGCCAAGCGGTGCTTACTTGGCACGGCCTGCGCCAGCAGACCGAAAAACAGCGGGCTGAAGGCGTGATGCGCCCCAGCCGCTGCTTGGCCGACTTTGTGGCGCCCAAGGGTGTGGCGGCCGACTACGTGGGCGCATTTGCCGTCACCGCAGGCATTGGCGTGGACGCCAAAGAGGCCTACTTCATGGCCGACCACGACGACTACAGCGCCATCATGTTGAAGGCATTGGCCGACCGTTTGGCGGAAGCCTTTGCTGAATGCCTGCACCAGCGGGTGCGGCGCGATTTGTGGGGCTATGCGGCGGCCGAAGATTTAGACATCGAAGGCCTGGTGGCTGAAAAATACCAAGGCATCCGCCCCGCCCCCGGCTACCCGGCCTGCCCCGACCACAGTGTCAAGCAAGCCATGTTTGACTTGCTGCGCGCCGAAGATGCGGGGATGGCGCTGACCGAATCCATGGCCATGACGCCTGCGGCCAGCGTCAGCGGCTTTTACTTGGCGCACCCGCAGGCCACCTATTTCAGCGTGGGCAAGGTGGGCGATGATCAGGTAGCCGACTTGGCGGCGCGCCGCGGCCAAGCGGTGGCAGACGTGCAGCGACTCCTGGCGCCCAACCTGTAGGACGCACACCAGACGCGTGGTTCTATTAGACGAACAACGCACTAAAAAGATCACAACGCAAGTCAGTTGCGACTGCTTTTTGTTGCAAGTCACCCCGAAACGGGGATGCCAAATCGCTGGTTTTAGAACAGAATCCGCGCCGCGTTACACGTCAGCACGGGGCTGGCGTGACAGTCTGATTGGGCTGCACATCTGCAGGTGCGCTCTGGCCCCCCATCCATAGGCGTGTTTCTGGTGGCTTCTCGCCGCACCCATATGTCTGTGCCTGTCGCCGCGGCCCAAGTGGATGCGGCGCAAGGTGCCTTGGCCGAACTGGAACGATTGCGCGACGAAGGCGCGGCGGAGCTGCCGCCGCCAGAATTGGTTGCTGGCATTGGCATGGCTTGCGATTTGGTGCGCGCGGTGCATGAATCGGCGCTGGGCGTGCTGGTGCTCGACGGCGCTGCCACTTTGCGCTATGCCAATCGGGCGGCCAAGCTCAGCTTGCAGTCGGGGAGTGCCTTGTGCTTGAGTGAAGACGCTGATGTGCGACCCGCGCAAGCCAGTCAGCAAGCGGCGCTGGACTATGCCTTGAGCAGCGCAGTGGCCGGCTGGTCGTCACTGGTACCGCTGGGCGCCTGGCCCCAGGTGCAACCGCATGCGGTGCTCCCGCTATGGAATGATCAAGACAGCGCCACTGCGTGGTTGCTGGTGGTGTGTGGTGAGCCCGCCCCCACCGAAGTGCCCACCCTGGCCCTGTGCGCGCGAGCCGCTGGCTTGGCCGAGCGCGATTGCGACATGCTCAGCGCCGTATTCGGCGTGGCCGCAGGCCGCATGACCCACTGAGCGCGGCGCTACTGGGCCTTGACAGGCCCCGGCCGTGATCGCCGTCACACCCCGTCGTCAGCCCACACGCCCCCGGCCGCGTTGTAGTGGGCATGGGGTGGCATTCGCCACTTGTTTAGGGGAGTTCGCTGCCATGTCTGACACTGCCTTGGTTCGCTCTAAATCTGCGCCCCGCGCGCTGCCCGCCCAAGCGGCGGCCTGGGGCTGGCCCCTGCGCATGGGCGCCGCGGTGTTGGTGGCCATAGGTCTGGTGAGCGGTACCGCCCGTGCCAATGCCAGCCAGCCGAGCTACGAACCCTTTGGCAGCGCGGACGCTCCGGCCTGGACTTTTCCTGGCAAAGCCGAACGCCCCGCCAACCCGGCACCCACGCCGTCCAGCCCCCGCTCGGCAGATGCGGGCCCCTGCGTGGATTGCGGCGTGGTGGAGTCGGTCAAGAAGGTCGATCGCGGCGGCTTGGCTGGTTCGCTGCCGGCCAACTTGCCCAACGGCGTGGGCAGCATCGCTGGCGGCGTGCTCGGTGCCGTAGTCGGGCGGGCCTTTGGCGACAGCAGCAGCGCCAAGAACATTGGCACCGTAGTGGGAGCGGCGGGCGGCGCTTTGCTGGGCCATCAGCTAGAGAAGTATTTGCGCCAGCCCCGCTTTGAAGTGGTGGTGCGCCTGCCTGATGGCCAAGTGCGCACGCTGGAGCAAAGCACCGAAGTGGCCGTGGGCCAAGCGGTGGTGATTGAAAACGGCGAAGCCAAGCCGCGCGTGCGTGGCACGGTGCAACCGGCACCGGCGGCTCAACCCGAAGAGCGGCGCGCTCAGCCGCAGCCGGGCGACGCCTCGCGCGAAGTGGCACCCAACGCCGCGCCAGTGGGTGTTCGCGCCGGCCTGAGCACCTAAACCCCGACGGGTGCCCGGTGTGCTGCACGCACCGCCAGCACCAAGCCACCCAGCCCAAGCAGGCTCACGCCCAGCAGCAGGCACAGCCCCAGCCAATACCCGCCCTGGGTGCTGCTGGCGCTGGGCGCGGTGTACATCGCCCCCACGGCCCACGGCAGCGCCGCGCGGGCCAGGGCTTGCGGCACACCCAGCACACCGTTCAGGGCCCCAGCGTGCTCGCGGCTCACATACAGCGCCATGGCGGTGCCCTTGACGATGGTGAGCATGCCGTTGCCCAGCCCGTACAGCAGCACAAACGCCAGCGCGGCCACCGGCTGACCCATGCCAGCCGAGAGCACCGCCAAACCGGCGGGCACCAGGGCCGCCACTGCCACATTCGCCCGGTGCACATCCACGCGTTGCTCCAGCGCCCACAGCGCCAGACGCCCCAACACTTGCAACACGCCGATGCTGGCGGGTATCCAGATGGCCCAGGCTTCACCCAGGCCGCTTTCGCGCAGCAGGCTCACCAAATGGGCGGGCAGCGCAGCGGTAACACCCATCAAGGCCACCGTGAAGACCGCCAAGCCGATGAAAGGGGGGCGGCGCAACAGCGGGGCCAGCGCAGGCGCGCCATCAGGGCCACGGCTGCTTGTGGCCAAACCGCCTCTATCGCCCTTATTTACTGCGGATTCAGCTATTGAATGTATAGCAGAATGGGGCTTATCTGAAGCCCGCAACAGCCTTGCATGCAGTGGCGCGCACACCCCCAGTTGCAGCGCCGCCAGCACCCACAGCGCCTGCTGCCAGCCCAGCCGGTCGATCAAGATATCCACCACCGGAATGAACACCGTGCTGGCCAATCCGCCCAGCAAGGTCAGCACGATGATGGCTTGGCGATAGCGCTGGTCAAAGCGCTGGATCAGCACCACAAATGCTGGCGCATACAGCGTGGCTGCTAACGCCACCCCCAACAGCGTCCAGCACGCGTACAGCGCCGTCAGGTGGTGCGCTTGGCTCAAAGCCAGCAAACCGCCCGCCACGCCCAGCGAGCCCGCCGTCATCACGGCCCGCGCGTGGCCCCGGTCAATCGCCCGGCCCACCGCAAACGCCAGCAGCCCCTCGGCCAGCAGCGCCAGGCTAAAGGCCAGTGACATGTCAGCGCGGCTGGTGCCTAGGGCAGCTTCCATTGGCTGCAAAAACAAGGCGAAACCGTAAAAAACGCTACCCCAGGTGATGAGTTGCGGTACCGAAAACGCCACCACCCAGCGCAACTCAGCGGCGCTCAATTGGGGCGGGCGATTCAAGTCAGGCGCTGGCACCGGTGCTGCCCATCAAGCGGCGTCGGCGCTGGGCAGCGCACGTCGGTACTGCACGGCTTCGGCCAAGTGAATGATCTGGATGGCTTGGCTGCCCGCCAGATCGGCAATGGTGCGGGCCACCCGCAGCACCCGGTGGGTGGCGCGGGCGCTCCAGCCCAGGCGCTGGGCGGCATTGCGCAGGAAGGGGCCGCAGGCGGCATCCAGCGCCGCATGGGCATCAAGCGCTGCGCCGTACAAAGCCGCGTTGGTGCTGCCTTGGCGGCGCAGTGCGCGCTCACTGGCGGCATGGCAGCGGGCCTGCACGGCGGCGCTGGCTTCACCGCGCTCAGACTGCAGCAACTCATCGGGCGGCACCGGGTTCATTTGCACCAAGAGGTCAATGCGGTCGAGCAGCGGGCCGCTCAGCCGGGCTTGGTAGCGTTGAATCTGGTCGGGTGTGCAGCGACAGGCCAGGCGCGCGCCTGACTCAGTTGCTGCGCTCAAGCCATTGGCGCTGCCGAGTCGGCCACACGGGCAGGGGTTCATGGCGGCCACGAGTTGAAAGCGCGCAGGGAACTGCGTGCTCATGGCTGCGCGGGCAATCGAGATGTGGCCGGTCTCTAGCGGTTCGCGCAGCGCTTCTAGGGCGCTGCGTGGAAATTCGGGCAACTCATCCAAAAACAACACGCCGTGATGGGCCAGCGAGACCTCACCTGGCCGGGGCGGCGATCCACCGCCCACCAAGGCCACCGCACTGGCCGAGTGATGCGGCGCGCGCCAGGGGCGTTGGCGCCAGCGGCTGGCGTCCCAGTCATGGCCCGATAGGCTGGCCACCGCTGCATGTTCTAGCGCTTGGGTGATGTCCAAAGGCGGCAACAGGCCGGGCAAGCGTTGGGCCAGCATGCTTTTGCCCACCCCGGGCGGGCCCACCATCAGCAGGCTGTGGCCGCCTGCGGCGGCGATTTCCAGGGCGCGGCGGGCGCTGGCTTGGCCGCGCACGTCCGCCAAATCGGGGCCCGCCACGCTAACGGGCGGCAAACTGACCACGGTGGGCTGTAAGCGTTGCGGCGCCAGCGCTCCGGCCGACGCGGGGTTTGTGCCCGCTTCACTGCTTGGCGCTGCGACTGCTTGGCAATGGGCTACCACGTCCAGCAGTTGCCCAGCCCCCAAAGCCGCCACACCCGGCACCCAAGCGGCGTCGCGGGCACTGGCTACAGGCAGCACCAAGGCGGGCGCGGGGCGGTCAAGTGCCAAAGCTTGTTGCTGGATCGACAGGCTCATGGCCAAGGCACCGCGCACAGGCCGCAGTTCGCCCGACAGCGACAGCTCTCCCGCAAATTCATGGTCAGCCAAAGCGCTGGCGGCCATTTGCCCGCTGGCAGCGAGCAAGCCAACAGCCATGGGCAGATCAAAACGGCCGGAATCCTTGGGTAGATCGGCAGGCGCCAAGTTGACGGTGATGCGCTTGTTGTTGGGGAACTCAAATCCCGCGTTGGTGATGGCTGAGCGAACCCGCTCGCGCGCCTCTTTCACTTCGGTGTCGGCAAGGCCGACCAAGGTGAAGCTGGGCAAGCCATTGGCCAAATGCACTTCCACCGTCACCGGCACGGCCTCTAGCCCGCGCATGGCACGGCTGCGCACCGATGCCAGACTCATTGCACCACCTTGGTGCGTTCCGCAAATGCGACAGTTGGGCGCTCATTTGCTGCCCAGGTTTGGTGCGCCAACGTCACCTCCTTGTAAATTTCGCTCGTTCGCTCGCAAGTGGTGCGCGGACGGCCCGCCCCAGACGAGCCCGGCAAACAGGCCGGGGCACAGGGTGTTGGCACATTCTCTGCTACCCGACCCCACGCAGTTACTGATTTTTAACAGGAGAGTTCCCGTGCGCATGTCCAAAACATTTGTCGCAGCCGCCGCAGCTGCTGTCGTGACTTCGGCTTTCAGCACTGGCGCAATGGCTCAGGCCGCCGCACCGGCTGCCAAGCCCGACTACGAACTGTCGTTCAACGTGGGTGTGGTCACCGACTACCGCTACCGTGGCATTTCGCAAACCCGTCGCAAGCCCACGCTGCAAGCGGGACTTGACTTTGCGCACAGCAGCGGCTTTTACGTGGGCGCGTGGGGCTCTGGCATCAAGTGGATCAAAGACGGCGGCGGCGACTCTAGCGTCGAAATCGACCTGTACGGCGGCTACAAGGGCACCGTGGGCGACATCGGCTATGACGTGGGCGTGCTGACCTATCAGTACCCCAGCAACAAGCTCAACCCCAGCGCCAACACCACCGAGGTTTATGGTGCCCTGACCTTTGGCGTGGCCACCCTCAAATACAGCCACAGCACCAGCAACCTGTTCGGCTTTGCCCGCAGCAAGGGCAGCGGCTACTTGGATCTGACGGCCAACATCGACTTGGGCGACGGCTGGGGCTTGGTGCCCCACGTCGGCCACCAAACGGTGCGCCGCAACAGCGCCTTTAGCTACACCGATTACTCGCTCACGGTGACCAAAGCCATCGACGCCATCACGTTGTCAGCTGGTTTGGTGGGCACCGATACCAAGGCCTATGTCGGCCCCGGCAACAAGAATCTCGGCCGCGGCACGATCGTGCTGGGCGCCAAGTTCGTTTTCTAAAAAACGCTTGACCCTTTGAACCCCTGCTGGGCCGCCATTCAACGCGGCTTGGCATCTGTGGAGACTGTATGAAACTGGTGACCGCAATCATCAAACCCTTCAAGCTCGACGAGGTGCGTGAAGCCTTGTCGGGTATCGGTGTGCAAGGCATCACCGTGACCGAAGTCAAAGGCTTTGGCCGTCAGAAGGGCCATACCGAGCTGTATCGCGGCGCGGAATACGTGGTGGACTTTCTGCCTAAGGTCAAGATCGAAGCGGCCATCGCCGACGAATTGGTTGACCGCGTCATTGAAGCCATCGAAGGCGCAGCCCGCACCGGCAAGATCGGTGACGGCAAGGTGTTTGTGTATGACCTCGAGCAGGTGGTGCGCATTCGTACGGGTGAAACCGGCAAGGACGCGCTGTAAACGCACGGCCTTTCGCACACAGCCCTTACACCCCATCCCTCCATTTCATCTTCATACCCAAAACCGATCATGAAGAAACTCATCGCTTCTGTCCTGCTGGGCTTGTCCCTGCTGGGCACCGGCACGCTGGCCTGGTCTCAGGCCGCTGCACCGGCTACCCCCGCCGCCACCGCGCCTGCTGAGGCCGCAGCCCCTGCGGCTGCGCCAGCCGCAGCTCCTGCTGCAGAGGCCCCTGCCGCTGCTGCTGCCGCACCGGCTGAAGCTGCACCCGCAGCTGCACCGGTGCCCAACAAGGGCGACACCGCCTGGATGATGGTGTCCACCCTGCTCGTCATCATGATGGTGGTGCCTGGCTTGGCGCTGTTCTACGGCGGCTTGGTGCGCTCCAAGAACATGCTGTCGGTGTTGATGCAGGTCATGGTGACCTTCTCGCTCATCGTCGTGTTGTGGTTCGTCTACGGCTACAGCTTGGCTTTCACCGAAGGCAATGCGTTCATCGGTGGGCTTGATCGCCTGTTCATGGCTGGTATTTGGGACAACAACGCGGGCACCTTTGCCAACGCGGCCACCTTCAGCAAGGGCGTGTACATCCCCGAAATCGTGTTTGCCGCGTTCCAGGCCACCTTTGCTGGCATCACCTGCTGCCTGATCGTGGGCGCGTTTGCTGAGCGCATCAAGTTCTCGGCCGTGCTGCTGTTCATGGTGATTTGGTTCACCTTCAGCTACTTGCCCATTGCCCACATGGTGTGGTTCTGGATGGGCCCGGACGCCTACGCATCCAAAGAAGTGGCCGACGAAATGCTGTCCAAAGCCGGGTTGATCTGGCAACACGGCGCGCTGGACTTTGCTGGCGGCACCGTGGTGCACATCAACGCTGGCGTGGCTGGTCTGGTGGGTGCCTATTTGGTAGGCAAGCGCATTGGCTACGGTAAAGAGCCCATGACCCCCCACAGCCTGACACTGACCATGGTGGGCGCCTCGCTGCTGTGGGTGGGCTGGTTTGGCTTTAACGCCGGTTCTGCTCTGGAAGCCAACGGCTTCGCCGCCCTGGCCTTTATCAACACCCTGGTGGCCACCGCTGGCGCGGTGCTGACCTGGTGCCTGGGCGAAGCGCTGATGCGCGGCAAGGCGTCGATGTTGGGCGCGGCTTCGGGCGCAGTAGCCGGTTTGGTGGCCATTACCCCGGCAGCGGGCAACGTGGGCATCGGCGGCGGCCTGTGCATCGGTTTGATTGCTGGCTTTGTCTGCCTGTGGGGCGTGAACGGCCTCAAGCGCATGCTGGGCGCCGACGACTCGCTGGACGTGTTCGGTGTGCATGGTATTGGCGGCATCTTGGGCGCGCTGCTCACCGGCGTGTTCAACAGCCCCGCACTGGGCGGCCCTGGCTATGTGGCCGACTGGGTGACGGCCACCATGGTGACCGCTGCCGACTACTCCATCATGGGTCAGCTGTGGATTCAGTTGAAGGGCGTGCTGATCACCATCGTGTGGTCTGGCGTGGTGGCCTTCATCGCCTTCAAGTTGGTTGACTTGGTCATCGGTCTGCGCGTCAGCGAAGAAGCCGAACGCGAAGGCCTGGACATCACCAGCCACGGCGAAACGGCCTACAGCCGCTGATCCACACAGACACAAAAACCGCTCTCCTCGAGCGCACGCAGGCGACCCAACCGCTCCACTAACCCGGGCCGGGTTGGGGCCGCCTGAGTTTGAAACCCGCATGGTTCGGTCCATGCGGGTTTTTTTTATGGTGGGTTTGCACTTGTGCGCTGGCGCTTGTTGGGTGCGGTGACGAATTTGCGCACGTGATGCGGCGGCGGCTTGGGTGACGGACTGGCTGCCCTTGAGGTGCGGCGGTTGTGTCGGTGACGAACTTGCCGCACGTGGTGTGCGGCAGGGCCTTGGGGGCTTAAGGGACCGCCGGTCGGGCGGCACACCGCCCGACTGCCCTGCTGGTACTCGGGATCACAGGCCGCCGCAGAACTCGGCTGGCGCCTCAAACAGCTGCGACGGACGGCTTCGCCGCAACCTGCGCTCCCTGCGTTCCTCGGCGGCATCCATGCGCCCCCAAGGCCCTGCCGCACACCACGAGCTGCGCCGATGCAGCACCCCCGGTTCGACTGCCGTGACGGAAGCGCAGCAGCCGAGTGGGTGGCCCGATAGCGTAAGTAAAGGAGGAGAAGAGTCCAGTGGACTCTTCGGGGGACATGGAGCTATCGGGCTGCCCGCTCGGCTGTTGTGCTTCTGGGCAGAGCGCTCACCTAAAGCACCCAAAGAAGCCCAACACAAAATAGCCGATTTCGCCCTAAAACAGGCCGCGTCCAGCTATCTTTTCAATAGCAAACCTACAAAACCGCCTCAATGTCAGCCTTCAAGCTCTCCGGCGTATCGGTAGGTGCATAGCGCTTGACCACCTGACCATCTTTGCCCACCAAAAACTTAGTGAAGTTCCATTTGATGGCCTTAGTGCCCAGCAGGCCCGGCGCCTCCGCTGCGAGCCATTTAAACAAGGGGTGCGCGTCGCCGCCATTGACGTCAATCTTGCCCATCATGGGAAAGCTCACGCCGTAGTTCACTTGGCAAAAGCTTTCGATCTCGGTGTTGCTGCCCGGGTCTTGCGAGCCGAATTGGTTGCACGGAAAACCCAACACCACCAAGCCCCGCTGGCCATAGGTGTCGTGCAGCTTTTCAAGCCCCGCAAACTGCGGCGTGAAACCGCAGGCGCTGGCGGTGTTCACGATCAGCAGTGGATGGCCTGTGTAGGCCGCCAGCTTGACGGTCTTGCCGCGGATGTCGGTTGCTTCAAAGTCGTAGGCAGAGGCGTTGGGGGTGGTCATGGGGCAGTCAAGTCAAAACAAATGGGGGTGAACGAGGCGCCAAGCCGTGTGGCGACACGGGTTTTTCACCGTTTTGTCACAGGGGCCATAGAGTCTTGGGGGTTTGTGTAGCCAACCCTCCGGAGATGCGCCCCATGGCCAAAGACTTTGACACGATGGAAGACAGCAACCGCAGCGCCAACCTCAGTATCCACGAAGTGTCCGACCCGGCGCGCCGTGTGTTTTTGCGCGGAGGCCTGGGTGCAGTAACCACCGGCCTGCTGGCCCCACTGGCGGGCCTCGGCGCCGCCGTGGGCGTGGCCACGGTCAGCGGCTGTGCAACCGGCGCAGGCGCCATGGACACGGGCCCGCTGCTGGGCTTCAAAAGCGTGCCGGTAGCCACGTCTGACGCCGTGGTGGTGCCTGAGGGCTACACAGCGCAGCCCTTGGCCCCTTGGGGTGACCCGGTGGGTCTGTCAGGTGAAAACGCCGCCTTCAAATGGGACGCCAGCAATACCGCCGCTGAGCAAGAAACCCAAATGGGCATGCACCACGACGGCATTCACTTCTACCCGCACCCGCTCGATGCCAAAAGCAACACCATGGGCCTGTTGGTGATGAACCACGAATACGCCGACGACGGCCTGCTGCACACCGACGGCATGAAAACCTGGAACGCGCAGAAAGTGCGCAAGGCCCAGGCTGCGCATGGCGTGTCGGTGATCGAAATCGAGCTGAAAAACAACCGTTGGGAAGTGGTGCGCCCCTCGCCTTGGGCGCGCCGCATCACCGCCTACACGCCGATGGAGGTGAGCGGCCCGGCTGCGGGCCACGCCATGATGCGCACGGCCGCCGACGCCAACGGCCGCCGGGTGCTGGGCACGCTCAACAACTGCGGCAGCGGTATTACGCCCTGGGGCACCTATCTGACGTGCGAAGAAAACTTCATCTTCTATTTCCGCGGCGGCCAGCAACTGTCTGACCATCACCGCCGCTGGGGCCTGCGCAGCGGCGAGCCTGTGGGCTACCGCTGGGCCGAGCATGACGCCCGCTTTAACGCCGAGCTGCATCCCAACGAACCCAACCGCTTTGGCTGGGTGGTGGAGATTGATCCCTACAACCCCAGCAGCACACCCATCAAGCGCACCTCGCTCGGCCGCGCTGCGCACGAGGGCGCCACGATTGCCGTCACCCGAGCCAAGCGCGCCGTGGTGTACATGGGTGAAGACGCTCGCTTTGAATACATCTACAAGTTCGTCACCCGTGACGCCATCAAGCCGGGCGGTGCACAACCCAACGCCGAGCTGCTGGATCACGGCACGCTGTACGTGGCCCGCTTTGACGCCAACGGCAAGGGCCAGTGGCTGCCGCTGGTGCACGGCCAGGGCCCGTTGACCGCCGCCAGCGGCTTTGCCGACCAGGGCGAGGTGGTCATCAAGACCCGCCAAGCCAGCGACGCTTTAGGCGCCACCAAGATGGACCGCCCCGAGTGGATCGATGTCGACAAGCAAGGCTGGGTGTACTGCACGCTCACCAACAACAGCAACCGCGGCCAAGCCAACATGCCCGCAGTAGACGCGGCCAACCCGCGCGCCAACAACACCATGGGCAACATCATTCGCTGGAAAGACACCGGTGACTTTGACGGCCTGACGTTTGAATGGAACCACTTTGTGCTGGCCGGTGACCCGGCCAACGAGCGCGCTGACGCCAAGGGCAACGTCAAAGGCGACGCTTTTGCCTGCCCCGATGGCCTGTGGACCGACTACCGCGGCGTGCTGTGGATTCAAACTGACATGAGCACCAGCGCCATGGGCCGCGGTGACTTGGCGCGCCTAGGCAACAACGGCATGCTGGCCGCCGATGTGCGCACCGGCGAGATCCGCCGCTTCCTGACCGGCCCCAACGGTTGCGAGATCACCGGCGCCACCAGCACGCCTGACGGCAGCACGATGTTCATCAACATCCAGCACCCGGGTGAAAGCCCCAGCGAGCGCAGCAACCCCGACGAGCCACGCCGCATCTCCAACTGGCCTGACGCTAACCCAGCGGGCCGGCCGCGCTCGGCGACTGTCGCCATCCGACGTACCGGCGGTGGGCCGGTGGGCACTTGATTCGAGCTTGCAGCCGACCGGAGCCCGCGCGCTGGGTCGCTATGGAAACGATAGCTAGATGCGCCGTATTTTAGGGCGTTAGCGGCTGTTTTTGTGTTGAGGTTTTTTGGGCTCGGTTTGGGCGCTCTGCTTGGAAGCACAACAGCCGAGCGGGCAGCCCGATAGCTCCATGTCCCCCGAAGAGTCCACTGGACTCTTCTCCTCCTCTACTTACGCTATCGGGCCACCCACTCGGCTGCTGCGCTTCCGTCACGGCGGTTGAACCGGGGGTGCTGCATCGGGGCAGCTCGTGGTGTGCGGCAGGGCCTTGGGGGCGCATGGATGCCGCCGAGGAACGCAGGGAGCACAGGTTGCCCCGAAGGGGTCCGTCGCAGCTGTCTGAGCGCAGCGAGTTCTGCGGCGGCCTGCGATCCCGAGTACCGCAGGGTAGTCGGGCGGTGTGCCGCCCGACCGGCAATCCCTTAAGCCCCCAAGGCCCGGCCGCACACCACGTGCGGAAGTTCGCCACCCAAGGACCCCCGGACAACCCAACCATAAAACCAGGCGCTACCGCTCTAGAAACAAGCCCCTCTAGCTATTATTTTATTAATTGGGGTCAGACCCCAATTATTTTTCTGCGCGCCACCGGGTCAAACCCCCCGGGCTCGGTCCGCATAGAACTGTGTGCGCCAAGCGGTGAACGTGCCCGCCTCGAGTGCCACGCGAATCTCGCGCATCAGGTTCAGGTAGTAGTGCAGGTTGTGCAGGGTGGTCAGCATCGGCCCCAGCATTTCGCCGCAGCGGTCCAGGTGATGCAAATAGGCGCGGCTGAAGCCGCCAGTGCTGGCACCGTGGGTGTCGGCGTGGCCGGCGCAGGCGTAGCAGGTGCAGGTCTCGTCAATGGGGCGCGGGTCGTCTTTGAAGCGGGCGTTGCGGATGTTCAGGTCACCAAAACGGGTAAACAGCCGACCGTTGCGCGCATTGCGGGTGGGCATCACGCAGTCGAACATGTCCACGCCGGCGGCCACGCCTTCCACCAAATCTTCGGGCGTGCCCACGCCCATCAGATAGCGCGGCTTGTGCGCGGGCAGGCGGTGCGGGGTGTGGGCCATGATGCGGCGCATCTCGGCCTTGGGTTCGCCTACGCTCACGCCGCCCACGGCGTAGCCGGGCAAATCCATATCGGCCAGGGCGTGCAACGAGTCTTCGCGCAGGTTCTCGAACATGCCGCCTTGCACGATGCCAAACAGCGCGTTGGGGTTTTCTAGCCGCGCAAATTCGGTCTGGCAGCGTTGCGCCCAGCGCAGGCTAAGTTCCATCGATACCCGCGCCTCGGCTTCGGTGGTGATGTGGCCTTTGACCTCATAGGGCGTGCATTCGTCAAACTGCATCACCACGTCGCTGTTCAGCGCGGTTTGGATTTGCATGCTGACCTCGGGCGTCAAAAACAGCTTGTCGCCGTTCACAGGCGACGCAAAACGCACGCCTTCTTCAGCAATGGTGCGCATTTCGCCCAGGCTCCACACCTGAAAGCCGCCGCTGTCGGTCAGGATGGGTTTGTGCCAGTTTTCCAGCCCATGCAGGCCGCCCAGTTTGTTGAGCACCTCCACCCCGGGGCGCATCCACAGGTGGAAGGTGTTGCCCAAAATGATCTGCGCGCCCATCTCATGCAGGCTGCGCGGCATCACGCCCTTGACGGTGCCGTAGGTGCCCACCGGCATGAAGATGGGCGTTTGCACCACGCCGTGGTTAAGCGTAAGCGTGCCGCGCCGCGCGTGGCTGTCGGAGTCGGTGGTGATCAGGTCAAAGGTGAGCATGCGCAAGCGTCAATGGGATGGGGTGGGGCGCTGCAGCAGCATGCTGTCGCCATAGCTAAAAAAGCGGTAGCGCTCACGCACCGCATGGGCATACAGGTCCATGATGTGGCGGTGCCCGGTCAGGGCGCTCACCAGCATCATCAGCGTGCTTTTGGGCAAATGAAAGTTGGTGACGAGCAAATCCACCCACGCCCAAGCAAAGCCAGGGGTGATGAACAGTTGGGTGTCGCCGCGCGGCTGACCCGTGGCGGCCCAACTTTCGAGCGTGCGCACAGTGGTGGTGCCCACCGCTACCACCCTCCCGCCGCGCGCTTTGCAATCGCGCAGTGCCGATTGGGTGGCTGCTGGCACGTCGTACCACTCGGCATGCATCACATGGTGTGACAGGTCTTGCGTTTTCACCGGCATGAAGGTGCCCGCGCCCACGTGCAGGGTGACGCTGGCGCGCTGCACACCACGCGCATCGAGTGCAGCTAGCACGCCGTCGTCAAAGTGCAGCGCAGCGGTGGGCGCGGCCACCGCGCCGGGGTGGCGGGCAAACACGGTTTGGTAGCGGCGCTCGTCTTCTTGCGCCTGCGGGCCACCGTGGGGTTCGCGCTCGATATACGGGGGCAGCGGCACTTGGCCATGGGCGTGCATCAGGGCAAAGGGGTCGTCGCTTAAACGCAGATGAAACAGTTCACCGTCGGGCGAGGGATGGCCGCCCTGGGCATCGGGCGCCCAGCGGCCCAACAGCGTGGCGCTAAAGCCGCCGTCCATTTGCAGCACTGCGCCTGGGACGGGTTTTTTGCTCACGCGCAAGTGGGCTACCACCTCGTTGGCACGGGGGGCAGGCAACACGCGTTCAATCAGCATCTCCAGCCGCCCGCCGCTGGCTTTGTGCCCCCACAGCCGCGCCTTGACGACTTGAGTGTCGTTAAACACCAGCAAATCACCGCTTTGCAGCAGGCCGGGCAGATCGGTAAAGACACGGTCAACCGGCTGAGCGCCGCGGCCGTCCAACAGGCGCGACGCGCTGCGCTGCGCCAAGGGGGCCTGGGCCACCAGTTCGGGCGGCAGGGTGTAGTCAAAGTCGTCCAGCGACCAAGGGCGCTGGGTGGCGGGGTTCAGGCTGGGCATGGCACATGGGTTGGCTAACCGGCCATTGTCGGCGCCCGCCACAATCCGGCCCGTGCCGCCCGCCACATCGCCTTCTGCGCCCTCGTCCAAGCCAGCCGCCGCGCCAGCAGCGCCCAAGCGCTCGCCCACCGATGCCGCTTTGGCGCGCCTGGGCCTCAAGCGTGACATGGATTTGGCGCTGCACCTGCCCCTGCGCTATGACGACGAAACCGCGCTGTGCCCGCTGGCCCACGCCACCCCTGAGCGGCCCGCGCACTTTGTGGCGCAGGTGATCGATGCGCAGGTGCAAATTCGGGGCCGCCGCCAGCTGCTGGTGACGGTGGCTGAGCTGCAAGCCAGCGATTTGCAACCCACTGGCGCCCAGTGCCTGCTGCGCTTTTTTAACTTCTACCCCAGCCAGCAACAAGCCCTGGCGCCCGGCCAGCGGGTGCGCCTGCGCGGCGAAGTGCAGGGTAGCCTGATGGGCTGGCAGATGCTGCAGCCCCAGGTGAAACCCGCCAGCGCCCCGCTGCCCGAGGGCCTGACCCCGGTGTACCCCACCACGGCGGGCCTAAGCCAGCCGGTGCTGCGTCGGCGCATCGCGCAGGCCCTGGCCCGGGTGGATTTGAGCGAGACGCTGCCGCTGCCGTCGTGGGATGAGGCCGCCACCCCTGACCCAGAGATGCAGCATGCTTTAGCCGTCTGCCGCTCATACAGTCTGCCTAGGGCGCTATCATTTTTGCACCAACCCCCGCCGGGCGAACCGCTGGCTGAAGTGGAAGAACGCCGCCACCCAGCGTGGCTGCGCCTAAAACTGGAAGAGCTCTGGGCCCAGCAACTGGCCCAAGCGCAGGCCCGGGCCCACCGCGCCACCTTGCGCGCCCCGCAACTGGGCGCGCCCACATCCGTCCAGCCTGGCCCGGTGGAATTGGGCCTGTACGCCGTGCTGCCCTTTGCGCTGACCGGCGCGCAGCAGCGGGTGGTGGCTGAGATCGCTGCCGACATCGGTCGCGCGCAGCCCATGCATCGGCTGCTACAAGGCGATGTGGGGGCCGGCAAAACCGTGGTGGCGGCCTTGGCGGCAGCGCGCTGCATCGACCACGGGCACCAGTGCGTGTTGATGGCCCCCACTGAGCTGTTGGCCGCCCAGCACTTTGGCAAATTGGCCGCTTGGCTGCAGCCGCTGTTGGCGCGCCAAGGCCGCAGCGTGGCCTGGCTGGCAGGCACTTTGACGCCAAAGCTCAAACGCCAGATGCATGAACAACTGGCCAACGGCACGGCCGCCCTGGTGGTGGGCACCCATGCGGTGCTGCAAGCCAAGGTGCAGTTTGCGCGGCTGGGGCTGGCGGTGATTGATGAGCAGCACCGCTTTGGCGTGGCCCAGCGCCTGGCCTTGCGCGAAACCGTGCGCCGCCAAGGCAACCCTGACATCACCGACCCCCATGTGTTGATGATGAGCGCCACGCCCATCCCGCGCACCTTGGCCATGAGCTACTACGCCGATTTGGACGTCAGCACCATTGACGAGCTGCCCCCCGGCCGCACCCCCATCGTCACCAAGCTGATTCGCACCGAGCGGCGCGACGAAGTCATTGCCCGGCTGCGTGCGCTGGGCCACAACGGGCAACAAGCCTATTGGGTGTGCCCGCTGGTGGAGGAGTCCGAAGCCATTGACCTGGCCAACGCCACCGACACCCACGCCGAGCTGGCGGCCACGCTGGCGCCGCTTCAGGTGGCGTTGCTGCACGCCCGCATGCCAACGGCCGACAAGCAAGCCACCATGCAGGCCTTTGCTGCTGGGCACATCCAGGTGCTGGTGGCCACCACGGTGATTGAGGTGGGGGTGGACGTGCCCAACGCCAGCAGCATGGTCATTGAGCATGCCGAGCGCTTTGGCTTAAGCCAGCTACACCAATTGCGCGGTCGGGTGGGGCGCGGTGCAGCGGCATCGAGCTGCGTGTTGCTGTACGACGCGGGCGAAGCCGGCCGCTTGGGCGAAGCCGCCCGCGAACGCCTGAAAGCGATGGTCGAGACCACCGACGGCTTTGAGATCGCCCGGCGCGACTTGGCCATTCGCGGCCCCGGCGAGTTTTTGGGCGCGCGCCAATCCGGCGCCGCGCTGCTGCGCTTTGCCGATCTGCAAACCGATGCCGCCTTGCTGGAATGGGCGCGTGAACATGCCCTGACGCAGTGGCGAACCCAGCCCCAGGCCGCCCAGCGCCATGTGCAGCGCTGGCTGGGCGACAAGCTGGGGTTTTATGACGCCTAAGTAAGGCGTATGACTAAGGCGCTGAGGCGCCGCGAATCAGGTCGGCGATGCGATTCAAAAACCCGCCACTGGTCAACTGCGTGATGGCGGCACTCTCGCCATTGGTCAGCAGCACATAGCCCACCCGGCGCTCAGGAAACCAGCCGATGGCTGAGTTGAAATTGTCAAAGCTGCCGTTGTGCCCGATGTGGTTCAAGCCGTTGTTGGCGGTGTTCACGTCCAGGCTCAGGCCGTAACCGGCGGCCGTGGCGGGCCCGGGCGACAAGGTCTGCATTTGGGTGACCAAGGCGGCGCTGGCCACCCGACGGCCGTCTGCGGCCAGGCCTTGGTTCATCATGGCCATCACAAACTGCGCCATGTCTTGGGCGGTGGACTTCAAGCCGCCTGAGGGCGCGGCGTTGTCGATGGGGGTGTCCACCGACGCGCTCACTGTCCAGGCCCCGGCCGCGCCCGCGTGTGAGCGCGCCATGCGCCCGGTGGCGCGGGCATCGTCCACTTTCAAGAAGCTGGATGTCATGCCCAGCGGACGCAGCACCCGGTCTTGCAAGGCGGCTTGGTACAGCGGGTGCACGTTGTTCAGGTCGGCATCGGTCAGGCTGCCCGTGCGGCGCCGCTGCTGCGCCAGCGCCACCAGGTAGCCCGCCAGGCTGGTGCTGACGTTGCTGTAGGTGTAGCGCTCGCCGGGGGCGCCCACTAGCGGCACATTGCCCAGGCCGTCCACCATGCGCCGGGGTGGGTCGCTGGTGTCAAAACCGGCTTCACGCGGTAAACCGGCCGTCATGTCCAGCAACTGGCGCAGGGTGATGCGGGCGGCATGACTGGGGTTGGACAAGCTAAAGCTGGGCAGCACCTCTTGCACGCGGGTGTCAAGCGTCAGGGTGCCGTCGTCCACCAAAGTGGCAGCCAAGAGCGCGGTGATCGGCTTGTTGGTCGATCCGATGTGCAGCAGGGTGTCGGCCCGCATGGCCACCCCGGCGGCCACATCGGCCATGCCCACCGCCTCAATCACCACCACCCGCGTGCCTTCCACAATGGCCACCACCGCGCCCGGCACGGTGCCGCTGCTGTGCAGGCTTTGCACATAACTGCGAATGCTGGCCTGCACCGAAGGGGTGAGCACGGAGGCGGTTTCTGGTTGGTGCGAACGGTAGGCCCAAGTCAGATTGGGTCCGCTGGCCAATTCCACCCGATGTGGCACCCCGCCCAAGTCCAATCCCCGTATCGTCAACGACGCATCGGCCCCGACTGCAGTGCATAAGGCGGGGTCAGGCGTGCAAGGGGCGGGCGCCGCATTGGGGCCCAGCCGCCAATTCAAACCAGGCGGCTGTTGGACGAGCGTGGCACTGAATACTTGTGCGCCCACTTGCACGCAGGGCAAACGGAGGTTGGCGCCGTCAAACAAGCTTGGCGCAGGGCAAGTTTGCGCCACGGCGACTGATGACCACAGCCAGAGACTGGCAGTACGCAAGACGGACATCGACGATCTCCTTGGCTCACAGCGAGCCACCCACCATGCAAGGCAGTTTAGGAGCAGGGCGGGGATTGCGCCAGAGGCGTTGAACACCTGCATGGTGGGATTTGCGATGCAGCCCGCGATCGGCTGCACTCGCCCAGCATGCACAACCCCATCCAGCCAACAAAATCATCAAACATAAAAGAGACCGATTGGTATCTTTAATCTATACTGAGCGGGATGACTCAACCTCCGGCCACCCACGTGCAGAAGGCAGGCGCTACCTTGACCAAGGGCCAGCGCACTCGCGCTGAGATCGTCCGGCGCAGTGCCGAACTCATGAACCGCAATGGTTTCTTGGCGCTACCGCTGTCGGCTGTGATCGAACACACCGGAATCCAAAAGGGTGGGCTGTACCGGCACTTTGAAAGCCGAGAGGCCTTGGCCAACGAGGCCTTCGACTGTTGCGTGGCGGCCGTGCGTCAGCGCTTCGAGCAGGGCTTGCAGGGCAAGCGCACCGCGCGCGAGCGTTTGCTCGCTTTGGTTCATGCGCATGTCGACGCCGATGTCGATGTGCCTTTGCCCGGCGGCTGCCCCATCATGAATTCAGCGGTAGAGACTGACCACACCACCGATCCCGCGCACATCAGTCTGCGCGATCGGGCACGTGCGGCGATGAGCGGTTGGCATGGGATGGTGCAGGCGATCGTGCGCGATGGCATGGCGCGCGGACAGCTGCGCGCAGACCTTGAACCTGTGCAAGTGGCAACGGTCTTTATTGCCTGCCTCGAGGGCGCGGTACTGCTGACGCAGCTTTACCGCGATGCCAGCCACATGGCCGCCGCTCGGGCACACCTGAGCAGTTACATCGATTGGGCGCTGGTCGCCCAAACCATGCCAGCGCCACATCCCAAGCGAGCCCACTTCCCAGGAGAGTCACTTTGATTTACAGCCGCATTGTGGAGACGAAACTGCGCCAGGGCTTCGGGGCGCTGAACCGGGGCGACCATGCCCAAGTGATGGCCATGTTTGCTCCGCACTTTGAGCATGTGTTCTTTGGTAACCATGCGCTGGCTGGCGCGCGGCATCAACACGAAAGTATCGTGCCCTGGTATGCGCGGCTTAAGTTGCTTTTCCCCGATCTGCACTTTGAGGTGCAGTCGGTCGCTGTGAGGGGCCTGCCCTGGAACACCGTTGCCCTGGTGGAGTGGCGGGATCACTTCACCCTGCGTGATGGCACCCGCGGGGCCAACCAGGGGGTGCATGTGCTGCGGCTCAGGTGGGGCAAGATCGTCTCATTGCGCGTCTACTGCGACACCCAGGTCATTGCCGCTGCCTTGCAGACTCTGCAGCGACAGGGCGTCGAGGCCGCCGGGTATGCGCCCATCACAGACGCCACAGTGACGGCATCACCAAGCCAAGCGCTGCCCTAAAGCCTGCGCTTACATCAACACCCCATACCACCCCATCACGGTGGTCTGCGCATCCGAGCGCAGCGGCGCGGCTTGCAGGCGCTGCACCACAAAGCCGTGTCGGGTGGCCAGGGCGCGCACATAGGTGGCGCTGTGGGCATAGCGGGCGCTTTCGCTCAAGCGCATGTCGGCGTGGGCGTCGTGCGGCTCGGCTTGCTCGACTGAGAAGGCAAACACCCCGCCTGCGGCCAGTGCGCGGCGGGTGGCGGCAAACACGGCGGCCAGGTCGCCCAGGTACACAAACACATCGGCGGCCACGATCAGGTCATAGCTGGCGCCCGGGCGCTGATTGAGCCACTGCACCACATCGCCTTGGGCCAGCAGTCGGTAGGCGCCGGTTTGGCGGGCCTTGGCCAGCATGCCGGCTGACAAATCCACGCCGTCCAGCGCCTTGCAGTGGGCTTGCAGCAGCGGGGCCATCAGGCCGGTGCCGCAGCCCAGGTCGGCGGCGGCGTTGTAGTGGCGGCCGGGGGCGGCCTCAGTAATTTGTTCAGCTAGCACTTTGGGCGTCCGATAGCCGAGCACTTGGGTGAGGTGGCTATCAAAGGTTTCGGCGTAGCTGTCAAACAGGCCTTGCACATAGGTCTGCGGTGCTGCTTGGGGCGTGCCTTGCGGGGCGGCGCCCAGGGCGGCCAGCAGGTAGTCGCACAAGTCGGGGTCAGCGCCCAATTGGCGGGCGCGCTGCAAGCTGGCAGCGGCATCCGTGGGGCGCTTCAGGTCGCGCAGCACGCTGCCGTGGTGAAACCACAGTTCAGAGTTGTTTTGCTCACTTTTTAATAGCTGCTCCAGCATATTTAGAGAGCGCTGCGGCTGGTTTAAGGTGGCAAGTTGCAAGGCGCTGCCCAGTTGCGCGTCGCGGTGCTGGGGTTGCAGCTTCAGGGCCGATTCATAGGCTTGCAGGGCGTCGGCGTGGCGGCCCAGGTCAGACAAAGCCTGGCCGCGGTAGACCAGGGCATCCACCGCGTGGGGCTCTTGGGCCAAGGCGGCGTCCAAATGCGCCAGCGCCTGGGCGGGCTGTTCGCGCTTAAGGCAGACGGCCGCCAGGTTCACCAGCGTGGATGCGCGGCCGGGCAGCAGTTGCAAGCTGGCTTCAAAGTGG
>JAAFIY010000079.1 GCA_013297985.1 Comamonadaceae bacterium | reverse complement strand
CCGCCAAACTTGGCCGCCAGCACGGTGGTGATGGCCGCCGTCAGCGTGGTCTTGCCGTGGTCCACGTGACCAATCGTGCCTACGTTTACGTGCGGCTTGGTCCGCTCGAATTTTTCCTTGCCCATTGTGAAGACTCCGAATATTCAACAACGATTTGCGACAACAAGACGGGCCCCACGCCACACGGCGTGAAACCAGAAGTGGTGCCCATGACGCGGATCGAACGCGTGACCTCTCCCTTACCAAGGGAGTGCTCTACCACTGAGCCACATGGGCAGCGAAACAGACCACACAAAACCTGCCAAGCGATGGAGCGGGAGACGGGAATCGAACCCGCGTCATTAGCTTGGAAGGCTAGGGTTCTACCATTGAACTACTCCCGCTCAGACCACCCAACGGGTTCTGGCGCGCTGCTGGTGGAGGAGGCTGGATTCGAACCAGCGTAGGCGTAAGCCAACAGATTTACAGTCTGCCCCCTTTAGCCACTCGGGCACCCCTCCGCAGCGAAGCCCATGATTGTAGCACGCCAAGGCGCCGGTATTGGCGGCCACTAGATCACACGGCGAGGCGCTAAAGCTTGAACAGGGCTTGGGCGTTGCCAGCACTGACAGCCGCCTGATCGGCACTGGATAAAACCCCAAGCTTGGTGCGCGCCACCGGCGCCTCATGCACGCGATGGGGCCAATCGGTGCCCAACATGACCTGGCTAGCGCCCACCACCGACACCAAAAAAGCCAGCGATTGCGGGCTGTAGGTGATGGAGTCGTAGTAGATGTGGCGCAGGTATTCAGCAGGGGTGCGCTTCATTTTGCGCAGATGGTCAAACTCCACCTCGTTGGCCTTGTCTAGGCGGCCTACCAGATAGGGCAAGGTGCCGCCGCCATGCGAAGCGATGATCTTCAGCTGCGGGTAGCGATCCAAAAACCCGTCGAAGATCATTTTGCTGATGGCCAGCGTGGTGTCATAGGTAAACCCCACCGACCAAAACAGGTTGTGCGGCCCGATGCCCATGTGCTCGGCGCCTTGGGGGTCAGTGGGGTGCACCAGCACCGGCAGCGCCAGAGCGTCGATGGCCTCCCACACTGGCGCAAATAGCGGGTCAATCAGTTCACGCCCGGCGATGTTGCCCAGCACCATCACGCCGACCGCGCCATTGGCGTGGGTGCGGTGCAGCTCGGCCACGGCCTGCTCAGGATGCTCCCAGGGCAGTGAGGTCAACCACCGAATACGCCCTTTGTAGGTGGCCTGGGCCTGGGCCATGCTGTCGTTGGATTCACGGGCCGCCAAAGTGCTGGTGGCGGCATCACCCCAAAACACATTGGGGCAGGTGAGCGAGACGATGGCCACATCAATGCCCGCCGCGTCCATGTCGCGAATACGCAGGTCGTAGTCAAAGTGGCCGAGCTGCGGGATCACCACCGGTGTGGTGCCGCGAAAGATTTCTTGCTTGCCGTCGGGCCGCGTTTGCAGATTGAACTCTCCGCCACGGGTCTTGAGCAGCTCAAGCCAACCGGCGGTGAACATGTGGGTGTGAACATCAATGACGGTCATGGATAGCTGCTATTTCGTTGGAGTGGAATTGGATCAATCGGCCTTGATGCCCGCACGCTTCACCACCACGGCGTAGCCTGCAAGCTCAGTGCGCAAGTGCTGCGCCAACCCGGCCGACGTGGTGGGCATGGGTTCAATGCCGAAGCCCTTGAAGCGCTCACGCACCTCGTCAGTGCGCAGCATGGTGGCAATTTCGGAGTTGAGCCGCTCCACCACGGGTGCGGGCGTGCGTGCTGGCGCAAACAGGCCAAACCAGCCACTGACATCCAGCCCGCTCACACCCGACTCATGCAAGCTGGGTAACTGCGGTGCCAAGCTGGTGCGTTCGCGCCCGAGCGTGGCCAGCATGCGCACGCGCGAACCGGCATCGGCGCGACCCATCACGCTGGTCAAGTCCACCACCGCCAATTGCACTTCGCCGCCCATTACCGCCGCCACCGCCGGGCCGCTGCCGCGATAGGGGATGTGCACCACAAAGGTATCGGTGATCGCCTTGAAGGTCTCGCCACCCAAATGCATCGCAGAGCCGTTGCCAGTGGTGGCATAGCTCAAGCGCCCGGGTTCGCGCTTGGCCAGCGCGATGAGCTCTTTGACGTTTTGCGCGGGCAGCCCGGCATAGGCCACCAGCACCAACGGAATGCGAGCAAAGCCCGTGATGGGCACGAAATCAGCCACCGGGTCATACCCCAGGTTGGGGTTGAGATGCGGGGATATCGTCATCGCGCCAGCCGCTGCCAGCACGATGGTGTAACCGTCAGCCGGGGTGCTTTTGGCGACCTGCTGCACCGCCAGGGTACCGCCCGCGCCAGGGCGGTTTTCGACGATCACCGGCTGGCCGAGGCGTTCAGATAGGCGCGGCGCCAAAAACCGCGCAGCCACATCGGCACTGCCACCGGGCGCAAAGGGCACCACGATGCGCACGGTGCGACTGGGCCAGCGCGCCTCTTGCGCCAACGCGCCGATAGGTAACGCCCCTGCCAACAAAGCGGGAAGCGCGCCAAGCGCATGGCGCCGACGCAGCACCGGGATACGAAACACAGCTGGGGTCATGGTGAAGGGTTTCCTCAACAGCAAAGCCGATATCGGCTCACAAGACGCATCGTGGCAGGTGTAGCGCGCGGGTCAATCCGCAGCATCACCAAAGAGGGTCTTTGCGCTGGCATCCCCTTGGGCCACCAGCCAAGCCCGGGCACGCGAAAAATGCCCACAGCCGATGAAGGGTGTGGCGCCGCGCGTGGCGGCCAACGGCGAGGGGTGATTGGCTTGTAGCAATAAAACCTTGGCGCCCGCTGCGGCGCCCAGCACCCGCTGGGCGGTGGACTGCGCATGGGCGCCCCATAGCAAGTACGCGGTGGGCTGCTGTCTCTGCGCCACGGCATGTATGACCGCATCGGTGAAAGTCTCCCAGCCCTGCTTGGCGTGGCTAGCGGGTTGGCCGTCTTCCACCGTCAAGGTGGTGTTGAGCAGCAGCACGCCCTGCGCCGCCCAATGGCGCAGCGATCCACTGCGCGGCGGCGCCAGCCCCAAGTCACGCTGGCGCTCTTTAAAGATGTTGCGCAAGCTGGGCGGGTGGCGCACCCCATCTGCCACCGAAAACGCCAGCCCCTCCGCCTGCCCCGGGCCGTGATACGGGTCTTGCCCCAGTACAACCGCCCGCACATTGGCCAGTGGCGTGAGCGCCAGCGCGGCCAAAGGCTGGGGCGGATACACCGCCGCGCCCGCAGACTGTCTTTGGTCTAAAAAATGTAGCAACTTCTGGCCAGTGGACGCCGCAAAGAAGGCATTGGTCACTGCAAACCAATCGGCTGCGACGCCGGACTGCGGCGCGCTCCAGTCGTGTGCCTGACAAGGGCTCACTGCGCGCTAGCCAAACAGTTCAGCCAGCGCCGCGCCTGGTTCTGGAGCCCGCATAAAGGCTTCGCCCACCAAGAAGGCCTGCACACCCGCGTCGCGCAGTCGAGCCACGTCGGCGCGGGTGGCGATACCGCTTTCAGTCACGAGCACCCGATCACCCGGCACGTGCTCACGCAACTGCAGCGTGGTGTTCAAGCTCACTTCAAACGTGCGCAGGTTGCGGTTGTTGATGCCCACCAGCGGCGTCTTGAGCTTGAGCGCACGCTCTAGCTCAGCCGCGTCGTGCACTTCCACCAGCACCGCCATGCCCAGATGCGTGGCGAGGGTCTCGTAGTCGGCCATTTGCGCGTCAGACAAACAGGCGGCAATCAGCAAAATGCAGTCAGCCCCCATGGCGCGGGACTGGTACACCTGATAGGCATCGACGATGAAGTCCTTGCGCAGCACCGGCAGCGTGACCGACGCGCGGGCCTGCTTTAGATCGTCGCCACTGCCTTGGAAGTAGTCGCGGTCAGTGAGCACGCTCAGGCATGCAGCGCTGCGGGTGCCGTCGCCTTCGGCGTAGCTTTGAGCGATGTCAGCGGGGATGTAGTCGGCCCGCAGCACGCCTTTGGAGGGGCTGGCTTTTTTGACTTCGGCAATCACCGCGCTCTGGCCTGCAGCCATCTTGGCCTTTAGTGCCCCTACAAAGTCGCGCGTCAGCACCCGGGTTTCAGCGTCGCGGCGCATGTCGGCCAGCGGCATGCGGGCCAGGGCTTGGGCCACTTCTTGCCGCTTGGTGGCGACGATTTTGTCCAAGATGTCGCTGCCGGTGTGCAGCACGGCATCGGGTGAAGCCATTACAATTGCTCCTATCTTTGTAGCTGCTTACGCCCTATTTATGGGCCTGGTAGGCCAAATTTCTTTAAGCCGCCGTGGCCAAGGCCTGAGTGGCGGCCACAAACTGCTGCAAGCGCTGGTGCGCCGCACCGCTGTCAATCGCCGCCCGCGCCTGGGCCAAGCCTTGGGGGATGTCGGCGGCCACCCCGGCGGCGTACAGGGCCACGCCCGCGTTCAGCGCCACGATGTCGCGCGCGGCGCCACCCTGGCCCTGCAGCACACCCATCAGCATGTCGCGCGACTGGTCGGGCGTCTCCACCTTCAGGCTGCGGGTGCTGACCATGGCCAGGCCGAAGTCTTCTGGGTGAATGTCGTATTCGGTGATTTCGCCGTTTTTCAACTCGCCCACTTGGGTGGCCGCGCCCAGGCTGACTTCATCTAGGCCGTCTTTGCCGTACACCACCAGCGCATGCTGGGCGCCCAGGCGCTGCAAGGCCCGCACCTGAATACCCACCAAGTCTGGATGGAACACGCCCATCAAGATGTTGGGCGCATCGGCTGGGTTGGTGAGCGGGCCCAAGATATTGAAGATGGTGCGCACGCCCAATTCACGTCGAATGGGCGCCACGTTCTTCATGGCCGGGTGGTGGTTGGGCGCAAACATGAAGCCAATACCCGTTTGCGCAATGCATTGGGCGATGGCGTCGGGCTTTAAGTTGATGTTGACGCCCAGGCTCTCCAGCACATCAGCGCTGCCCGATTTGCTACTAACGCTGCGCCCGCCGTGCTTACTCACCCGCGCGCCAGCAGCCGCAGCCACGAACATCGAACAGGTGCTGATGTTGAAGGTGTGCGAGCCATCACCCCCCGTGCCCACGATGTCCACCAAATGGGTGCGATCCGCCACCGCCACCTTGGTCGAGAACTCACGCATCACCTGCGCGGCAGCAGTGATTTCGCCAATGGTTTCTTTCTTGACGCGCAGGCCGGTGATGAGCGCGGCCATCATCACCGGCGACATCTCGCCGCTCATGATCATGCGCATCACCTTAAGCATTTCGTCATGAAAAATCTCGCGGTGCTCAATGGTGCGTTGCAGGGCTTCTTGGGGGGTGATGGGCATGGCGGGCCTCGTGGCAATCAGGAAAGCAGATGGTGGCGAATGGCGGCCACGGCGCGGTCAATACCGGCCGCATTCACATCCAGATGGGTGACAAAGCGCAGGCGATACAAGCCAGTAGCCAGCACGCCCTGGGCTTTGAGGGCATCCAGCAGCGTGGGTGCCTTGGCGGCAGCGGGGCCGACCAGGTCCACAAAGACGATGTTGGTGTGCACCGGGTCCAACTGCACGCCGGGCAAGTCTTGCAGGCCTGCAGCCAAGCGCTGGGCCAATGCGTGGTCATCGGCCAAGCGGTGCACATGGTGGGCCAACGCATGTTGGCACGCCGCCGCCAGCACACCGGCTTGGCGCATGCCACCCCCGGCCATCTTGCGAATGCGGTGGGCGCGGCGGATGACTTCTGCGCTGCCGCACAGAACCGAGCCCACAGGCGCGCCCAGCCCTTTGCTGAGGCACACGCTGACAGTGTCGAAACCGCTGGCGATGCGTCTGGCCTCGTGCCAGGGGTCGCGTGTGGCCACCTGTGCGGCTTGCGCCACAGCTGCATTGAACAGCCGGGCGCCATCCAAATGCGCAGCCAGGCCCCGTTTGCGCGCCACGGCCAGCGCGTCATCGATATAGCTCTGCGGCAGCAGCTTGCCGCCGATGGTGTTTTCCAAGCACAGCAGCCGGGTGCGGGCAAAGTGCGCGTCATCGGGCTTGATGGCGGCTTCGATTTCCGCCAGCGGCAGGGTGCCGTCGCTCGCGTGGGCAATGGGCTGCGGCTGCACGCTGCCCAGCACTGCCGCACCGCCGCCTTCCCAACGATAGGTGTGCGCGAGTTGACCGGCGATGTATTCATCACCGCGCTGGCAGTGCGCCAACACCGCGCACAAATTGCTCTGGGTGCCGGTGGGCATGAACAGGGCAGCTTCAAAACCCAGGCGTTGCGCTAGGTCGGCTTGCAGCGCGTTGACGCTGGGGTCGTCACCAAACACGTCGTCACCCACCTCGGCTTGCGCCATGGCCGCACGCATGGCGGCCGTGGGGCGGGTGACGGTGTCGCTGCGCAGATCAACCAGGGGCAGGGTCATAGGTCAAGCTTTCAAGGGCGTTCGGTCAGCGCCAGCTTCACGCCGAAGCCAATGAACAAAGCGCCCGCAGCGCGCTCCACGCCGTTCAAGGTGCGGGCCATCAAAGCACGGCGCTGCGACAGCCACGCGGCCAAGGCCACATAGCCCAATGCAATCGGTAATGCATTCACAGTGAACAGCAAGCCCAGCGCGGCAATACCCAGGGTGGCCTGGGGTGCGTCCGCATGCACAAACTGCGGCAAGAAGGCCACAAACGACAAGGCCACTTTGGGGTTGAGCGCGTTGCTTAAAAACCCACCGACAAACACGGCCTTCGCCGACATTGCCTGCGGCTGCGCTGCGCTGAGCTCGGTCGGTTTGGCGCGCAGCATCTGCACGCCCATCCACACCAAATAAGCCGCCCCGATCCACTTGACCACGGTAAACGCCGTGGCCGACGCCATCAGTAGCGCGCCCAGGCCCAGCGTGGCACCAGCCACATGCACCAGGCACCCCGCGCTAATGCCCGCCACGGCCAGCAAGCCGACGCGCCAACCGCCACGCAAAGCGCTGGTGACCATGTAGAACACATCGGGCCCGGGCGTGAGGTTCAACGCCCACCCGGCCAGTACAAACAGGCCCAGGTGGTGCAGGCCCAGGTCGGCCTGAATGAAGTGCAGCAGCGTGTTCATCTTCAGGCTCCCAGTTGCGCGGCAGCGCGCTGAACAAAGTTGGCCAGCATGGCGTGGCCGTGCTGCGTCAGGATGCTCTCAGGGTGAAACTGCACGCCTTCCACATCCAGATCGGCATGCTTCACACCCATGATCTCGCCGTCATCGGTGCGGGCGGTGACTTGCAGCACGGCGGGGCAGGTGGCGGGCTCAATGGCCAGTGAGTGATAGCGGTTGACGCTAAAGCGCGTGGGCAAGCCTTCAAACACACCCTGGCCGGTGGTGGTGATGTCACTCACTTTGCCGTGCATCAGCTGCTGCGCCCGCACGATGCGCCCACCAAATGCCGCCCCAATGGCCTGATGCCCCAGGCATACGCCCAGCACCGGCAGGCGGCCCGCGTAGTGGGTAATGGCGGCCACGGAAATGCCCGCCTCGGCCGGTGAACAGGGCCCGGGCGACACCACGATGGCATGCGGCTTGGCCGCATCCATGGCCGCAACGCTGGTTTCGTCATTGCGGTGGGTGATGACGGTGGCGCCCAGCTCGCCCAGGTACTGCACGATGTTGAAGGTGAAGCTGTCGTAGTTGTCGATCATCAGCAGCCGCAACTCACGCCCTTGGCGTACCGTGTTGATCCGCGCATGCAGCGCGGCGACTTCTTGGGGCGTGTTCATTGCAGGCCCTCCTCAACCAGCTCGGCCGCGCGCAGCAGGGCGCGGGCCTTGGCTTCGGTTTCTTTCCATTCCAGTTCGGGCACCGAATCAGCCACCACACCGGCGGCGGCCTGCACATACAAGTGGCCGTCTTTGATGACACCAGTGCGAATGGCAATGGCCAAATCCATGTCACCCGCATAGCTGATGTAGCCGCAGGCACCGCCGTAGATGCCGCGTTTGGTGGGCTCCAATTGGTCAATGACTTCCATGGCGTGCACCTTGGGCGCACCCGTCAGCGTGCCTGCGGGAAAGGTGGCTTTCAGCACGTCGGCGTTGCTCATACCGTCGAGCAAGATGCCTTCGACGTTGCTCACGATGTGCATCACATGGCTATAGCGCTCCACCACAAAGGCTTCGGTCACCTTGACGCTGCCCACCTTGGCGATGCGGCCAATGTCATTGCGTGCCAAGTCGATCAGCATGACGTGCTCGGCGCGCTCTTTGGGGTCGGCGATTAGTTCGCCCTCGACCGCCTTGTCTAGCTCGGGGGTGGCCCCGCGCGGTCGGGTGCCAGCCAGCGGGCGGATGGTGATTTTTTGGCCTTCGGGGGTGTGCTCTTGCCGCACCAAAATCTCAGGCGATGCACCCACCACATGCAGCTCTTGCCCGCCGCCTGCGGCCAAGCAGCCGCTGAGGTTGTAGTAGTACATGTAGGGGCTGGGGTTGAGCGAACGCAAGGCCCGATACAGCGACAGCGGCGACGGATCAAAGCGCTTTTTGATGCGCTGACCCACCTGCACCTGCATAAAGTCCCCCGCGGCAATCAGCTCTTTGGCGCGCTCCACCGCCGCGATGTAGTCGGCTTTGGCAAATTCGCGCTCGGGTGGGTAGGCCTGGCTGGGGTTGATCTGCGGCGCGCTGACAGAGTATTTGAGTTGCTCTTTCAACTCACGCAGGCGGCGCTTGGCGGCATTGAAAGCCTCGGGCTCGGCCGGGTCGGCATAGACAATCAAATACAGCTTGCCCGACAGGTTGTCGATAACGGCCAACTCTTCGCAATGCAGCAGCACGATGTCGGGCAGGCCCAGGGGGTCGGGCGGGCAACTGTGGTGCAGCTTCTTCTCAATGTGCCGCACCGAGTCATAGCCAAAGTAGCCCGCCAGCCCGCCGCAAAAGCGCGGCAGCCCAGCGCGTAAGGCCACCTTAAAGCGGGCCTGGTAAGCCGCCACGGCATCCAGCGGATTGCCTGCGATGGTTTCCATCACCGCGCCGTCGCGTACTACTTCGGTTTTGGCCGCGTCGCCAAAGCCGCTGGAACGCAAAAAGCCGCGCGCGGGCAGGCCAATGAAGCTGTAGCGGCCAAAGCGTTCGCCGCCCAACACCGATTCCAGCAAAAAGCTAAGCCGCCCGCCTTGGCGGCTGTGGGCTAGCTTCAGGTACAGCGAAAGAGGGGTTTCGAGGTCCGCAAAGGCCTCGGCCATCAGCGGGATGCGGTTGTAGCCCTGGGCGGCCAGGCTTTTGAATTCCAGTTCAGTGAGCATGTCTGTGCTTTCGGGTGCCGCCGCAGCGTGGTGCGAACCAAGGTCGCATGTCGCAAGTGTGCGAAGAGGCCGGGCAGCGGGATGTGGGGTGGCCGGGCGTGAACCACCCGCCGAACGAAGCTGCCAGGGCGACCCAAGGGCCGGGCTGGCACGCGAATCAAAAAGCTAGCGTGCTGGCTGACGCCAAGGCCAAGCTCCCCGAGCACAGGCAACGCTGAGGGCAGCGGCGCGCGGCTCCGAGGGGGTGATGTATTCGCAACACATGCGGCGCAGTGTAGCGCAGGGAATGCTCTGTTAGAGCCGGGGCACCCCTACCACCTAAATGACCGCTGCGCCTAGCGCCCAGCGCCTTTTGCACGCAAGGTGCGACTCAACATCACCACCGGCACCAGCCCGACCGCCACCAGCGCAAGGCAAGGCAAAGCGGCTTCGGCCAAGCGTTCGTCTTTGGCCAGTTGATACGCCACCACCGCCAGCGTGTCGTTGTTGAAGGGGCGCAGCACCAGGGTGGCGGGGAGTTCTTTCATCACGTCGACAAACACCAGCAGCGCCGCTGCGGCCAGTGAGCGGTGCAGCAACGGCAGATGCACCCGCCACAGCGTGGCTGCAGCGCCTACGCCCAACATGCGAGATGCTTCATCCAAGCTAGGGCTTAGGCGTTGATAGCCTGCTTGCACGCTGTTCAATGCCACCGCCAAAAAACGCACCAGGTAGGCCCAGACCAAGCCCAGCACCGTGGCCGTCATCCAGTAGCCCACGCCGGTATCAGGCCAGCGCTGCTGGAGCCAGGCCACCGGCAGCATCAGCCCTACCACCACCACGATGCCGGGCATGGCGTAGCCCAGGCCAGCCACCGCATTCAAACCACGGGTGAAGGCGCCGGGCAGGTGGCGCCCCCAATGCGCCAGCGCCACCGCTAGCACCACCGCCAATACGGCCGTGCCGCCCGCCAGTTGCACGCTGTTGAGCGCCCACTGAGCGAAGCGCGCAGGCGTCAGGTAAGCGTCGTCCCCGCTGGTGGCCAGGCCGTCAAAGCCATAGGCCAGCACCGGCCGCAGCATGATGACGATGGGCAGCACAAAACCCAGCACCACCGGTAGCGCGCAGGCGGCTGTGGCGCCCCATGCGGCCGCACCCCGCAGCCGGTGCGGGCCGCTGGCCGCCGCGCCTGCGCGGGCTGATGCGCTGGCGTAGCGCAGCCGTCTGCGCGCGTGCTGCTCCAGCCGCACCAAGAGCAGCACCATGACCAACAGCACCGTGGCCAACTGGGCGGCGGCAGCGCGGTTGTCATGCGACAACCAAGCCTTGTAAATGCCAGTTGAGAAGGTTTGCAGGCCAAAGTAGCTGACCACGCCAAAGTCGGCCAAGGTTTCCATCAGCGCCAAGGCGGTGCCCGCCACCACGGCCGGGCGAGCCAGCGGCAAGGCCACCTCGCGCAATTGGCGCTGAAGCGGCGCGCCCAGCAAGCGAGCGGCTTCCATCAAATGCGCAGCCCGCTCGGCCAAGGCGGCGCGGGCCAGCAGATACACATAGGGGTACAGCGCCAAACTCAACAAGGCGATGGCGCCGCCCAATGAGCGCACTTCGGGCAGCACCCGCCCCTGCAGCCCGAACTGGCTGCGCAGCCACACCTGCGCCGGGCCGCTGAACTGCAAGAAATCGGTGTACGCATAGGCCAGCACATAGGCGGGCATGGCCAGCGGCAGCAGCAGCGCCCATTCCAACCAGCGGCGCCCGGGAAACTCAAACACCGCTACCAACACGGCGGTGACCAAACCCAAGGCCACCACACCCACCCCCACGCCCAGGCACAACCACAGTGAAGTTAGTGCGTACTGCGGCAGCACGGTTTGCCAAAGCTGACTCAGCACCTGGGCGCTCGCCGCGTCCCACTGCAGCCACGAAGCCAATACCGTCAGCAGCGGCAGCAGCACCAGCGCCACCAAAAGCCCCAGCGGCGCTCCGATGGCCCAGGTCGATGAATGCAGTCGCCCCCGTTGCTTTGTCACAGACGCAGCTTTCAGGCGGGTTCGCAGGCGGGGTTTGATAGAGCGCAACACAAATGAGAATCGTACGCAATTAAACTGGCTGAGTGTTTCTCGCCGTCTCAGACCTTGTCGTTCGCTACCCCGGCGCTGCCCAAGATGCGGTAGCGGGCGTCAGCCTTGGGCTGGCTGCGGGCCAATTGGGCGTGTTGATTGGGCCCTCGGGCTGCGGCAAAACTACCTTGCTGCGCGCCATTGCGGGGCTAGAGCCACTGCAGCACGGCAGCATTGAAGTAGACGCTGAACGCCTGAGCGCGCCTGGCGTGCAACTGCCACCCGAGCGGCGCCGCGTGGGCATGGTGTTTCAAGACTACGCGCTGTTTCCGCATCTGGATGTGACGCGCAACGTGGCGTTTGGGCTCCGGTCCTTAAGCAGCGCCCAAACCCGTCAGCGGGTAGAAGAAGTGTTGGCGCTGGTGGGCCTGCAGACTCTGGCCAAACGCTATCCGCATGAGCTCTCGGGCGGCCAACAGCAGCGGGTGGCCTTGGCCCGCGCGCTGGCGCCGCAGCCGCGCTTGCTGCTGCTCGACGAGCCTTTTTCCAACCTGGATGTCGAACTGCGCGAACGCTTGGCGCATGAGTTGCGGGACATTTTGAAAGCCGCGCACGTCACGACCTTGATGGTGACGCACGACCAGCTCGAAGCCTTTGCCATGGGCGACGCCATTGGCGTGATGCACCAAGGCCACTTGCACCAGTGGGCCAATGCCTACACCCTGTACCACGAGCCCGCCACCCGCTTTGTGGCTGACTTCATTGGCCACGGCGTGTTTGCGCCGGCGCAGCGGCAGTCGGTGCAGCAAACCGATGGCCGCACCCGCTGGTGGCTACACACTCCGCTGGGCGATGTGCCGCTCAACCCCGAGGCCCCGGCCAGCGGTGTCGCCCCCGCCGCCCTGCCCCACCCGATGGTGGTGCCCCGCCCCGACGGCGTGCAGCCCGAGCCCTGCGAAGTGCTGCTGCGCGCCGACGACGTGGTGCATGACGATGACGCCCCCATCCGCGCCGAAATCATTCGCAAGGCCTTTCGCGGCTCTGAATTCCTCTACACCTTGCGCCTGGCCAGCGGTCAGACCTTGCTGGCCCATGTGCCGAGCCACCACGACCACGCACTGGGCGAATGGATCGGCGTGCGGCTGGTGTTGGATCACGTCGTCACCTTTGAACTCGGCGGCGCCGACGCCGCGCCCCTGCCCCCGCCCCCGCCGGTGGCGGTGCCTGCGGCGCTTCGCACTTCCGCATGAAGGTGGCTGCGTCTTTGGATGCCGCTCAAGCCGCGGGGCCAGCGCCATCGCTGTCGCACCCGCGCGCAACCGGTGCCGCCCGCCGCCGCTTGGTGCTGCCTGACACGCTGAAATGGCTCGCCGCGCACGTGATCGTGTGGCACCACTTGGCGCTGTACGGCCCGCTAGCCCAGGCCTGGGCTGAACTCACCCCGCAGCTACACGATGCCCTGGCCACCTATGGCCGCCAAGCCGTGCCAGTGTTTTTGGTACTGGGCGGCTACCTCACCCTGCGCTCATTGCAGGCGCGCTGGCGCACACAGCCACTGACCTGGGCCACGCTGCCCTTGTGGTGGTGGCAGCGCTATGTGCGGCTGGTAGCGCCCTATGCCGTGGCACTTGCTCTGGCCGTTCTGGCCAATGCCTGGGGGCAAGGCTGGCTAGACGCCCACGCGGTAGGCCAGGGCCACAGCGTGTGGGAGGTGCTGGCGCATTTGAGCTTGCTGCACAGCCTGCTGGGAGTTGAATCGATCAGCGCGGGCGTTTGGTATGTGGCCATTGATTGGCAGCTGTTTGTGTTGCTCAGCGTGCTGCTCACGGCGGTGGCGCAAGCCACTGGCGCTGGGAAGCTCCCGCAGTTCAAGCCCCACGCCTTGCCGGCTGCGCTGTGGCTGGTGGTGGCCGTGTCCGTGCTCGGTGTGAACCGCCATACCGCTTGGGATGCGTGGGCGCTGTACTTCTTTGGTGCTTATGGCGCAGGCGCATTGCTAGCTGCTGTCCAGGCCCATGACAACGCCCAGCGCCTGGGCTGGTGGACCGCTTTGCTGGCGCTGTTGATGCTGCGCCTGAGCTGGGACCCAAGCCCCCAGGTATGGACGCTCTGGGCCACAGTGCTGGCGCTGATGCTCGCCACCGCATGGCGAGATGCGGCCCCGCACGCACATGCCGTCGGCGCCACGCCTATGGTTACCGCTGCGCGCAGCATGGCGGCCTACGCCAGTTTGGGTGCGCGGGAGTCTTATGCCTTGTTCTTGGTGCACTTTGCGGTGCTGATTGCGGTCAACACCGCCTGGGCGCGCTGGGCGCCTGATGCGTGGCTGGGCCACAACACGGTGCACGCCCAAGCCGTAGCGGCGGCGCTACTGGCCGCTTGGATGCTCAGCTTGCTGGCCGCGCGGGCCTTGCACCGGGCGGTGGAAGAGCCCGTGGCCCGCTGGCTAGACCGGCCCCACAACCAACCCGAGCCATTCACCCAGGCTTGGGCCAAAAAGCCCTGATCCGCCCTGTTTTAGGGCGCAAGCAGCTATTTATTTTGTAGCAGACGGTGTGTGACCTGCCAGCTCGGCCACTTGGCCGCGCGCCAGGGTGGCCAGTGCCCGCCGGTCGGTGTCGGTAGTGGCAATCGGCTCGCCCCAACGCACTTGCACCTGCAAATCACTGGCACACAAGGTGCGCCACAACGAGGTGAGCAAACTGTCGTCGCCGATGTACAGCGGCGCGGTGCTGGCGTGGCCGCTGGCCGCATGCACAAAGCGCAGGCCCAAGGGCTGCAGTGGCACCCCAGTGGCCACCGCCGCCTGCAGCAAATTGCCATGAAAAGGCAGCACCAGCACGCCGTCGCTGGTGGTGCCTTCGGGGAACACCGCCAACACATCGCCGGCGGCCAACGCATCGGCCATGCGGTGCACCACCCGCATGGCGTCGCGGCGCGATTCGCGCTCGATGTACAGCGTGCCCGCCCCGGTGGCCAGCGTGCCCACAATGGGCCAGTGCTTCACTTCAGCCTTGGACACAAAGCGCATGTAGCGCGCCGCGTGCAGGGCGACGATGTCGAGCCAGCTCAAGTGGTTGCTCACCACCAGTTGTGCGCCGCTGCCCGCTGGCGCGCCGTGCACCTGCAGCGCAATGCCCATGGCGCGCAGCATGCGTTGCGACCAGGCATGGACCTGCTCGCCCTGCTGCAGCGGCGACAGGTGCGGAAACTGCCGACGAATGATCCACCAGCCGCGCAGCACACAAGCCAGCACCCGCGCCAAGCGCCACGCACCCAGGGGCCAACGCCACCAACGGGCACGCTCAGGCGTCAGCAGGGTGTGCCCCGCATCGGCTAGCAAGGCGTCGTGCTGGCCAGAGCTCATGCGGCAGCGGGATTGCAGCGCTGGCCTTGCAGCCACAGGGCCAGGCGCTGCACCGGCAGCTCATAGCCCGCAAAGGGCGTGAGGTGGCTTTGGCTTTGCAGTGCCTGCGGCTGCACCACCCAATGGGCCTGAGGGTCAAACAGCAGCAGGTTGGCCGTGGCGCCCACTTGCACGCCCGGCTGCGGGGCCGCGCCGCTGCTGGCGGCCAACACCTGCTGCGGCCCGTGGGTGACGGTGGCCAGGGCGCGGGCCAGAGGCACGCCATCTTCAGTGGCCCATTTGCAGGCCAGGCTCAGCAGCAGCTCGAGCCCGGTGGCGCCGGGCGTGGCTTCAGCAAAGGGCAGGGTTTTTTCATCTGCCGTGACTGGCGCGTGATCGCTGACCAAGGCGCTCAAAGTGCCGTCGGCCAGCGCTTGGCGCAGCGCCGCGCGGTCGGCCTGTTGGCGCAGCGGCGGCACCAGCCGGGTGCGCGTGTCAAAGTAGCCGGTGTCCACGTCGGTCAAATGCAGGCTGTTGATGCTGACGTCGGCCGTCACCGGCAGGCCTTGAGTTTGCGCTTGACGCAGCAGGGCCACGCCTGCCGCGCTGCTCAGGCGCATGAAGTGCACCCGAGGCGGCGCGCTCATGCCGCGCATCAGCTCTAGCACGGTGTGCATCGCAATCGTTTCAGCGGCCACCGGCACGCCGCTGAGCCCTAAGCGAGTGGCCATGGGGCCGCTGGCGGCCACGCCGCCGCCCAGACCCGCATCCAAGGGACGCAGCCACAGCCCCAAACCAAAGGTGGCGGCATACTGCAGCGCGCGCAACAGCACCGGGGTGACGGGCAGCGCTGCATCGGCTTGGGTGAAGCCCACGCAGCCGCTTTCGGCCAACTGGGCCATTTCGCTTAACTCTGCGCCACGCAAGCCCGCAGTGAGCGCACCCAGCGGCAGCACCCGCGTCGCACCACTGCGGCTAGCACGCCAGCGCAGCATGTCGATCAAAGCGGGTTCGTCTAGCACGGGGTCGGTATCGGGCAGGCACACCAGCGTGCCTACGCCACCGGCCATGGCGGCTTGCAGTTCAGACGACAGCAGGCCTTCGTGCTCATGACCGGGTTCGCGCAAGCGCACGCACAGGTCGGTGAGCGCCGGGGCCAGCACCAAGCCACGGGCGTCCAGCATTGACTCATCCGCTGCAGCTTGAGGCATAGAAACGCCTGATGCGCCCTGTAAATCAGCCGGGGTAGCTATGTTTTTGATAGCGTCGATGCGCTCAATGCGTCCGCCCCGCAGCCAGACATGGCCCAGGGCATCAAGGCCGCTGGCCGGATCGACCAACCGGGCGCCTGCGATGCACAGCGGGCGTGCCGGGTCGAGTGCCGCCAAAGCCGTTGCGAAGGTGTTCATGCGTTGTTGCCCGCCACGATGCTCATCACCGCCATGCGCACCGCAATGCCAAAAGTGACCTGCGGCAAGATGACGCTTTGCACGCCGTCGGCCACGGCGGAATCAATTTCTACACCGCGGTTGATGGGGCCGGGGTGCATCACGATGGCGTCGGGCTTGGCCCAGGTGAGTTTTTCTGGCGTGAGGCCATAGTGCTTAAAGAACTCAGCAGCTGAGGGCAGCAGCGCGCCGCTCATGCGTTCGTTTTGCAGCCGCAGGGTGATGACCACGTCGGCCCCCGTGATGCCTTCTTGCAGCGTGTGGCACACCCGCACGCCCATGGCGGCCATGTCAGACGGCACCAGGGTGCGCGGGCCCACCACTCGCACCTCGGCCGCGCCCAATGTGGTCAGCGCGTGGATGTTGGAGCGCGCCACCCGCGAATGCAGCACATCACCCACGATGGCCACCGTCAGGTTGGCAAAGTCGCGCTTGTAGTGGCGAATGGTGAACATGTCCAGCAGCGCCTGCGTGGGGTGCGCGTGGCGGCCGTCACCGGCGTTGATCACATGCACATGCGGCGCCACGTGGCGGGCAATCAGATACGGCGCGCCGCTTTCGCTGTGGCGCACCACAAAGATGTCAGCGGCCATGGCCGACAGGTTGGCCACCGTGTCCAGCAAGGTTTCGCCCTTGGCGGTGGATGAGCGTGCAATGTCCAGCGTGATGACGTCAGCCGACAAGCGCGTGGCCGCAATGTCAAAGGTGGTGCGGGTGCGGGTGCTGTTTTCAAAAAACAGGTTGAACACGCTTTTGCCGCGCAAGAGCGGCACTTTCTTGACTTCTCGATCGCTCACGCTCACAAAGCCTGCGGCCGTGTCCAAGATATGGGTGAGGATGGCGCGCGGCAGGCCTTCGGTGGTGAGCAAATGGATGAGCTCGCCGTGGGTATTGAGTTGGGGGTTGCGTTTGTAGAGCATGGGCTGTCAGTGCTCCCGCAGAGAAAACGCAAACTGGCCGTTGTCTGCGCGCTTTAAGGCCAAGCTTTGCGAAGCCGCCAATTCAACCCGCGCGCCGCAGTGGTCGGCTTGCACCGGCAGCTCACGCCCGCCCCGGTCGATCAGCACGGCGAGCTTCACCGACGCCGGGCGGCCGTAGTCAAACAGCTCATTGAGCACCGCGCGAATGGTGCGGCCGGTGTAGAGCACGTCGTCAATCAACATCACCCGTGCGCAATCCACCGCAAAGGGCAAGCGGCTGGGCGTGCTATGGGCCAGGCCCCGGGCGGCAAAGTCGTCGCGGTGCAGGGCTGAGCTGACGATGCCGGGCTTGCCGCTC
>JAAFIY010000078.1 GCA_013297985.1 Comamonadaceae bacterium | reverse complement strand
TGTGCGTGGCCTCGGCCTTGTGGCTGCTGCGCTCGCAGGTGGCCGCGCTTTACAGCCCATTTGCGGCGGTGCAGGCCATGGCCAGTGGCTTGTTGGCCTGGGTGGCGCTGTACCACGCGGCCGACGCGGTGCAAACCCTGGCGGCATTCGTGCTGCGCTGCTGGGGCGTCACAGTGCGGCCCCTGCTGATCTTCACCCTGAGCTTGTGGATCGGTGGCTTGGGCGGCGGTTACCTGTGGGCCTACGGCTGGGAAAGCCGCTTTAGCGCCTTGCCCTGGACTTTGCGCACGGAGCCCAGCAGCTTTTGGATCGCAGCCGCGATAGCCCTGATCTTGGCCGGTGTAGCACTGCTTGCACTCTTGCGCAGCGTGCTACAGCGCTGGCGCGAATCACTATAAAAAAGATAGCTGCTTAGGCAGATTCAATAAACGCTAGCAGCCGATTTGGCTTGGTCAGACTGCGCCTGGGTACGTACCCGCACCACCGGCAAGCGCAGCGCGAAACGCGAGCCTTGGCCTGGGGTGGATTCAATCAGCAGTTCGGCTGCGTGGCGCTGGGCCACATGCTTGACGATGGCCAGCCCCAGACCCGTGCCGCCGGTTTCACGCGAGCGGCTTCGGTCCACCCGATAAAAGCGCTCAGTCAAGCGCGGGATGTGCTCGGGCGCAATGCCGGGGCCGCTATCGCGCACCACGAACTCGGCACGGCCGTCCACCATGTGGGTGAGGCTGATGTCAATGCGGCCCCCGTCGGGGGTGTAGCGCACCGCGTTGCCCACCAAGTTGCTCATGGCGCTGTGCAGCTCACGCGCCGCACCGGCCAATTCCAGGGCATCTTGCCGTACCACTGAAATGTGGTGCCGGTTTTGCGCCGCACCAGCTTCGCCCAGTGTTTCGGACAAGAGCTGCGCTTCACTGATCAAGGCCACCATCAGGCTGGCGCCAGACACCCATTCGTCCAGCCCAGGTGCCGGGCTGCCCTCTAGCCGCGACAAGGTCAGCAAATCAGCCACCAAGGTTTGCATGCGCTGGCTTTGCTGGGCCATCATGTCCAGGTAGCGGGCGCGCTCCGTATCTGCCAGCGGAATGTCGCGCACGGTTTCGATCAGGCCTGACAGCACGGTGAGCGGCGTGCGGATCTCATGCGACACGTTGGCCACAAAGTCGCGCCGCATGGTGTCAGCCTGCTCAAGCGCCGTCACATCGCGCGACAACAGCAGGCGACGCCCTTGGTCTGAATAGCGGTGCAGTTGCAGCGCTAAGCGCACCACCCGATTGGAGCTGGCGACCGGCCCGGCGATGACAACCGGCTCCGCCGGGTCTTCGGGGCTGTGAAAGTAGCGGGCAAAGTCAGGGTCACGCAACAAATTGGTGAGCGGTTGGCGCAGGTCACGCACCGGGTCAAAACCCAGCTGCTGCGCCGCCGTCAGGTTGCACCATTCAATGCAGCCCTGCGCATCAAGCAGCACCACACCGTTGGGCGAGGCCTGGATGGCCGCCAAAAAATCGGCATAGCGCTGTTCGCTCACCGCCAGCTTGCGTTCGCTGCTGCGCAGCAAGCGCAGCACCCGCACTGCGACTTCGCCCCAAAGGCCCGTCGTGGGTGCCTTCTGCGACAAATCCCCCACCCGCAGCCAGCGCAGCACGCGCACGCCACGCAGGGTGTCTAAGACCACCCAAGTCACGCCAAACGAAGCCATCCCTGCCGCCACGCCCAACCAAGCGGCTTGTTCGCGCAGCCACCAGCCGCCCAGCGCAGCGAAGACCGCGCTACCCAGCAGAAAGGCGAAAAGTCGGAACAGCATGCAGCGAGTGTAGAACCCGCTGTGCTGCCTTAAGCAGCGGGGGCCAGTCGGCTGGTGCCAGCGCCCGGCTTGGGCGTTGGGATGGCGCCGTTGGGCGCCGAGGCAGGGGTCAGCGCAGTGATGCGGTAGCCCGCTCCGCGCACGGTTTCCACCATGGCGCCAGCGCCTTCTAGTGCTTCGCGCAGGCGCTTGATGTGCACGTCAACGGTGCGCTCTTCGATATACACATGGTCCCCCCACACCTTGTCGAGCAAGGTGGCGCGGCTGTGTACACGCTCGGGGTGCGTCATCAAGTACTGCAGCAGCCGAAACTCAGTGGGTCCGAGCTTCAGGGTCTGGTCTTGAAAGGTCACGCGCCAAGTGTCGGCGTCTAAGGTCAAATCGCCCAGGCTGACTCGCCCCTCTGGCACTGCCGGGGCACGTCGGCGCATCACGGCCCGAATGCGGGCCAGCAGCTCTTTGATGGAAAACGGCTTGGCGATGTAGTCATCGGCACCCGCATCCAAGCCCGCCACGCGATCAGCTTCATCACCCCGCGCAGTCAGCATCAGAATGGGCAGGTCACGGGTGTGGGGGTCAGCTCGCCAGCGCTTGGCCAGCGCCGGGCCGCTGGCGCCGGGCAGCATCCAGTCAAGCAGCACCACATCGGGCAGGGTGTCGTGCAGTTCGCGCTGAGCGGCTTCACCGTCAGCCGCCCACACAGGTGCGAAGCCGTGGTGCTTGAGGTTGATGCTCAACACCTCGGCAATGGCGGGCTCGTCTTCGACGATCAGCACTCGGGGCACATGGCGCATGGGTGAGCCTCCTCGAAATCAAGCGCCCTCAGGGCACCTGCACCGTCGATTCAATCTGGGCCATCGGGGTGTGACGCACATCGGCCCCCTTGACCACGTAGATGATGAACTCGGCAATGTTCTTGCTGTGGTCGCCAATGCGCTCAATGGCCTTGGCCACAAACAACAAATCCAGGCTGGGCGAGATGGTGCGCGCGTCTTCCATCATGTAGGTGACGAGCTTGCGCACAAAGCCGTCGAACTCGCGATCGATCAGATCGTCTTCTTTCAAAATCGCTACGGCGGCGGTGGTGTCCAAGCGGGCAAAGGCGTCCAGCACCTTGCGCAACATGCCAGCGGCCAAGTCGGCGGCCAGCCGCAGCTCAGACGAGGGCAGTGAGCGCGGCGCACCACCCTGCACAATCGACTGCACCATCCGCGCAATGCGCGCGGCTTCGTCCCCCATGCGCTCCAGATTGCCGGTGGTTTTACTGATGGCCATTAACAGGCGCAAGTCGCGCGCAGTGGGCTGACGCCTGCCGATGATGGACGCGATCTCGCGGTCGATGTCCATTTCCATCTGGTTGACCCGATCTTCCAGGTCTTCCACCGTCTGCACCGAATCCAATGAAAACTGACTCAGCGCATGAATGGCGTGGCGGATTTCAGATTCCACCAAGCCACCCATTTCCAGCACGCGTGTTGATACGCTGCTGAGTTCGGAGTCAAACTGACTGGATAGATGTTTGTCGGGCATGAATTACCTCCTGAAAAATGGCTGCTTCGCCCGTTTTATCTGCCTAATCAGCTACAAAATATATAGCATTGAAGCGCTTGAGGCAAGGGGTTCACCGTGGTGCCCCTGCCTGCCCGAGGGGTCAGCCGAAGCGCCCGGTGATGTAGTCCTCGGTCTCTTTGCGGGTGGGCTTGAAGAACATTTGTTCCGTCGGCCCAAACTCCACCAAATCGCCCAAGTACATGTAGGCCGTGTTGTCGCTGCAGCGCGCGGCCTGCTGCATGTTGTGGGTGACGATCACCACGGTGTATTCGCTCTTGAGCTCGGCGATCAACTCTTCAATCTTGGCGGTAGAAATCGGGTCGAGGGCTGAGCAGGGCTCGTCCAACAACAGCACTTCGGGCTTGATGGCCACACCGCGTGCAATGCAAAGACGCTGCTGCTGGCCGCCTGACAAGCTGCCGCCAGACTGCTGCATCTTGTCTTTGACTTCGTTCCACAGCGCGGCTTTGCGTAGGGCCCACTCCACCCGGTCGTCCATGTCGGCGCCGTTGAGGTTTTCAAACAGGCGCACACCAAAGGCGATGTTGTCGTAGATGGACATGGGAAACGGCGTGGGCTTTTGGAAGACCATGCCGATCTTGGCGCGGATCAGCGCGACGTCGTCTTTCGAGGCCAACAAGTCTTGGCCGTCCAACAAAATTTGCCCTTCGGCGCGTTGCTCGGGGTAGAGCTCAAACATGCGGTTGAACACCCGCAGCAGCGTGCTTTTGCCGCAACCCGAAGGCCCGATGAAAGCGGTGACTTTCTTTTCGGGAATGTCCAGGTTGATGTTCTTCAAGGCAAGAAACTTGCCGTAGTAGAAGTTGAGATTGCGCACCGAGATCTTCGGCACTACAGCGGTATTGGTGGCGTCCATAGCTGGCTTTTAGATGAGTGTCGAGGTCACAGACGCTGCCGCGTAATGACACGCGCCAGAATGTTCAGGGCAAGCACCGTCAGGGTGATGATGAACACACCCGCCCAAGCCAGCTCTTGCCAGTTTTGGTAGGGGCTCATGGCCATCTTGAAGATCGTCACCGGCAGGCTGGACATGGGCTCTGACAAGTCAGTGGTCCAGAACTGGTTGTTCAGCGCGGTAAACAGCAGCGGTGCGGTTTCACCAGCAATGCGGGCCAGCGCCAACAGCACGCCGGTGACCACGCCCGCGCGCGCGGCGCGCAAGGTGATGCTCATGATCACTTTCCACTTGGGCGTGCCCAGCGCGTAAGCGGCTTCGCGCAGCCCGGGCGGAATCAACAGCAGCATGTTCTCGGTGGTGCGAATCACCACCGGAATCACCATCAGCGCAAGCGCTAAGATGCCCGCCCAGCCAGAGAAGCTCTTGAACTGCGCCACCACCACGGCGTAAATGAACAAGCCCACCACGATCGACGGCGCAGACAACAAGATGTCATTGACAAACCGAGTGGTCTTGGCCAGCCAACTGGTGCGGTTGTACTCAGCCAAGTAGATCCCAGCCATGATGCCGATGGGCGTGCCCAAGAAGGTCGCCATCAGCACCATCACCAGGGAACCAAACATCGCGTTGGCCAAGCCACCCTCTGAATTGGGCGGCGGCGTGCTCTGGGTAAAGGTGGCCCAAGTGATGCCGCCGATGCCTTTGGTGATGGTTTCAAACAAAATCCAGGCCAGCCAAAACAGGCCAAAGGCCATGGCCGCCAAAGACAAGGTCAGCACGATCGCGTTGGTGCGCTTGCGTGAATAAAACTGCGCCTTGCGGTGCTCTTCGGGTGAGCGGGCCTGCAAGATGCGCTGCGCCAATTCGGCAGCGCGTTCTTGTGCGGTGACTTCGGCGTTCATGTGCCCTTTCCTTCACCTTTAGCCAGCTGCGACAGCAGCAGCTTGGACAACACCAGCACCACGAAGGTGATCAGGAACAACACCAGGCCCAAGTAGATCAGCGACGCTTGGTGCAGACCTTCGGAGGCTTCCGCAAACTCGTTGGCCAGTGCGGATGTGATGCTGTTGGCGGCTTCAAACAAGCTGAGCGAATCGAGTTGGTTGAAGTTGCCGATCACGAAGGTGATGGCCATGGTTTCACCCAGGGCTCGGCCCAGGCCCAGCATGATGCCGCCCACCACACCCGCCTTGGTGTAGGGCAGCACCACTTTCCAAACCACTTCCCAAGTGGTGCAGCCCAGCCCGTACGCCGATTCTTTGAGCAGCGGCGGCACCACTTCAAATACGTCGCGCATCACCGAGGCGATGAACGGAATGATCATGATCGCCAAGATGATGCCGGCCGACAAAATGCCGATGCCCACGGGTGGGCCCGACACAAAGGATTCCAAAAACGGAACGCCCTTGAAAGCGGCCTGCAGGGGCTGTTGCACGTAGGTCGACAAAATCGGCCCAAACACAAACAAGCCCCACATGCCGTACACGATGGACGGTACGGCTGCCAGCAACTCAATAGCGGTGCCCAGGGGCCTACGCAGCCAGCTGGGTGACAGCTCGGTCAGGAACAAGGCAATACCAAAGCTCACCGGCACGGCGATGACCAAGGCGATGACTGACGTCATCAGCGTGCCGTAGATCATCACCAAGCCGCCAAACTGCTCTTGCACCGGATCCCATTCGGCCGTCACCAGAAAGCTCAGGCCGAACTTTTGGATGGCGGGCCACGCACCCACCACTAGCGACAAGATGATGCCCGCCAGCAGCGCCAGCGTCAGGATCGCGGCCGAGCGGGCCGCAATACCAAACAACCAGTCGACCGTGGGTCCGGTGCGGGGCCGGCGTACCGGCGGAGGGGACGAAGTGGCGGCGGTTCGCATCCGCACATCTTCGCCGATTGGGCCGTTGGGGTCGGCAGTGCCGACATTGGCAGATGAGGCCACGGTATTGACTTGGATTACGCGAGTGAATCGGCAGCGATCAACGGAAAGCGATCGGGCGGCCAGCCGTGTCTTTCAACTGGGCTTGCCACAGGCGGATGACGCTTTCTTTCACAGCCGGGGGCATCGGCACGTAGTCGAGCTCGGTGGCCATGGCGTCACCGCTGCGGTAGGCCCAATCAAAGAAACGCAGGGCGGCGGCGGCTTCGGCCGGCTTGTCTTGCACCTTGTGCATGATGATGAAGGTGGCGCCGGTAATGGGCCATGCTTCACGACCGGCTTGGTTGGTCAAGATCTGGAAGTAGCTGCGGGCCCAATCGGCGCCAGCGGCAGCGGCTTTGAAAGCGGTGTCGTCCGGCGCCACAAACTGGCCAGCAGCGTTTTGCAGCATCGCAAACGTCATCTTGTTTTGCTTGACGTACGAATACTCCACATAACCAATGGAGTTGGGCAGGCGGCCCACAAAGGCGGCCACGCCTTCGTTGCCCTTGCCACCGGCGCCCACCGGCCAGTTCACGGCCGTGCCCTCGCCCACTTTGGTCTTCCATTCGGCGTTCACCTTGCTCAGGTAGTTGGTGAACAAGAAGGTGGTGCCAGAGCCATCGGCGCGGCGCACTGGCGCAATGTCAGCGGCGGGCAGCGGCAGGTTCGGGTTCAGCGCCTTGATGGCCGCGTCATCCCAGCGCTTGATCTTGCCCAGATAGATGTCACCCAACAGTTGGCCGTTCAGGCGCAGTTGGCCGGGCTGAATGCCGCGGATGTTGACCACCGGCACCACCCCGCCAATGACGGTGGGAAACTGAATCTGGCCTTTGGTGTTGAGCTGCTCGTCGGTCAGCGGCATGTCGCTGGCGCCGAAGGCCACGGTCTTGGCGTCGATCTGACGGATACCTGCGCCCGACCCCACCGATTGGTAGTTGACCCGTACGCCCGTAGCCTTGTTGTATTCAGCAGCCCACTTGGAGTACAGCGGTGCTGGGAAAGTGGCGCCAGCGCCGGTAACTTCGTTGGCGGCCGTCTGCGCCTGCGCCATACCGGTCAGGCTAAAGGCCAATGCGCCAGCGCCGATGCTGAAAGCGGCTTGAGTCGTCCATTTCATGGTCTGAGTCCGATCAAAGTAAAAAGAAGATGGGCATGCACACAACACCGGCCCGCGTGCACCACCACGCATTAGCGCGGGCTGCTCCAGGGCGATTGGGGCGGACTGTAGGGCGCAGTTATGACTGAAATATGACGATTGGATTGCGCCCACTGACTGACAGGTATTCGTCACGCTATTGACACAAAGCGAGCCTAACTTCGTCGGTCTTGCGTTGTCACCCATCCCTTTGCCCATGAGCAGGAGCTTTTCTATGACGATTTCCACCGCCCCCACCCGCCGCTCGGTGTTGGCCACTGGCGTAGGCCTGGTTGCCGTGGCTGGCCTGGGTGCCTGCGCCAGCACGCCCACGCCCAAGAGCGTGGCTGATTCCTTGGCCGACCGCGCCGATCTGTCCACCCTGGCGGGCCTGGTGCAGCGCGCCGGTCTGACTGACACCTTGCGTGGCGCAGGCCCCTTCACCCTGTTTGCGCCCACCAACGCTGCATTTGCCAAGGTGCCCGCTGCCACACTGGCCACGCTGCAAGCCAACCCCGAGCAGTTGCGCAATGTGCTCACCTACCACGTGCTGCCCGCCCGTGTGCTGGCTAAAGACGTGATGGCCAACACCAGCGCCAAGTCGGTACAGGGCGCCAACCTGGGTGTGTCGCGTGCGGGTACGTTTGTGACGGTGGAGGACGCTTTGGTCACCCAAGCCGACGTCATGGCCACCAACGGCGTGATTCATGTGGTGGACGCCGTTTTGCTGCCGCCCGCCCCTCCCCGGCGCTGATTCGCAGCGCGGCAGACGCTGAGCGTTTGCCAGCGCCGCCAAGATTTACCCGTCAAAAGGCCGCTAAGCGGCCTTTTTTATTGCCGATGTAGCTACAAAAAACGTAGCAATCGACCGCAGCCTCCCACAAGCTGCACTGCTATGCTGCCGCGCCATGACCGTGAGTTTTGCCCCCGCTCCCCAAGCCGCGCCTGTGGCCCCCACCGACGTGTTGGCGGCCATCGATTTGGGCTCCAACAGCTTTCGCCTCGAAATTGGCGTAGCCCGCCACGGCCAGATCCAGCGCTTGGAATACCTCAAAGAAGTGGTGCGCCAGGGCAGCGGACTGGACGCTGATCGCAACCTCACCCCGGAAGCACTCGAACGCGGCTGGGCCTGCCTGGCCCGTTTTGGCGACCGCCTGCGCGGCTTTGCGCCGCAACAAGTGCGGGCAGTGGCCACCCAAACCCTGCGTGAAGCCCGCAACCGCGACGTGTTTTTGGCCCGCGGCAGTGAGTTGCTGGGCTTTCCCATCGACGTGATCGCGGGGCGTGAAGAGGCTCGCCTCATCTTCATTGGCGTCGCGCATTCGCTGCCGCAGTCGCCCGAGCGGCGCTTGGTGATCGATGTCGGCGGCCGATCCACCGAAGTGATCACCGGTAGCGGTTACGCGGCTCGCCTCATGGAAAGCTACCGCGTGGGCAGCGTGGCCTGGTCCATGAAGTACTTTGGCAAAGGCGAAACCACCGCCGACGCTTTTGACCGCGCCATGGTGGCAGCGCAGGCCGTGCTGGACGAAGCCGCCAGCATCTACCAAGGCCAGTGGGACGCGGCCTATGGCGCCTCCGGCACGGTGGGCGCGGTGTCGGATATCTTGGTGGCCAACGGCTTCCCGGCCGACCGTATCAGCCACGAAGGCTTGCTGTGGCTGCGCGAGCGCTTGGTGCGCGCCGGGCATGTAGACCGCGTACGACTAGACGGCTTGCGCGATGACCGCCGCGCGGTGATTGCGGGCGGCTTGGCGGTGTTGCTGGGCCTGTTTGACTTGCTCGGTATTTCAGAAATGGTGGCCGCCCACGGCGGTCTGCGCCACGGCGTGCTGCAAGAACTGCTGCAGCGCCAAATCAGCCCCGCAGACGATGTGCGTGCCGCCACGGTGCAACGCCTGGCCGCCACCTTTGGCGCCGACGCCGCGCAGGGCGAGCGGGTGGCGGCGCTGGCACAAAACCTGTTGCAACAACTGCACGCCAGCCCGCAGCCGGGGATTGATTTGGCCCGCACCACTCGCAAACTGCGCTGGGCCGCGCATCTGCATGAAATTGGCGCAGCAATTTCGCATGAAGACGCCCACAAGCATGGCGCCTACATCCTGGACAACTGCGACGCCCCCGGCTTTGCTCAGCACGAACTACACCGCTTGAGCCAACTGGTACTGGGCCATCGCGGCAAGCTGCGTAAGCTCGACACCGACTGGAGCGACGCCAGCTTTGTGCACCAATTGCTGTGCCTGCGCCTAGCGGTGCTTTTGTGCCACGCACGGCGCCAGCCTGCGGCACACAGCGTGCAGCTCTCAGCTGACGCTGCCAGTCAGACCTTCACGGTCCAGCTGGCGCCCCATTGGGCAGCTGCGCATCCCCAATCCATGCACCTGTTGCAGCAAGAAGTTGATAGCTGGGCCAAGACACCGTGGACGCTGCTGGTGAAGGTGTAGGCCTAGGGTTGGGTGTAGACGCGGGTGTCGCCATCATCGGCGGCGGGCCCGCTGGCCTGATGGCTGCCGAGACGCTGGTCCGCGCCGGTGTGGCGGTTCATCTGTACGACGCCATGCCCTCGGTGGGCCGCAAGTTTTTGTTGGCGGGCCGCGGCGGCTTAAATCTGACCCACAGCGAGCCGCTGGCGCAGTTTGAAACCCGCTTTCGCACCAGCCTTGACCCGGCACCTGCGGCCATTCGCCAAGCAGTGCGCGCCTTTGCGCCCGACGCCTTGCGCGAATGGGCGGCCGAGCTGGGCGTGGATACCTTTGTCGGCAGTTCTGGCCGGGTGTTTCCCACAGACCTGAAGGCTGCCCCTTTGCTGCGCGCGTGGCTGCACCGCCTGCGCGCCGCCGGCGTGGTGCTGCACACGCGGCACCACTGGCAGGGCTGGCGCAGTGACGGCACCTTGGTGTTTGGCACCCCCCAAGGCCCCCTTGCGGTGCAGCCCCAAGCCACCGTGTTGGCCCTGGGTGGCGCCAGTTGGCCGCGCTTGGGCTCTGACGGGGCCTGGGCGCCCCTGCTGCAAGCGCGTGGTGTCGCGGTGGCCCCACTGAAAGCGGCCAACTGCGGTTTTGACCTAGCGCAGCCCTGGAGCGACTTTGTACGCCAGCGTTTTGCAGGTCAGCCCGTCAAGCCGGTGGTGGCCAGTGTGCAGCTTGATGGCGCCAGCCCTTTGCGCCAACAAGGGGAATTTGTGCTGACCGACACAGGCGTAGAAGGCAGCTTGATCTACGCCCTGGCCGCACCCCTGCGCGACGCCATTGACCAGCAGGGCCAAGCCACCCTCTGGCTTGACTTGCTGCCCGACCACAGCGCAGAGCAGGTGCGCGCTGAAGTGGCACGCCCACGCGGCTCGCGCAGCTTGGCCACGCACCTCAAAAGCCGTCTGGGCTTAGGCGGCCTGAAGCTCGCGCTGCTGCATGAAGTGTTGGGCGCCACCGCCGTGCAAGAGCCCGCCACGCTGGCGGGCGCTATCAAGGCCCTGCCCTTGCTATTGGCCGCCCCACGCCCCATTGCAGAGGCCATCAGCACCGCCGGGGGCGTGTGCCAAACGGCGCTAGACGAGCACTTCATGCTGAGTCAGATGCCCGGCGTGTTTTGCGCAGGCGAAATGCTGGATTGGGAAGCCCCCACCGGCGGCTATCTGCTAACCGCCACCCTGGCCACCGGGCGCGTGGCCGGGCTTGGCGTGCTGCGGTATCTGCAGCGGCTCTGACCACCCATTGCTACGTTTTTGATAGCTGCTTGCGCCGTGTATTAGGGCCGTACAGGCCTTTTCTTCTAGAACACCCCGATGCGCTCAATCACTGAGCGACGACAAGAACTGCTGCAATTCCGCCGTCTGCGGGCTGGCAAACAGAGTGCCCGGTGCGCCCACCTCATGCACCCGGCCCTGGTGCATAAAGACCACTCGGTCGGCCACCTTGCGGGCAAAGTGCATCTCGTGCGTGACCATCATCAACGTCATGCCTTCTTCAGCCAGGCGCTCCACCACCTTGAGCACCTCGCCCACCAGTTCGGGGTCAAGTGCAGAGGTGATCTCATCACACAGCAGCACCGCAGGCTGCATGGCCAGGGCACGCGCAATGGCCACGCGCTGCTGCTGGCCGCCTGAGAGCTGATCGGGCATGGCGTCAAACTTGTCTTGCAGCCCCACTCGGTCGAGCAGCGCACGGGCTTGTGTGGCGGCATCCGTGGCGCCAGTTTTCTTGACCAGCGTGGGCGCCAGCATGATGTTGCGGCCCACGCTTAAATGCGGAAACAAGTTGAAGCTTTGAAAAATCATGCCCACCCGTTGGCGCAGGGCGCGCATGGCGGCCGCGTCGTCATGCCGCAGGGCTTGGCCGTCTACCGTCAGGCTGCCTTCTTGGAACACCTCCAGCCCATTCACACAGCGCAGCAGCGTGCTTTTGCCCGAGCCGCTTTTGCCGATGATCACCACCACCTCACCGGGGGCCACACTCAAGTCAATGCCCTTGAGCACCTCGTTGGTGCCAAAGCGTTTGCGCAGGCCTGAGACTTCAACGATGCCCGGCATGGAGCTTTCCTTCCAGTGAACGCGCATACAAGCTGATGGGGTAGCACAGCGCAAAGTACAACAGGGCCACGAGGCTGTAGACCACAAAGGGCTTGAAGGTGGCGTTGGTGATCATGGTGCCCGCCTTGGTGAGCTCAATGAACCCGATCACCGAAGCCAGTGCCGTGCCCTTGATGACTTGCACCAAGAAGCCCACCGTCGGCGGCACGGCCACCCGCAAGGCTTGGGGGCCAATCACGTGGCGCAACTGCTCGCCAAAGTTCAGCGCTAAGCTGCGAGCGGCTTCCCACTGGCCACGCGGCACAGATTCAACACAACCCCGCCAGATCTCAGCCAAAAACGCGCTGGTGTACAGCGTCAGCACCACAGCGGCAGCAAACCAAGCCGACGTAGGCACGCCCAGCGCAGCCAGACCAAAGTAGGCCAAAAACAGTTGCATCAGCAGCGGTGTGCCTTGAAACAACTGCACCCAACCCGCCACAAACCAACGCGATCCCCGCACCCCAGACAACCGCAATACCAACAGCCCCAAGCCCACCAGGCCGCCGCCCACAAAAGCCATCAGCGACAGCACCAGCGTCCAGCGCGCGGCCAGCAGCAGGTTGCGCAGGATGTCCCAGGTGGAGAAATCAACCATCACCGGCCCCCGAACAGAAACCGGGGGCCAATCCAATTGAGCAGAGCCCGCAAGGCCACTGACAAGGCCAGGTACAAGGCCGTGGCGATCAAGAAGGCCTCAAACGCGCGGAAGTTGCGGCTTTGAATCAAGTTGGCGGCGTAGCTCAACTCTTGCGTAGAAATCTGCCCGCACACCGCCGAGCCCAACATCACGATGATGATTTGGCTGGTGAGCGCAGGCCACACCCGCGCCAAGGCGGGCGGCAACACCACCCGCATAAAGACTTGCCAGCGGTTGAGCGCCAAGCTAACCGCCGCTTCAATCTGCCCACGCGGCGTGGCCTGAATGCCCGCTCGCACGATCTCGCCCGCATAGGCACCCAGATTGACCACCATGGCAATCACGGAAGCCATCTCGGGCGAGAGCTTCACACCCGCTGCCGGAAGGCCAAAGAAGATAAAGAACAACTGAATGATGAAAGGCGTGTTGCGGATCAACTCCACATACGCGCCCGCCACCCAGCGCAGCGGCGTGGGGCCGTGCAAGCGCGCCCAGGCGCAGGCCACGCCCACGCACAGGCCAATCACGGCGGAGATGAGCGTGAGGCCCACGGTCCACGCCACCCCGCGAGCCAGCAAGGGCCACTGCGCCAAAACGGCGCCGAAGTCGAGTGAGATGCCCATGGCCGCTTAGCGCGCTGACCGGGGCGTCAAAAGCGTGTGCGTATCAGGCACAGGCTGCCTATTGGGGCAGATCGCCCGCTGGACGGCCCAGCCACTTCTGCGCCATGCGGTCGAGATCACCCGCGCGCTTCGCCTCGGCAATGATCTCGTTCACCCGCAAGCGCAACTTGTCTTCGCCCTTGGCCACACCAATGAAGTTGGGGCTGTCGCGCAGCAGCAATTTGTATTCGGTATTGAGCTGCGGGTTGCGGCCCATCATGTTGCCGGCCACGGATGCACCAGTGGCAATCAACTGCACTTGGCCCGACACAAAGGCCGACACGGTGGCGTTGTTGTCTTCAAAGCGTTTGATGTCAGTGCCTGCCGGGGCGATGCGTGTCAACTCTTGGTCTTCAATGGCACCACGCGTGACCGAAATACTCTTGCCTGCCAAGTCAGCCGGGCCGCGCAGGGCAAGGCTTTTGGCACCAAAAATGGCCTGGAAAAAGGGCGAATAGGCGGCGGTGAAATCGATGACTCGCTCACGCTCGGGGTTCTTGCCCAAGGTGGAAATGACCAAGTCCGCCTTTTTGGTTTGCAAGTAGGCAATGCGGTTGGCACTGGTCACTGGCACCAATTCAACCGCCACACCCATCTTGCTGGCGATGTAGTTGGCCATGTCGATGTCCAGGCCCTGGGGCTTCAAATCGGTGCCCACAAATCCATAGGGCGGGAAGTCGGTCGGGATGGCGATGGTGATCTTTTTGGCCGCCACGATGGCGTCTAGCGCCTGCTGGGCCTGGGCGAGGCCGGTGGCAAAAACGGCGGCGCCGAGGGCGGTGATCTGAAGAAAGCGGCGTTTGGAATTGGGTGTTTTTTGGTTCACGAACCGGTCTCCTGAGTTGACGAAAACTAGAGCGCCCCGCGCCCGGCTTTGGGGTTCGGGGGCAAGCATATGCCGTGCCAGATGGGGCATTTCAGGGTAACTGCGCCTTTCTCACGGCCGCCGACACGCGCACACAATCCAAACGAAAAACCCCGCCGAAGCGGGGTTGCAGTAGCGACTGAGGCCGCGCAAGCAGCCCAGAGCGACAACTACATGTGATCAATCATGACCTGTCCAAACCCAGAACAGCTCACCTGCGTGGCGCCGTCCATCAAACGGGCAAAGTCATAGGTGACTTTCTTGCTAGCGATGGATCGTTCCATGCTGGCGATGATCAAGTCAGCCGCTTCGGTCCAGCCCATGTGGCGCAGCATCATTTCGGCCGACAAAATTTCGCTGCCGGGGTTGACGTAATCTTTGCCGGCGTATTTGGGTGCCGTGCCGTGGGTGGCTTCAAAGCACGCTACTGAATCGCTTAGGTTGGCGCCGGGGGCAATGCCGATGCCGCCCACTTGCGCGGCCAGCGCGTCGCTCACGTAGTCGCCGTTCAGGTTCAAGGTGGCAATCACGCTGTATTCGGCGGGGCGCAGCAGAATTTGCTGCAGAAAAGCATCCGCAATGCTGTCTTTGATGACGATGTCTTTGCCCGACTTGGGGTTCTTGAACTTGCACCACGGGCCGCCGTCGATCAGCTGGGCACCAAATTCGCGCTGCGCCAGGGCGTAGGCCCAATCACGAAAACCGCCTTCGGTGTATTTCATGATGTTGCCCTTGTGCACGATGGTCACGCTGGGCTTGTCGTTGTCAATGGCGTACTGAATGGCCTTGCGCACCAGGCGCTCGGTGCCTTCAATTGACACCGGCTTGATGCCAATGCCCGACGTGTTGGGAAACCGAATTTTGGTAACGCCCATTTCCTTGGTCAGAAAGTTGATGAGCTTGACGGCTTTTTCGCTCTTGGCTTCGTATTCAATGCCCGCGTAGATGTCTTCCGAGTTCTCGCGGAAGATGACCATGTTGGTTTTTTCGGGCTCTTTCACCGGGCTGGGCACGCCCTTGAAGTACTGCACCGGGCGCAGGCACACATACAAATCAAGCTCTTGGCGCAGTGCCACGTTCAGGCTGCGGATGCCGCCGCCCACGGGTGTGGTGAGCGGGCCTTTGATGGACACCACGTAGTCTTTCAAAGCCGCCAGGGTTTCCTCAGGCAGCCACACATCGGGGCCATAGACCTTGGTGCTTTTCTCGCCGGCGTAGACCTCCATCCAGTAGATTTTTTTCCTGCCGCCGTAGCTTTTGGCCACCGCCGCGTCCACCACTTTGATCATCACCGGGGTGATGTCAAAACCCGTGCCGTCCCCTTCGATGTAAGGAATGATGGGCTGATCGGGCACGTTCAGCGAGAAGTCCTTGTTGACGGTGATCTTCTGGCCGCCGGTGGGCACTTTGATGTGTTGATAGGTCACGGGGGAATTCTCCGAAAGTGTGAAACTTGTGGTGGCGCGCGTGTCTCTGACAATTCTGCGTGTTCGGGGCGCCTACACGAAAATGCGCGCCGATTCTAGCCCCGCCCACTCCAATTACTCTGACGCTCGCCTTGCATTGCCATGCCAAAACCCGCACATCTGTTTTTCAAAGCCTTGCTGGCGGCGGCCGCACTGGCCTTGTCTGCCGTGGCATGGGCGCAAAGCCCGTCGGGCCAGCCGCAAATGGATCTGCCCCGCATGAAGCTGAGCGCTGGCATGCATCAGATTGACGCACAGGTGGCCGCCACGCCGCTGCAGCGGCAAGTAGGCCTGATGTGGCGGCGCGAGATGCCGGTGCACGAAGGCATGCTGTTTGTGTTTGAGCAACCCTCGCCGCAATGCTTTTGGATGATGAACACCCTGATCCCATTGACAGCGGCCTTCATCGCCGACGATGGCCGCATCGTCAACTTGGCCGACATGAAGCCGCAAACCACCGACAGCCACTGCTCAGCAGAACCAGTGCGCTATGTGCTGGAGATGAATCAGGGCTGGTTTGCCAAGCGCGGCATCGCGGCGGGATCTAAGCTTTCGGGCGGACCCTGGCGGCGCTGATTTGGCTGGGCGCAGGGGCTGCGGCGCCCGGCACAGCGCGCTGAATACATTCGGTGAGAAAGTCCACAAAAGCCGCCACCCGTGGCGCCACCGGCTGCGCAGGCCGCCACAGCGCATACAAGGTGTAGGGCGGGCTGGTAAACAGCGGAAGCACCTCGACCACTTGGCCGCTGTCCAGCAAGGGCTGCAACACAAACGGGAAATCGCGGTACAGGCCCAGGCCACCGCGCAAGGCCACCAGTGCCGCGTCGGTGTGGTTGCAGCACAGCACGCTGGGCGGCGTCACGCGGCGCGCCTCGGCGCTGCGCAGCCGGCCCCGCAAGGCCACCGCTTCAAACTCCCATTCGTAGGGCTTGCCGGTGCGCGAGTTCAAGTAGTCAATCACCCGGTGTTGGGCCAAATCCGCCAAGGTGCGGGGCGTGCCGTGTTGGCGCAGGTAGTCAGGCGCGGCCACGGTCATCAGCCGAAAGGTGCCCAGGGGGCGGTAGCGCAGGTGGTGCGCCGTGGGCAGTTCAAACCGCAGATGGATGTCGGCGTCTTGGCCCACAAATTCCTCAATGCGGTCATTCAGCCGCAGGTTCAGGCTGATTTGCGGATGCGCCTTGAGCCACGCTACCAAGGGCTGCGCCATCAAGCGGGTGCCGATGAATTCTGGCGCTTCGACCTTGAGTGCGCCCGCCACCTCACCCCGGCTGTGCACAAATTCATTGGCCAGCGCGTCGAGTTGGTCCAGCACCGGGTGGGTTTGATTCAGCAGGCGCTGGCCTTCGGGTGTGAGCGCCACGCTGCGGGTGGTGCGGTTGAGCAGCGGCACACCCAGGCGCTGCTCCAACTGCGCCACTTGCGCCGACACCGCCGCGCGGCTTAAGCCCAGTACCCGTGCGGCCTGGCTGAAGCTGGCCCAGCGCGCCACTTCAGCAAAGGTGCGCAGCAAGGATTCCAGTGCCAAGCGTTGGCCGGCCTGGCTTGCGGTGGTGGCCTTTCGCCGAGGGGGCATCTCTAAAGATCTCATACACAGATATTGGCAAAACCAACTGAACAGTCAAGTCACTGCGCAAAGACAGATTGAACAATACAGTTGGCGGCATGTCACTTGATCAACTGTCTGCCTCGCAACGCCGTCGCGCCATTGGCGTGGTGTTTGCATCGACTTTCATCACCCTGGCTGGGTTCTTCATGCTCATGCCGTTGGTCATCTTGAAGTTGACTGAACGCGGCTTGCCGCCCGCCGTGGTGGGCTTGTTCAGCGCCACCATGTGGCTGGGCATTTTTTTGGCCACGCCCTTTGCAGGGCGCTTTGTGGCCCGCGTGGGGCGGCG
>JAAFIY010000077.1 GCA_013297985.1 Comamonadaceae bacterium | reverse complement strand
CCACCGCTGGCATCAATCACCTGGCCCGTAGTCCACGCGCCATCGGGGCCCACCAAGAAGGCCACCACACCGGCCACATGGGCGGGCTGGCCAAATCCCGGCAGCGCTTGGATTTGCTTGAGCGTTTGCGCACCGCCCTCGCCGTGCAGCCAGGCGCTCATGCGGGTGTCGATGGCGCCGGGCGCGACTGCGTTCACCAAAATCCCCTTGGGCGCGAACTCGGCCGCCCAGTGCAGGGTGAGGGCGTCAATAAAGCCTTTGCTGGCCGCATAGGCGGGCAGGCCGGGGAAGGTGGTGCGGGTGACGATGGATGACAAATTGACGATGCGCCCGCCTTGGCTCATGCGCGGCAGCACGCCTTGCGTGACCAAAAACACGCTGCGCATGTTGACGTTGACGAGTTCATCGAAGGTTTGCGCTGTCATCTGATCGGTGCCCGCAAAGGGCGCGATGCCGGCGTTGTTCACCAGGATGTCGATGGGCCCCTGGGGCAGGGCCTTGATGAGCGTAGCGGGGCCGTCTGCGGCGGCCAGGTTGGCCTGCGCGGTGTGCACGGTATGGCCCTGGGCACGCAGCTCAGCCGCCAGGGTTTGGGTTTCTGCAGCGCCTTGGCCGTAGTGCAGCACGACGTGGGCGCCATCTTTGGCCAAGCGACGGGCGATGGCTGCGCCAATGCCGCGCGACGCGCCGGTGATGAGCGCGGTTTTGCCTTCAAGCGGGGGTGTGTGGGGCGTAGTCATGATGCAATCCTTTATTTGAACTTTAGTTGAACGAATGGTCAATCTAGGTGAAAAAAATGACCCAGACGAAAAGCCTGGGCCGGCGGAAATCTCTCAGTGGTGGGTAGCAGGCTGCGGCGGGAGAACGGAGGCCACGTCCAGCGCTGCCAAGCCGCGCTGCGCCATGGCGCCAAGGCGCTGCGCGTTCACCGGCGCGCGGGCGGCCACGCGCAGGCCGCTCATCAGCGCCATCAGGTCATCGGCTACATCGGCTGACGGTAAGGCAGTGGCCACAGAACCGTCACGTTGCCCGCGCTCGACCTGGGCGCGCAGCAGTTCATGGCTGTCAGTCCACTTGCGTTGCAGGGCGGCGCGCACGCCTTCATCCGCGATGCATTCCAGAAGGCCGGCGCTCACGATACAGGCTTGCTGGGCGGGGTCGTCGCTGCTCAGTTGGGTCTGCAGTTCATCGAAAAAAACTTGCAAGGCCGCCCGGCCGGAGGTGGCCTTCTTCATGCGGTAGGCCACGGCGGCAAAGCGCTCTACCGCGCAATCCACGGCCTGCAAATACAAGGCGCGCTTGTCGCCAAAGCAGTTGTACAGGCTTTGTTTGCCCAGGCCGGTGGCCTCGGTCAGTTGCGACAGCGACGTACCCGCGTAACCCTGTGTGGCAAACAGGGCAGCGGCCTGCTGCAGCACTGCGTCGGGGGAAAACTGGCGATCACGTCCCATGTAAGGATGGTACGCTAAATTTGATCAATCGGTCAAATAAATCATGTAGAGGCTTGGGCGGTGAACCCGGCGGCTTGCAGCGCCTGCAGCACCTGTCCCACATGCTCGGCATTGCGGGTTTGCAGCAGCAGCTCAATTTCCACGCTCTGGCCGGTCAGGGTGCCAAAGGCGCGTTGGTGATGCACTTCTTCGATGTTGGCGCCCGCTTGCCCCACTAGTTGGGTGATGCGGGCCAGGGTGCCGGGTAGATCGCGCGCAGTGACCTTGATGCGGCACAAGCGGCCCGCGCGCACCATGCCGCGCTGGATGATGGCGGACAGCAGCAGCGGATCAATATTGCCGCCGCACAGCACCAGGCCCACGCGCTGGCCTTTGAACTTTTCGGGTGCTTGCAGCAATGCAGCCAGGCCCGCGGCGCCTGCGCCTTCCACCACAGTCTTTTCAATTTCAAGCAGCATGACGATGGCCTGCTCAATATCGGCCTCATCCACCAACATCCAGTCGTCCACCAAGTCGGCCAGCATGGCGCGGGTGATGGCGCCGGGTTGCCCCACCGCGATGCCCTCAGCCAGCGTGCTTTGCCCTTGCGGATGGGTGCTGCCGGTGACGGCGTTCACCATGCCCGGAAAGCGCCGCGCCTGCACACCCACGATGCGGATGCCTGTGCGCAGTGCGCGTGCGGCGCAGCCAATGCCCGCCAGCAAGCCGCCGCCGCCCACCGCCACCACCAGGGTGTCCAGGTCAGGCACGGCCTGCAGCATCTCCAAGCCAATGGTGCCCTGGCCCGCGATGACGGCCGCGTCATCAAACGCGTGCACAAAGTGCAGGCCGTCGCGCTGTGAAAGCATTTGGGCATGGGCGCGGGCGTCGTCAAAGCTGTCGCCGTACAACACCACCTCAGCCCCAAAGGCGCGGGTGCGTTCGACCTTTACGCCGGGGGCAAATTGCGGCATGACGATGACCGCACGCAGCCCCAGCCGCCGCGCGTGATACGCCACGCCCTGCGCGTGATTGCCCGCCGATGCAGCCACCACGCCCTGCACGCCTTGGTCATTAAGCTGCGCCAGGGTGTTGAGGGCACCGCGCTCTTTGAAGCTGGCAGTGAACTGCAGGTTCTCAAACTTCAGATACACCTGTGCGCCGGTGATGTCTGACAGCGTGCGGCTTTCCACGCAGGGCGTGTTCAGCACATGGCCGCTGAGCCGATGCGCTGCGGCTTGGATGTCTGCAAAGGTAACTTGTGCAGACGGCGCGTTCAAGCCGTGCCGCCCACGGTAAGACCTTCAATGCGCAGGGTGGGCTGGCCCACACCCACCGGCACGCTTTGGCCTTCTTTGCCGCAGGTGCCCACGCCGCTATCCAGGCGCATGTCGTTGCCGATCATGCTCACGCGCGTGAGGCAATCAGGCCCATTGCCCACCAGAGTGGCGCCTTTCACCGGGTATTGAATCTTGCCGTTTTCCACCCAATACGCTTCGCTGGCAGAGAAGGTGAATTTGCCGCTGGTGATGTCCACCTGGCCACCGCCGAAGTTGGTGGCGTACAGGCCTTTTTTCAGGCTGGCCACAATTTCTTCGGCCGTCTTGGTGCCGCCCAGCATGTAGGTGTTGGTCATGCGCGGCATGGGCACATGGGCATAGCTTTCGCGTCGGCCATTGCCGGTGGGCTTCACGCCCATCAAGCGCGCGTTGGTGGCGTCTTGGATGTAGCCACGCAAGATGCCGTCTTCAATCAGCACGGTGCGCTGGGTGGCGGCGCCTTCGTCGTCCACGTTCAGCGAGCCACGGCGGTCGGCCATGGTGCCGTCGTCCAGCACCGTCACGCCCTTAGCGGCCACGCGCTGGCCAATGCGGCCACTGAAAGCGCTGGTGCCTTTGCGGTTGAAGTCGCCTTCCAGCCCGTGGCCCACCGCTTCGTGCAGCAGCACACCGGGCCAGCCGGGGCCCAAGATCACCGTCATTTGGCCCGCAGGCGCCGGGCGAGCGGCCAAGAGGGTGGTGGCGGCATGCACCGCTTCGCGGGCGTATTGCTCGAGCAAGGCGGGGGTGAAGTAGTCCAGCCCCAGGCGGGCGCCGCCACCCGCGCTGCCGCTTTCGCGCTTGCCGTCTTGCTCGGCGATCACCATCACGCTCAGGCGCACCAGGGGGCGCACGTCGGCTGCGCGGGTGCCGTCGGCGCGGGCCACCAGCACCACGTCGTATTCAGCGGCCAGGCTGGCCATGACCTGTACTACGCGGGGGTCAAGCTTGCGGGCGATTTGCTCTACCTGGGTGAGCAGGGCCACCTTGGCGGTGCTGTCCAGCGTGGCGATGGGGTCGGTGGCGGTGTACAGGCTGCGGCTTTTGGCCACGCGGGGCTTGGCCGGCACCTTCACCCGAGCGGTTTTGCCAGCGGCGCCAATGCTGCGCACGGTGCGGGCGGCGTCTAGCAAAGAGGCTTCTGACAAATCGTCGCTGTAGGCAAACGCGGTTTTGTCGCCGCTGACGGCCCGCACACCTACGCCCTGGTCGATGGAGAAGGAGCCTGTTTTAACGATGCCTTCTTCCAAACTCCAGCCTTCGCTGCGGGTGTACTGAAAGTACAGGTCGGCGTCATCCACCTGGCGCTGGGTGATCTCGCCCAGTGCGCGCGCCAGACTGGCCTCGCTCAAGCCGTAGGGGGTCAGCAGCAGTTGCTCGGCCGTGGCCAAGCGCTTCAAGGTGGGTTCGATGGCGATCATGCGTCCCATTGTAGGAAGCATGCCGGGCATGCTAGTGGCCCGGTGGCGATGGCGTCAGCCGCTGCGGTGCCAATCAAACAGAGTGGAATCGTCTTCCTGCGCCCTACCTGCGGCGCAGGCAGCTACAAAAACGCTAGCAGCTTGCGCGCCCAATGCGCTGTGCAGACCGGCGTCTTGCAGCATCTGCACTGCCAGCGCGGTGTCTTTGGTGAGCAGCGACAAGTGGGCGCGTGGGGCCGAGTCACCGGCCAGCACGCGGGCCATGCGCTCCGAGCCAATCCAGCTCGCCCCGCTGCTGGCAGCCACCAATTGCTGCAGCGTGGCCACGTCCAGGCCCAGGCGCTCGCCGTGGGCCAGCAGCTCAGTGGCCGCCACCAAATGAATACCCGCCAGCAAGTTGTTGATGAGCTTGGCGCGCGCCGCGTCGCCCACGCGAGCGCTGATGCGCACCACCGGCTGGGCCAGTGCGTTGAGCAGCGGCTGGGCCTGGGCCAGCGTGGCGTCAGCGCCCGCCACCATCAGGCTCATGGTGCCTTGCAGCGCGCGCTGCGGGCCACCAGACATGGGCGCATCCAGCATCGGCACGCGGTGGGCTTGCAGGCTGGCGGCGATCTGCTCGGTGTCATTGGGCGCAATGGTGGGGCACAGCAGCACCAGCGGCGCGCTGCCGCTAGGCCAGGGGTCGTGGGCCCGGCGGCCATAGAGCAATCCGCCGGGGCCGAACAGCACATCGCGGGTTTGCGCTGCGTCTACCACCGAAACAATGATTGCTATTGAATTAATAGCTGATTGGGCTGTATTTGCGAGCGCTACAGCACCGAAAGCTGCAAGACGCTTGGTGGCTGCAGGATCGATATCCACCACTTGCACGCTGCAGCCCAAGCCCAGTAACCGCTGCGCCATCGCGCCGCCCATCAGGCCCACCCCGACCACGGTGACCGGGCCCGCGAAAGATGGCAAAGCCATCACGTTTGCACCAGTCGCTTGCTGCGCGCAATGCTCATCAGAATGCCCAGGCCCAGGCCCAGGGTGACCATGGCCGTGCCGCCATAGCTGATAAAGGGCAGCGGCACACCCACCACCGGCAAGATGCCGCTGACCATGCCCATATTCACAAAGGCATAGGTAAAAAAGATCAGCGTGATCGAGCCCGCCAGCAAGCGTGAAAAAAGCGTGGGCGCGTCCAGCGCAATGGCCAGGCCGCGGCCGATCAAGAACAAAAAGCCCACCACCAAGAGCAGATTGCCCACCAGGCCAAATTCTTCTGAAAAGGCGGCAAAGATAAAGTCAGTCGTGCGCTCGGGAATGAACTCCAAGTGCGTCTGTGTGCCCTGCATAAAACCCTTGCCGAGCATGCCGCCCGAGCCGATGGCGATCATGCCTTGCAAGATGTGAAAGCCCTTGCCCAATGGGTCTTTGGACGGGTCTAACAAGGTGCACACCCGCTGCTGTTGATAGCCATGCAAGAACGGCCAATCCGTACCCGGTGCGCACCACGCGGATTCATTGGCCAACAGCAGCCCAACGCCCACCGCAGCCAGCAGCACAGGCGGCAGGATCAATTTCCAGCTGAGGCCCGCAAAGAAGATCACCGACAGGCCAGCGGCCAGCACCAACAGCGCGGTGCCCAAATCGGGCTGCTTGATGATCAAGGCCACCGGTACGGCCAGCAGCACGCCCGCCACGCAAAAGTCCAAGGCCCGCATATGGCCTTCGCGCTTTTGAAACCACCAAGCCAGCATCAGCGGCACCGCAATCTTCAAAATCTCGCTGGGCTGGATCACGGTAATGCCCACATGCAACCAGCGGGTGGCGCCTTTGCGGGTGATGCCAAACAGCGCCACTGCAATCAAGAGCACCACGCCCAGCGCGTAAAGCGGCACGGCCAGCTCCATCAAGCGCTGCGGCGGCACCTGGGCCACCACAAACAGCACGGTGCCGGCAATTAGCATGTTGCGGGCGTGGTCCACAAAGCGGGTGCCATGGTCGTAGCCTGACGAATACATGGCCACCAGGCCCGCGCAACACATCAGCAACACGGCCAGCGCCAGCGGGGCGTCAAAACCGCTCCACCAGGGGCTTAGGCGCTGCCAGACAGAGGGGCGTTCAACAACAACAGGCATGGGCGGGGATTATCCCGCGCCCCAGGCGGCTAGGCGCTGGCTTGGGCGGCGCCTACAGCCTTTCGCGCAGCACCATAGCCGCCTGATTGCGCAGGGTGCGAATCAGGCTGAGCTGGGCTTCGGTGACGACCAAGGCGCCAGGGCGTTCATGGTCGCCATAAATCAGGCCCATGGCCTGCTCGTCGCGCATCAGTGGCAGCAAGAGGAATGAACCCACCTGCAGCGACGGGAACCAACCCGGCATGCGCGCGGCCATGCGGGCTTCAGTGGCGTCGGCGATCAAGGTGTCGGCGCCGCGCTTGCACACAGCGGCAAACAAATCGGTGGGCTGTTTCAAGGGCACGCGCAGGGCTTGCACCACCAGTTTGTGGTGGGCGCCCAGGCCCAGTTTGCCCACCAGGTGTTCGCCCGTGGCGTCACGCAAGGCCAGAACCACGCAGCGCAGCTCCAGCGCGCGGTAGAGCGTTTCTAGAATGATTTGCACCTGCTCAGTAAGCCGCCTGCCCTCTAGTTGTGCCTGGGTCACGTCTTGCACCCCAGCCACCAGCATGGCTTGCGATTGCAAGGGGTTGAGGTTGGGTTTGCGGGGATCGCGCGGGGCTTCAAGCTGGGCTTGGGTGCTGTCAGAAAAATCCGCCACAGCCTGCGTTTGCCCACCCGCGCCCAGCACCGCCCAAGTCTCTTGGGGTTGTTGGGCCACCCGAGCAGCAGCGCTGAGCAAGCGGGCCACCGGCGAGCCTGGCGCAAAACGCACTTGCAGCGCATCAGCGAGCAAGTTGAACTGGGTGCACGCGCGGTGCACGGCTTGTTCGACCTCAGCCACCTTTAGGCCAATGGCATGCGCCTCTCGCCGGGCCGTTTCTGCCAAGCGCGGCTGGGCTTGCGGCCATTCGTGCACCATCAGCATTTCTGACAAATCGTTGGCCAAGCGCGACACCCAGCGCTGCTGCTCTAGGCCGGGCGGTACCGGGCGTGAGGGGGTGGGGCCATCCGGGCGCACCATGCCGCGGCGCAAATGGTCGGGCAGGCCCCACATCAAGGCCACCGCTTGGCCCAGCTGTTCGTGGCTGACCCCCAGCACTCGGTGGCTGATGCGCTGTTCGGCATCCGGTGACAGGTCTTGTTTGCGCTCTTGTGCCACCCGCTGGGCTTCAGCCGGAAAGTAAAAGCCCGCCACCAGCCGCCCGAGGTGCTGGAACATCGAGCCGATAAAGACTTCCTCGCGATCTCGCGCATTGCTGGCCAGTTCACCGGCCAAGGTGCCCGCCAGCAGCGAGCGCAGCAGCTCGTCCATGAGCGTGGCGGCTTGGGTTTTGTCGCGCAGATGATCCAGCAGCACCAAACTGGTAGCGATATTGCGCACCGAGTTAAAACCCAACAAGGTCACCGCACGTGACACCGTGCTGACATTGCCCCGCTCGCCCCGGGTGAAATAGGCGCTGTTGACGATGCGCAGAAGCTTTTGGGTGAGCGCTGGGTCTTTCAAGATCTCAGCCGCCAGTGCGCTCACGCTGGCTGAATCGGCGTCAGCCACCCGCTGGATTCGAATCACTGAATCTGAAAGCGCGGGGAAATCGCTGCGCTCGCGCATGCGGGCAATCAACTGCTCAAGCGTCTCGCGCTCGCTGGCCCCCAAAGTGGCCAGCCATGCGATGAGGGCCTCTGGGGTGGCCGAAACGGGGTCAACGCTCATGACATGCAGATGGCCGTGCGCCGCAAACGGGTGAATAACTTAGAAGCGTTCAGCATAGCGTGGCCACGTGCGCGCCGCACAGACCGGCAGGCGGTGTAAAACCCCAAGACCTGTCCCGCCCCTGTAGGCCGCTGCCTAGCCCAGCCAGGTCGCTGCCCAGTCGCTGCCATTTCATGTCACACATCTCTGACCCGCGCCCACCTGTTAGCCATCTGCTGTATTTGCACGGCTTTCGCTCGTCGCCGCAATCGGCCAAAGCGCAGTTGCTGCGCGCCCATTTGGCGCAGCACGCCCCGCAGGTGCACTGGTGTGCGCCGCAGTTGCCGCCATCACCCGCCCAGGCCATGGCGTTGTGCCATCAGCTCACCGCGCATTGGCCATTGGGCGGCGGTGCGCTTAGTTCGGTGGCGGTGATTGGCTCGTCTTTAGGCGGCTTTTATGCAACTACATTTGCGGCCGACCGGCAGGTGCGCTGTGGCCTGTTGAACCCCGCTGTGCGCCCCGAACGGGATCTGGCCAAGCACATCGGCGAACACCCCACTTGGCATGACCCCAGCGAGCGCCTCTACTTTGACGCCGCCTACATCGACCAATTGCACGACTTGCATCGCCCCGGCCAGCCCCCTGCCGACTGCGTGCACGCCCTCATCACCCAGGGCGACGAGGTGCTGGATTGGCGCGAAATGGCGGGCCGCTACCCGGGTGCCGATGTGTGTGTGCTACCCGGGGGTGACCACGCCATCAGTGACTTTGCGCAGCACCTGGGCAGGGTGATGGGGTGGCTGGGCTTGACGAAGGCCTGAACGCAGTTTGCTATAAAAAACGTAGCTGCTTAGGCATTTAAATAGGGCGCATCAGGCCGATTGGGCTCTGGCACCCATCGTCAGCCCACCGACTTCAACCAATTGGCCAACTCCACCGCAGAGCGCACGCCCAGTTTGTCAAACACCCGGGCGCGATGCACTTCCACTGTGCGGATGCTGATGTTCAGCCGGTCGGCCACCAGCTTGTTGGGCAGGCCTTCCACCACCAGTTGCATGACATCGCGTTCGCGCTCGGTCAGCTCAGCCAGCAGGGCTTGCTGGGCGTTGGCTTGATCGGCCTGGGCGCGCCACTGGGCTGATGCGGCCAGGGCTGCCACCACGCGGTCAACCAGCCCGTTGTTAGAAAACGGCTTTTCACAAAAATCAAACGCACCGCGCTTGACGGCATCTACCGCGGTGGGCACGTCGGCATGGCCAGTGAGAAAAATCACCGGCATGCCCAAGTGCAACTGCTGCTCGGCCAGTTGGGCAAACAGCGCCAGTCCGCTGGTGCCAGGCATGCGCACGTCCAGCAGCAAACAGCACACAGGGGCGCTGAGCTGGCCCGCCTGCCACTGGGCCCAAAAGGCGTCGGCGCTCGCAAAACCCTGGCTGAGCAAACGGCGCGAGCGCAACAGCCAGGCCAGCGCGTCGCGCACGCTGGCGTCGTCGTCCACGATGTAGACCAGCGCATCGGCGGGTACGGCTGCGGCGTTCGCCCCAGGTGGGGCGCTGGTGGTGGCAGATGAATGGGCCATCGTCAGGGATTGGCGTGGGCGACCCCCAAGGGGGCAGGGCGCGCAGGGGCTATCGGCAAGGTAAAGCTGAAGGTAGTGCCTCGGCGGGGGCCTTCGGTGTGGCTTTCAAATTCAAGGGCGCCGCCATGCTGCTCAATCACCGTCCGACACAGGCTAAGGCCCAAGCCCATGCCGTCAGCCCGGGTGGTGAAAAAAGGCGTGAACAGGCGTTGCGCCACGTCGGGCTCAATCCCCGGGCCGCGGTCACGCACAGCGAACACCACCCACGGATCGCGACCATTGCGGTGCACCCGCACCTGCAGTTCACGTTCGTCCAACGGGGTGTGTTCCATGGCCTGGATGCCGTTGCGAATCAAATTCAGCAGCACTTGTTCAACCATAGTGCGCTCGCACTGCACCCTGGGCAAATCAGCGTCGGCCTGCCAGACCACGGCCACTTCAAGCTTGCGCGCCTGCAATTGGGCCAGCGGGCGCACGCCGTCCAACAGACTGGCCACGGCGATGGCTTCGCGGCTGTGCTCGCGCCGCCGGGCCAAGTCGTGCACGCCCTTGATGACCTTGCCCGCGCGCTCGGCCTGCTCGGCAATGCGCTGCAGGGCTTGGGTGATGTCGCCGTCGATACCTGCTGGCCGCGCGGTTTCGGTCGGGTCGGTCAGCAGGTTCAGCGAGCCTTGTGCATAGCTGGCAATTGCCGCCAGCGGTTGATTGAGCTCATGGCTAAGCAGCGACGCCATCTCGCCCACCATGGCCAGCCGCGCGGTGGCTTGCAGGCGTTCATGGGACGAGCGCGATTGTTCTTCGGCACGACGCTGCTCGGTGACGTCCAAGCAGGCGCTCATCCAGCCCGTTTGCTTGCCCAGCGCGTTGATCAGCGGGGCTTCAATCACCAGCACCGCAATGCGACTGCCGTCTTTGCGCATAAAGACGCTTTCATAGCCCTCACGCGGGGGCAGGTGCCCCGCCAGGCGCACAGCTTGGCGTTGCTGGTATTCGCCGGCGTGCTCTGGCGGCCAGTAGGGCGCGGGTGCGCCTTTGCCCACCAGTTCGTCAGCTTCAAAGCCCACCATCTGACAAAAGGCCGGGTTCACGTAGGTGAGCGTGCCGCTCAGGTCGCGGGCGCGCAGGCCAGTGGTGAGGCTGTCTTCCATCGCCTTGCGAAAGGCCAGCGATTCGGCCAGTTCTTCTTCGGCATGCTGGCGTCGCCGTGTGTCTTTGGCCAGCACCACCACCACGCTGACCAACGCCACGAGCAGCAGGGTAACCAGCGCAGTGAAGGCATTGGGCGTTTGGTCGGGCGCATTGCGCCACGCATCCACGCGCAGCACCAAGGTGTTGCCGGGCAAGTCCAATAACTGTTGGGCGCTAAACACCCGTCCGCCGCGCCGGTTAGAACCCATCACCGCCAGCCGACTGCCATCGGCTTCAGTCAGCGAGATCTCTTGCCCACTGCCGATGCGGCTGGCCAGCATTTCGCGCAGCGCGTCGCTCAGCACCACAGTGCCCACCAAAAAACCGACACCCGTGCCCGCCGCGCCGCGCGGCAAGGGCACGCACAAGTCCATCACTTCGTAGCCGCTGCCCGATTGCACGGGCACAAAGTAGCTGGGTCCAAATGCGGCGGCGCCCAATCGGCGCGCGTTGGCGCAAGCCAGGGTGAGGTGGCTCATGCGCGAGTCGGCATGGGTGTGGTCGAGCATGTTGTCTCGGTACGGAGACACGGCCCGCAGGCGCACGGCCAGCGCGTCGGTGCGCCATTCAATCTGGGCCAATGCGCGCTGCACCCGCAACAACGACTGCGCCTGCAGACGCCAGGTGGCGGCATCGGGCTGATCGGCATTTAGCGCCAGCAGGTCTTGGCTTTGCCGTTGTAGGGCGCCGCGCAAATGTTCGGTGGCATCTGCCGCGTCACGTTCGACCTGGGCTTGGAGTTGGCTGGCTTCGTAGCGCCCACCCAGCCAGACGACGGTGCCAATCAGCAATCCCACCAAAGCAAAGAGCATCAGCCACAAGGAGCCGCGCCGCCAGCGGCCACCGGTGGCCTGCCACAGCCTGCGCCCCGCTCGGTGCAAGGCACCGCGCAATGCGCGCGCACCCACCCAAGACGCCGCTGGCGCAGCGGGCGTGGGCGGCGTCGGTTGTAGCGGGTGGGGGTAGACAGCCATGGCGCCCGCCCACCTTACAACACCCGATGCTGCAAGGCGGGCAATTGGCGGCGCACCTGGGCCAGGCGCTGGCGCGACAAGGTGGCCATGACCACGCCTGGTCCGTCGGCGCGCTGGCAGGCCAGCAGATCGCCCCAAGGGTCAACGATCAAGCTGTGGCCAAAGGTGCGCCGACCGTTGTCATGCATGCCGCCTTGCGCGGCTGCCAGCACGTAGGCCTGGTTTTCAATGGCGCGGGCTTGCAGCAGCACGTGCCAGTGCGCCTGGCCGGTGGTGTGGGTGAAGGCGCTGGGCACCAGCAGCACATCAGCCCCCTGTGCCGCTTGCGCGCGGTACAGCTCGGCAAATCGCAAGTCATAGCAAATCGACAGGCCCAGCTGCCAAGTGGCGCCAGTGCGCGCGGTGAGCGTGGCTACTTGGGCGTGCGCAGGGCCGGGTTCAATGGTGCGGGCTTCATTGAACTGCTCGCGGCCGTTGTCAAAGCCAAACAGGTGCAGCTTGTCGTAGCGCGCGGCCACAGCGCCATCGGGACCAAACAGCAACAGGCTGTTGCGCACGCGCTGGGGGTCAGCGCAAGCCAGTGGCAGCGTGCCTGCGGCCAGCCACAGGCCATGGCGGGCGGCTTGCTGGGCGCACCAGTCTTGAATCGGGCCCTGGCCTGGGGTTTCGCACACCGCCAGTTTGTCGGTGTCGCGCTGGCCCAGCAGGCAAAAGTATTCGGGCAGCAGCACCAGTTCGGCGCCCTGGCTGGCCGCCTGATCAATCAGGGCTTGGGCAGTGTCCCGGTTAGCGGGCCATTGGCTGCCGGACACCATTTGCACACAGGCCACGCTCAGCGTGTCGACGGCCTCGCGGCTGGGTTGGGCGAGGGGTGCGGTGCTCATGGGCTGCGAGCGGGGGCTGGGTTGGCCGAGGTGGCTGCCTCGGTGCCACCGGGGTTGGGGTTGAGCGCAGCCCCGCGCAGGTCGGCACTGCGCGCCACGCGGTTCACGCGCGGCTCGGCCCAGGTGCCGTCCACATGAAATTCTTGGGTGGCCATCTCCATCAACGGGCGTCGCAGGGCCAGTTGCGCCAAGAAGGTGCCAATGCCAATGGCGGGGTTGATGACTGATGCCACCAGCGACGCCGTGCCCGCGTTGATCTCAGGCACCACCAGCACCCGCAGGTCTTGGGTTTCACGCGCCAAATCGGCGCTGCCTTCCATCAGCACCGTGGCGGCCAGCCCTTTCATTTGCAGATTGGTGGTGCGGGCGTTGCCGTTGCTGATGATGGCGTCGCCGCGTATCCAGTCAAAGGCAAAGCCTTCGCTGAACACATCGCGAAAATCCAGCGCCAGCCGCCGGGGCAGTGATTGCAGGCTGAGTACGCCCAAGAGCTTGGCAATGCCGGGGTCAGCCTTTAGGAACTGGCCGCTCGCAATGTCCACCTGCATTTGCCCGGCCAGGCTGGCTTTGTCGATTAGCAAGGGTGAGCCCAGCCAGCCAATTTGCCCCGTGATGCTGCCGCTGCCGCCCTTGAACACATCGGGCTGACCTAGCCGCGCCAGCAATGCGGCGCTGTCTTTTAGGCTCAAGGTAAAGCTCAGTGCAGTGCGTCGGTCGGGCGGTGCGCCGGGCCGCGCGGCGGGGGCGGCGCTGCTTTGCGCGCCCACCTGCACCCAGTTACCGGTGGCGGCTAAGGTGGCCTCAGGCACGCTGAGTTGCAGACGATTCATGCGCCATTCACGGCTGCGGGCGTCGGTGCCGCGGCTGCTGGCGTCGATCTCCAGGCGACCCAAGGCCAAGCCGCGCAGTTCAAAACGGTCCACCACGATGTCTAGCGAGGGCACGGCTTGCACAGCGGTGTCCCAGAGCGGATCGCGTGCGGGGCTCTGGCCTGCGAGCGGTTCGGGTTCGGCGGCCAGCACCAAATGGCGCAGCCGGGCCTTGACCAAGCCCGCGTTTTGCGCCGACGGTTGCTGCACTTCCACCGCGCCGGCCACTTCGCGCGACTCCACATTGGCGCGCCACCACAGCCCCTGGCGCGAGCCGTCGAGCTTGGCATCGGTGAGCTGGCGGCCACCGGCCAACACGCGGCCCACTTGCAGGTTCATGCGAGTGGGCAAATAGGGCTGAAACCCGGGCTCAACCGGGGTGGCGCTCGATATGATTTTTGAATCACTACTTGAGGCAGAACCGCCGGTAGCGGCCGATTGGGCATTGAACAAACGATCCCATGCGTCCACATCCAGCTCAGGCAGTCGCACCACCGCAGTCACGCCGCGCTCGGGCATGGCCAAAGGCTCGGCGTTGGGTTGGCCCACGCTGATGGCGCCGCGCAGCACCTGCGGTACGCCGCGCCCGTCGCCTAAGTCACGCACCCAGTTGAGCTGGGCCACGCGGCCCACTTCCACCGCGATCTGGTCCAACAACCCAGTGCCCGAGCGCCCAGCGGACGCGGTGGGGAGCAAGGCGTTTTCAACCCGCAGCGGCAACAGCGTTTCAGATGACTTGCCAAAGGGGGCGGGCAGGGCCAGCGCCAGCCCCTGCAGATTGCTTTGCACCGCCAGTTCGGGCTGACCCCGCCGCACCTGAAGCTGCGCTTGATAGCTGGTGGCCCCCGATGCCTGCTGGGCCAGGGCGCTGAGCCAAGGCAGTTCGGTGGCGGCGCGCATGCCTTCTGCCGTGGCGCTGCCTTGGGCGCGCAGGCTGACCACCGGGGCGTCGGGGCCTGCTGAGCTGCTGACCGCGCCATCGGGTGGCACCGGCGCTGCGGGCAAGGCAATCGGTGCCAAGCCCTGTGCCGCGCCTGCCGTGGCCAGCGCGGTGGCCGAACCCAAGGGGCTGCGGCTTGCGCCTTCAATGCGGGCCTCGCCACCCAGCATGCGGGCACCGGTACCCAGGAGCGCAAAGCCGCTGTCGGAGAACACCACTTGGCCCCGCGCGCGGGCCAGCACAGGTGAACTGGGGTTGAACTGCACATCTGCGCCATTGAGGTTGAGCGAACCCAGCACGCGCGTTTGCAAGGTGTCAGCCAGCGGCACGCTCAAGCGCAGTTGCACGTCACTGACGGGTGGCGCGGCCCCCGCTGCGACGATGACGCGGGTCGGCGCCAGCGCGCCCGCCAAGTAGCCACCCACCGGTGTCGTGTTCACCGCTTGCAACCAATCCGGCAGCGCGCCGCGCACATCGGCTTGCACCTGCACCACGGCGCGGGCCAAGTCAGCAATCTGCGCCTGAGCGCGCAACACCTGCAGGCCGCTGCCGGGTGTGGCCAATCGGCCGCTGGCTTGCTCCACCGTCATGCTGGCACTGTCAAACGCAATCCGTCCACTGAGCTGGGTCAGCTCGGGCCAGGGCGGCGCGCTGGGCGCTTGCAAGCGGCGCGGGATGTAGGCCAAAGCGCCGTCGCGCACATCGGCACTGATGCGAAAAACGCCTTTCACGTCGTGATTGAAAGGCACATGCCACAAGGGGCCCTGAACGTTGAACTGCCCATTGGACAACTGGCCCGCCAGCACCGCATCGCGCAAATAGTTGCGGGTGTAGACCAGATGCGCGGGCAGGTAGCGAGCGATGCGGGTGGCATCGGCCCGAATGATCTGCCCCTGCAAATCAATATGCCCCGGATAGCGGCCCAGGCCCGGCGCGGCCTCAGTGCCCGGTGCTGGGTCATCGCCGGTGTGCCAGCGGATTTGGGCGCTGCCTTCGGCGTCGGCATTGGCAAAGCTCACTTGGGGGGCGCGCACCTCCACCCGAGTGCCTGACACGGTCCAAGTCAGATCAGCTTGCAGGCGCTCCAGCGCAATGGTGGGGTCTTCAAAGATGCGTGGCAGCACCAGCTGCCCTTGCTTTACCTGAACGCTGGCACTGCCGCCTTCTTGGGTGAACTGCAGGTGGCCCGACAACCCGCTGATGCCGGGTCTGCGCGTGGCTTCGTCGGCTTGCAGGCTCAAGGCATCCACTTGCGCTTGGCCCGCATAGGTCAGGGGCGCTTCGGCTTCGCCCGTCCATTGCCAGCGCAGTTGCTGCACGCGGCCCGTGGCGTCCAGGCTCTTGACCCAATGGCGCACCGGTTCGGGCACCGGCAGCCGTTCGGTCAGGGTGCTCAAAGTGGCCAGTTCGAGCACGTCAGCGCTGAATTCACCACTGGGCAGCACCCGGGCTTCGCGTGCGCTGCCTTCGGTCAGCACCAGGCGCAACTGGCTGCTTTGCCAGCGCTGGCCTTCCGGGGTGAGCAGGTCCAAGCCTTGGGTGGCCACGTCCCAGGTGCCGCTGGCGTGTTTGGCGTTGATGCGGCCATGCAGGCGGGCCAGAGATAGCTCGGGGCCCTTGGCCAGCAGGCGTGCCCTGAAGGCGTCCAGCGCTACATCGCTGGTGGCACCCACCCATTGGCCGCGTTGCACATCCACCCAGGCCCGCACCGCGCCACGGCCTTGGCTCACCCGCACCTGGGGCCAGACATAGCGGCGCAGCTCGGCCAGGTCCACCCGCGGAAATTCGGCGTACACCGTGCCCGCCCACTGGGCCCAGACGGCGTCGCCGCGCGACTTGAAAGGCTGGGCCAATAGCGGTTCGCGCAGATTGGCTTGTAGGCTAAAGCGCTGGCCAAAACCTGCGGGTGGGGTGGCGTCCAGCCGCGCGCTGTGGCGCAGCCGACCATTGCGAATGAGCACGTCTACTTCGCGCAGTTGCAGGGGCGGTGCGCCCAGCAGTTCGTCGGTCCATTGCACGGTGCCACCGCGCACCACGATTTCAGTTTGCCGACTCAGCCAGCGCAGCCCGCCGCCGTCATCGCCGTCGGCAGCGGGGTCGAGCTTCAGGCCCGCCAGATGCAATATGCCTTGGGCGTCACGCCGCACTTGCAAGGCAGGAGCGTCAATGTAGAGCTGCTCGAAACCCAGGTTCCACAGCGCGCGCGGCGACACCGCAGCCAACACGCGGGGCAAATGCAAAGCCTCACGACCCGCAGGGTCGAACAAGCGCACGTCGCGCAGTTCAAATGAGGGAATGAGCCGCAGCCCGCCAGCGGGGTCATGCAGTTCGAGCGCACCCACCTGCACGGGAGTGCCCAGTGCACGGGTGGCCACACGCTCCAGCGCCGGGCGAAATTCGTCCAGACGCGGCACAATGAATCCGTACAGCGCGCCCCAGGTCAGTGCAAACAATAACCAGACGGCCAAGACCAGCCACAACAGCCCCCTCACGGCCGCTGACCACGTTGCAAGCCAACGTGCGTGTGTCGGCAGGGTTGTTGTCATGGCTATCGGATTCAAACGCTCAATGATTATGACGGTCGAGGATCGTGAAGGTTCTCACCGCGCAAGCGGCGCCGCACCCGCACGGTTGTGGACTGCTGAGACGGCCCCAGCCCCTGCGACCGCCGCCCCCCTGGCGTTGGTGCCTGCGCCTGCCCCTGCCCCTGCCCCTGTAACAGCCCTGGCGCCGTATTCGCGCTTTTGGCAGCGGGTGCAACGTCGTTTTGAGGCCGAAGCCCGCGCGCTGCCAGCGGGCGTGCCCACGCCCACCCACATGGCTGCTGCCTTGGCCCAATTCAAGGCGCAAGGCCAGCCGCTGGACGCCGCGTTACGCATGTTGCGTGCGGTGGTGGTGGCACGCTTGATTGAGCGGGACTGCGACGCCCAAGCCCCATTGGCCGAGGTGGTGGGCCCCGTGTCTGATCTGGCTGAACTTGCCTTGCACGAAGCCTGTATCGCCGCACAGGCTGAACTGGACGCCGCGCACGGCATGCCCACCAAGCCCAATGGCGCCCGATGTGAGGTGTGGATTGTCGGCATGGGCAAATTGGGCGCGCGCGAATTGAACGTGTCCAGCGACATTGATCTGATCTTTATTTACGAATGTGACGGCCAAACA
>JAAFIY010000076.1 GCA_013297985.1 Comamonadaceae bacterium | reverse complement strand
CGCCCGGGGGCTCCAGCCCGTGGTCCATGGAGTTGCGCACCAAGTGGGTGAGCGGGTCAACGATGAGTTCCACCATCGACTTGTCGAGCTCAGTTTCGCCACCGGTGATGACCAAGTCAGCCTCTTTATCGAGTGACTTGGCGACGTCGTGCACGATGCGTTTGAAGCGGGCGAAGGTTTCACCCACTGGCACCATGCGCAGCTTGAGCGAACGATCGCGGGCGCCTTCAATAAGCGTTTCAAGCCGTTCTGCGGCTTCGAGCATGGCGGCGTCTTGGCGCCGGTCGGCAATGGATCGGGCACTACTGACCGCAATAACCAATTCGCCGATCAATGAAATGAGCCCATCGAGCTTGTCGGCCTGCACCCGGATGAAGCGCGATTCTTCTGACTTTTTGTCGCGCTGCTGGGCTTGCTTTTCAACTGCCGCTTTCACCAGCGGCGCGGCGGCGAGTTTTTGCTCGGTGAGGATTTCGCCCAGTGGCTGAGTGTTGCCGCCTTCACTTTGGATGGCCAGCGCGCGCTCAAGTTCGTGGCGAGTGAGCGCCCCGATTTGCACCAGGGCTTCGCCCAGCCGCGTGCCGCTGCCGTCCACATCCAGCTCGGCCAGCACCGCTTTCATTTGCTCTAGTGCATACGGGCGCGGCGCAATGCGAAGTTCGCAGCTGTCGGCGATAAATTCAAAGGCACCCTCAATGGCTGACTTGGGCGACGTGGTGCGCAGGCGCAGGGTTAACTCGAGATGGCAGGTTTCAGCATCCAACTCGGCCAGTGGCGGTATTCGGCTGCTGTCCACCAGCACATCAACCACCTCGCCCAGGGTGCTCAGGTAGCGGATGAACTGCACCGGGTCAAAGCCATCGACAAAAGTCTGCGGCCCAAAACGCACCCACACCACCCATTCGGGTGTGGCAGGCGCGTGGTTGCCCAGGTCTTGCGGCACCTGCGTGGCCGATGCGGCTGGTGCTTTTTGCGCGGGCGCCGCGCTGGCCCCAGCCGGGGCACTCGGCAGGCCTAGCAGGGCCTGGATGCGGCTGATGAGTGCTGCGCTTTGGGCGGCCAAAGCGGCGTCAGGCTCGCCTGCCAACTCGTCGAGCAAAGCACCGATCTGATCGCGGCTGTCTAGCAAAAGCGAAATGGTTGTCGCATCGGCTGGGTGGTTGCCCGAACGCATTTTGTCGAGCAGGAACTCCACCTGGTGAGTGAAGGCCACCACCCGATCAAACCCAAACAGGCCTGCTGAGCCTTTGATGGTGTGCGCTGCACGGAAGGCTGAATTGAGTACCTCGGGGTCAGCGTCGGCGTCGTTGAGCTCCAGCAAGGCCTGCTCAAGCTGCACGACCATCTCGCGCGCTTCCACCAGGAACATGTCGCGCGAAGCGGCCAGGATGTCGTCGTCGTTCATCCGTGTGTGATCAAGTGGGGGCGCCGGACGAATCAGCTCAGTCGAATACCCAACAGCCGCAAGGCGGCCGCCACCTCAGCTTGGGGCTGGCCCACCCACGCCTGCGCCGCGCTTTGGCTATCCACGCATTGCCGTTGCACCGAGGCCAGCAACTGCGCCCCAGCGCCGTCGATGGCGCTCACCCCGCTGATATCAAACCGCCGAACGCCCGAGTCCCAGGCGGCACGCAGCTCATCCCGCACCGCTTGTGCCTGGTAGATGGTGAGCTCAGCGGGCAAGGCAAAAACGGCGGTGTCAGCAGCGGCGTCAGACATAGGCTCGGGCCAGCGGCATCAAGGGCAAAACTTTTGGACAGCGGCCAATAGCGATTGAGGCGAAAAAGGCTTGAGCATCCAGGCCTTGGCGCCGGCGGCTTTGCCTGCTTCTTTTTTGGCGTCGCTGCTTTCGGTAGTAAGCATCAAGATGGGCATAAAGCGGTAGGCCTGCACTTGTTTGGCGGCCTTCACAAACCCGATGCCATCGAGCTTGGGCATGTTCACGTCGCACACCGCCATGTTGATAGGGCGGCCGTCCAGCAGCTTTAGGGCGGCTTCGCCGTCACCGGCTTCCAGCACGGTGTAGCCCGCGCCTTCTAAGGCCAAGCGCACGACTTGGCGCAGACTGGCGGAGTCATCAATCACAAGAATGGTCTTGGCCATGGCGGTCTAGATTGCAGTGAGATGGGTCAGAGGTGCGGGTGGTCAAAATTCGGTCAGATCGTCCAAGCCATTGCGGTCTTGGCTTTGGCCGCGGTGGGCGGAATGCTGGTCGTGCATCACGTAGGCCGCCTCTAGACGCTGCAGCCATTGGGCCGAGTTGGGCAGGCTGGCTGGGTCTTGCGCCGCATCGGCCAAGCGGGCGATGTCGTCTTGCACGGTTTTGAGCATTTGCGTCACGCGGTCTTGGTACTGCAGCTCTTGCAAGACTTGGTCCAAGGCGGCGCGGGCGGGCGCTGCGGGCAAGCCAAAACGCAGCAATTCGTCGCGAATCAGCGAAAACTGGTGCAGCACCGCCGACACTGCTTCAGCCGAGTGCGACTGCGCCCAGTCGATCTGACGATTCCACACCGGTGCCACCTCGTGCAGCAGGCTTTGCAGGGCGTCAGCTCGGGTCGGATCGGGGGTCGGCTCAGCGGGCATGAGGCGCTTGGTGCAAATGGTGTCCAGATGTTACCCCGAGCCTTGCAGCGCTTTGTGAACGCCTCAGTGGGCAGGGGCTTGGCGCTTACCCCAAACCCAGAGCCTGCAATTCGTGTTGAAGCGTCGGCACCGACAGTGGCTTGGCCACATAGCCATCGGCCCCGGCGCTGAGCAGGCGGCGCCGTTCTCCTGGGCCGTCATGCGCCGTGACCATGATGACCCTGAGCCGCGCCCGCCCCGTTGCGGCTTCCTGCTGACGCAGCATGGCCAGGGCCTGCAAGCCGTCCAACACGGGCATGCTTACATCCATCAGGCAGCAGTCAAAGTGTTTGGCGCCAAGGGCCTTGAGCGCTTGCGCCCCATCGCTTACCAGAACGCCGGTGTGCCCCATTTGCTGCAGCACCCGCACGGCGATGCGCTGGTTGATGGTGTTGTCTTCAGCGACCAAGAAATGCATGGGCCCTGCTGGGATCTTTAGTAGAGAAACGAGCTATTCCGCCCTATTTAACTGCCGATACAGCTATCAAATTAATAGCGATCAGTTCTTCTGGGCGAGTCAGTTGGCGCTGCCCAAGCGAAGCGCGCTTTCACGTTGTGCGGCGCGGGCCTGCACGGTGGCCGCAGCGCCCGGGTCTACCTGCGTGGGCCAGCCCTGCAGGTGGCTGGCGCAGATCGCCGTCATGGCCTGCACCCAGGTGGTGCGGTCGTTCAAGCAGCTGATGTAGGCCAAGCGCTGGCCGCCCGCATGCTGAAAGGCCTCGCTGGCTTCCAAGGCGATTTCCTCCAGGGTTTCCAGGCAGTCACCCACGAAACCGGGGCACATCACGTCGACTTCCTTCAGGCCTTGTTGGGCTAGGCCGATCAGCGTGGGTTCGGTGTAGGGCTCGAGCCACTTGGCGCGGCCAAAGCGCGACTGAAACGTCACTCGGTACTGGGCAGCTGACAAGCCCAGTGCCTCAGCCAGCAGTCGGGCGGTCTTGTAGCAATGGCAGTGATAAGGGTCACCCAACTGCAGGGTACGGGCCGGCACGCCGTGAAAGCTCATGACCAAAACCGGCGCTCGGCCTACGTCTTGCCAATGCTGGCGCACGCGCTCAGCCAGTGCGGCGATGTAGCCAGGGTCGTCGTGGTAATGGTTCACAAAGCGCAGTTCGGGTAGGCGGCGCTGCCGAGCGCTCCAGGCGTTGACGGCATCCACAATGCTGGCGGTGGTGGCGGCGCAGTACTGCGGGTAGGCGGGCACTACCAAGATGCGCGTGACGCCATCTGCTTTGAGGGCATCGAGTTGGCTGGCCATGCTGGGGTTGCCATAGCGCATGGCGTAGCGCACCCGCAGGTGGTGCCCCGCTTCGCCCAAATTGCCTTGCAGGCGCAGGGCCAGGCGCTCCGTCCACACCTTCAGGGGCGAGCCCTCAGGCAGCCAGATGCTGGCGTATTTGGCGGCTGACTTGGCCGGACGCACTCGCAAGATGATGCCGTGCAAGATCAGCCACCAGATCGGCTTGGGGATTTCCACCACCCGGCTGTCGCTCAAAAATTCGGCCAGATAACGCCGCAGCGCGGAGGCGGTGGGCGCGTCAGGCGTGCCCAGGTTGCACAAGAGCAGGCCCACGCGTTCAGGTTGGCCGTGGGAGTACGTTGGTTCGGGGGCAAAAGAGGGCATGCGCTATTCTGGGCCGTGTCAAGGTGCCCCCGTCCCAAGTGGGGCGCTCAGATGGCTTTGTCTGGGTCTGATTCCACCTGGCCCCTAACCCTCGCCCTTTTTTTTGGAGCACCGTGTTGTTTCGCGAAGAGCCGAAGGCGCTGACCTTGGACTTAGACGACACCCTGTGGCCGATTGCGCCCACCATTGCGCGCGCTGAATTGGCTCTGAAAAACTGGTTGCAGCAGCACGCGCCGCAAACGGCTGCGCTGGCGTCGCTGCCCGGGCACGCCATGGCCGCCAGACAAGCGGTGCTTGGCGATGCGCCGAACAAGGCCCACGACTTGGCATTTCTGCGCCGCGAGTCCATTCGCTATTTGCTGGCGCAAGCAGGCGACCCCATCGATTTGGCGGAGCCCGCCTTCGAGGTGTTTTTTGCCGAGCGCCAGAGGGTCATGTTGTTTGATGGTGTGGCCGAGGCCATGGACTGGCTGGCCGCGCGCTTTTCCATCGTGGCGGTCAGCAACGGCAATGCCCAGCTGTCGCGGGTGGGCATTGCCCACTGGTTTGTGGGTGCGGTCAGCGCGGCCGACGTCGGGGTGCCCAAGCCGGCTGAGCCTATTTTTAAAGCTGCGCTGCAGCTGCTGGGCCTGCCTGCCTCACAAGTGCTGCATGTGGGCGACGACTGGGCTGCCGATGTGCTGGGCGCTGATGCTGCTGGTTTTCAAACTGCGTGGATTGCGCACGATCACCCCGCTTGGCCCGAGGGTGCCTGCGCTCAACTGCAGCAGCGGGTGATCAAGGTGGCGAGTGTGCCGACTCTGCGGCAGCGGCTGGCGGCGGGGCCTTGGCGCTGAGCTGACCCATCCACGCCTGCAACTGCTCTGCGGGCAGGGGGCGCGAGAAGTGATAACCCTGCGCAAAATCACAACCGGCACGGGTGAGCAAGTCGCGCTGCTGGGCCGTTTCCACACCTTCAGCCACCACCCGAATGCCGAGCTCGTGGGCCATCACGATGATGGCTTTGCAAAGCGACAACGAGGTATTGCCCGGCGCCAAGTCTTGCACGAAAGAGCGGTCTATCTTGATGAAGTCAATGTCGAACTTCTGCAAGTAGGTGAGCGACGAAAAACCGGTGCCAAAGTCGTCCAGCGCCACGGCCACGCCGCAGTCGCGCAGGCCCAGCAAGGCCGCTCGCACTTCGGCTGAGTTGTCGAGCAGCAGCCCTTCGGTGATTTCTAGCGCCAAGGCGTCGCCGCTGACACCGAGCTGCTGCAAGCGCGCCGACCATTGGGTGCCGCTGTTGGGTGCCTTGGCATCGCGAAACTGAACCGGGCTGCGGTTGACACTGATCTGAAACGCCGGGTGCACCTGGGCGCGCCAGACCTTCACCTGAGCTGCAGCCTGAGCCAGCACCCATTCCCCTAGCTCATTGATCAGGCCCATCCCTTCGGCCACTGGAATGAACTCGGCCGGGCCCACGGCGCCGCGTTGGGGGTGATGCCAACGCAGCAGCACCTCAGCCTTGCGGATGGAGCCCGTGGCCAGTTCCACAATCGGCTGATACACCACCGAAAACTGCTGCTCGGCCAAGGCCGTGCGCAAATCAGCGCTCAGTCGCAAACGGGTTTGGGCGGCTTCTTGCAGGGCGGCAGTGAAATAGCTAAACCGATTGCGCCCCGCTTCCTTGGCGGCATAGAGCGCCTGGTCGGCATTGCGAAACAGCTCTTGCACATCGGTGCCGTCGTTGGGGAACAGCGTGGCGCCAATGCTGCCCGACACAAACACCTGATCAGAACCCAGCACAAAGCCAGTGTTCAAAGCCGACAGCAAGTCGCCCAGCACCCGCTCAAGCGCCGGGCCATAGCCCATCTCAGGCAGCACGATGGTGAATTCATCCCCGCCCAGTCGGGCCACGGTGTCGGTGGCGCGCACGCACTCGCGCAGGCGGTGGGCGGCTTCCATCAGCAGCAAATCACCGTAAGCATGGCCCAAGGTGTCGTTGACCTCCTTGAAGCCGTCCAAGTCTAAAAAGAGAAGCGTCAGGGGCTGATCAGCCCGCTGGCAGCGCAGCATGTCTTGCTGCAGCCGTTCGCGCAGATGCATGCGGTTGGGCAGGCCGGTGAGGCCGTCGTAGTTGGCCTGCGCCCACACCAGCTCTTCAGACTGCTTGCGCGAGGTGATGTCAGTGTGCGTGCCCACCACCCGCAGCGGCTGGCCCTGGGCGTTGCGTTCAATGACCATGCCGCGCGACAACACCCACTTGTAGTCACCCGACTTGGTCTTGACTCGGTGCTCGTTGACATAGCTGGGCGTGCGGCCCTCGAAGTGTTCGGCCTGCGCTTCACGCATGGCGCCCAGGTCATCTGGATGGGTGACTGCATCCAGCCCACTTGGCATGGCGTCGACCTCGGCTGCCGTGTAGCCGTACATCTCTAGGCAACGGTCAGAGTAGACCTCGCGCCCGGTCTGGGGATACCAGTCCCACACGCCGTCGCCCACGGTGTCCAGGGCCAGCTTCCACAGGGCGTCGCCGCCATGGCTGGTGGCGCCTGCTTGCTCGGCACCCGACAGCGGCCGCAGCACGCCGATGACGCCGCGCACGGCCGGATCGTCCAGCGCAGGCAGGCCCCGAATGGCCACTGATCGCCACATGCCATTCGCGTGGCGCATGCGAAACACCGATTCGAGACCAAGCCCGTTGCCGCTGTCGTTGCGCTGCGCCTCCACTCGGGCGCGGGCCGTGTCCTCTGGGTGAAACCAATCTACCGGCGGCGTGCCGCTGACGCGCTGCGGCGGCACGCCCAGCACCGCTTGGGACGCGGGGCTGACGTAGCCGTGCAAGCCGTCTTGGTGGCGCACCGCGATCATCATCGGCAGGCGCTCGACCACTGATCGGAAGAAGCGCTCGTCGGTGATGTCGTGCAGCGTGAGATGGATCACCACGGGTTGGCGAAGCGCCACGGCCACTTGGGCCTGGGCATGCAGGCGCACCCAGCGTTGGCTGGCCGGGTCGGCAGCGGCACCTGGGCGGCGCACCAGTTGGGTCAGGCTCACAGGGTTGTGCTGCTGCAGCGCGCGCAACACATCGCCCCAGCGAGGGGCCTGGGCAGCCCAGTCGCGCAAAACAAATGCCTGGCTCTGCAGCAAGTCGGCCAAGCTGGCGGCGCCTAGCCACTCGATCAGGGTGTCATTGGCCCAGAGCAGTTCGCCTTGCTCAGACAAGCGGGCCGCCCCCAGCGGGACTCCGGTGTCAGGTGGTTCGGTCAGGGGTTCGATCACGGCAAGCGAGCTGCGCGGCATGGGTCAGTTCAGGCGCGCAGTGTAGGCGCCCGACGGCTCAAGGACTGCGCTGCCCATTGGCCGCTGCGCACTGCGCCTTCTAAGGTGGCGGGGTAGGGCCCGGCCAGCCAATCGCCGCAGGCCACCAGCCCGGCCAAGCCAAGTTCGACACCAAGTTGTCCGCTGGGCCGAACAAGCCCCGGGCTGCAGGCAAAGGTGGCTCGCTTTTCTACCACGGTGCGCAGCACCCGCAGCGCAGATGCATCTAACAAAAATCGCAGTTCCCGGCGTATCTGCGCCAGAACCTGCTCTTGAATTTGTAGCAATTCGCCCTCTGCTGCCGACACCACACAAGCCAAGAGCCCAGCTTGGCCGTCTAGCGCGGCGCGGTCAAAGACAAACTGGGCTGGCGAGTCGGCGCCATCTGGCAGGGCCAACATCGGCTGCGGCAGCAGCGGGCCGCGAGAAGTGCCGTCGAGCTGCAGGTACACGGTGGCTATGGCCTGAAAACGCAGGGCTTCACATTGCTGCACCCAGCGATCAAGGGCGTCTTGGTAGGCTGGGTTCGGTACGGCAGTGGTGCGCAGCAGCCGAACGGCCTCTTTGGGGGGGCAGGCCAGCGCCACCGCGTCAAAGGCCTCGTCGTCCACTTGCCAGGCGGCTGGGGCGGCGGCTGCCCTTTGCAGGGCTTGCACCCGATGGCCCAAGCGCACTTGAGCCCCCCGCGCTTGCAGCCACGCCAAGGCCGGGCGGGGCAGCAAATCGCTGAGATCGGCCGTGGGCAACAGCAATTGCGAGCCGCCCCGCACACCAAACAGCGCGTCGCGCAGCACCACCAAAAAAACGGCGGCGCTGGCCTGCTGCATCGGCGTGTTGAGTGCTGACACACACAGCGGGGCGATCAACTCATCGCGTACCTTGGCGGGCAGGGCTTGACTTAAGTCAGCCACGCTTTGCTCAAGCGGCGCTTTGAACTGGCGCCACTGCCAACCCACCGCCGCCGTCATCAGGGCCATGCGGTCGCTGATTGACCAACCCCGGGCGGTGGCAATGGCGGCCAAGGCATCCAGTGGGGCGGGCCACGAAGCGGCCCAAGCAGGCGTGGCCAAGCCGTTGCCGTTGGGACGCCGCAGGCTCAGCGGCTGTCGGCGCAGCACGGCAGCTTCGGTGACACCGACGGTGCGCATCAGCTCCAAGGTGGCGGTATAGGCGCCAATCAAGATGTGTTGGCCGTTGTCGAGCCGCAGGCCGTCTGCGCCCACCGGTAGCGCCCGGGCGCGGCCACCTGCTTCGCGGGCGGCTTCAAACACCACCACTTGCCAGCCCTGCTGTACCGCCGCCACCGCACACGCCAACCCAGCCCAGCCCGCACCGATCACGGCCAGCCTGGGTGCCGTGGCCGCAGCTGGCGCGGCTGAGGCCATCACAAGCGGCCCAGGGCCTGCACTCGCCATGCCAGCCAGAACTTGCGCAAGGGCGTCAGGCTGACCCGCTGGTCGAGCACATGAAAGCCGTCGCTTTCAATCTCGCGCAACAGGGTGCGGTAGATGCTGGCCATCATCAGGCCCGGCTTTTGGCTGCGGCGGTCCGCCGCCGGCAGCAGGCCCAGGGCTTCGTCATACAGCGCATGCGCGCGCTGTGCCTGATGCTGCATCAAGGACACAAAACGGTCGGAGTATTGGCGCTTGAGCACCTCATGCGCCTTCACCTCAAACTGCTGCAGTTCATTGACTGGCAGGTAAATGCGGCCGCGCAAGGCGTCTTCGCCCACATCGCGAATGATGTTGGTCATCTGGAACGCAAGCCCCAGGGTGTGGGCGTAGCGTTGGGTGGCAGCGTCGGTCTGGCCAAAGATGCGCGCCGATACTTCACCCACCACGCCCGCCACCAAATCGCAGTACCGCCGCAGGCCCGGCCAATCCAGATAGCGGCTTTGCTGCAAATCCATCTGGCAGCCTTCAATCACGGCCAGCAGGTCGGCTGCCGTGATGGCATAGGGCCCCGTGTGCGGCATCAGGGCTTGCAGGGCCGGGTGCTGTGTTTGGCCCGCAAAGGCACGCTGCACTTCGGTGGCCCACCACTGCAGCTTGGTCTGGGCCACGTGGGGGTCGGTGACCTCGTCCACCACGTCATCGACTTCGCGGCAAAACGCGTAAAACGCGGTGATGGCAGCGCGGCGCGGTTTGGGCAAAAACAAAAAGGCGTAATAAAAGCTGCTGCCCGATGCGGCGGCTTTTTGCTGAACGTATTGATCGGGCGTCATGGGCTTTGGGGTAGGGCGCGGAGGATTCTGGCATTGCCGCCAGACGCCTTGGGGCCCCAGCGAGGGGCGCAGACGCAAGATCTAAGCGCACAAGGCTGCATGCTCAACGCTACATGCACAGGGCGCGCCACAACAGCAGCGGCGCGTCCCAAGCGCGCACTAGCGGGCGCTGCTGCCAGGCCAGAGCCCCCAAAGCGCGGCTGCGCTGCCCAATCAGCAGGCCGCCTTGCACCACCAGGCGCAGTTCCCACCCGATGCGCCCGGGTAGCTTGTGCACCAGCGGTGCGCCCTGGTGCAAGTGCTGCAAGGCCCAGTCAGCCAAGCTGTGCACCAAGTTGGCATGGGCGGGGGTGGAGGTGGCTGCGCCGGTCAAGGCATTGCCGTCCAGCTCGTGTGCCAGGGCGTCGGCCTGAGGTACATACCAGCGCCGACGAGGCAGATCCACCGACAGGTCTTGCCAAAAATTCACCAACTGCAAACCTGTGCAGATGTCGTCGCTTTGCTGCTGGGCGGGGTCATCGTCTACCCCGTACAGATGCAGCATCAAGCGCCCCACCGGGTTGGCTGAGCGGCGGCAGTAGTCCAGCAGGCTCGCCCGGTCAGGGTAGGGCCAGGGCTGCCGGTTCAGATCCAGAGGGTGGTCGGGCGTTAAGCGAACGTCTTGCTCAAAGGCGTCCAAGAGATCGTCCAGCGGCTGCAGCGGCAAGCGGTGTTGCGCGACCACCTGCGCCAGTGGCCCAAACACCTCGGGCCATGGCGCTTTAGAGGCGCGCACCCAATCTGTTTGGCCCGATGCCGCCTGCGCGTGCACCTCGCGCAGCAGCCCACGAAAACGCGCCAGCGTCTCGGTGCGCTCTGCGGCCAGCGCTTGGCCCTCGTCCGCGATGTCATCGGCCGTGCGGGCAAAGCGGTAGATGGCGCCAATTGCGGGCCGCAGCGCGGGCGGTGACAGCCACGACGCGACGGGGAAGTTTTCATAGTGCTCGCCCGCTTGCGCGCTGGGCGTGGGGAGTTGGGCCATGCGCAGATTGTCCGCACGCCGGGCCGATGCCTACACAAGCTTGCCGAGGCTGCTGTTTTGGCGACCTTGCATCTCGGCCCTTGCCTTGACAACCGAAAGGTTCAGAAATAGATTACTAACCGGTCAGTCATAAACAGCATGAGGTGCGTTGTGCTCTTACACCCGATATTTCGCCGCATCGGCATTCCAGAGCGCGGGTTTTCCCTTGATTCAGTGCCTCCGCTGGGGCGCTGGACCCTGGTGGCTAGCGGCGCGGCCTTGGCGCTCGCCCTGGTTGGCTGCAGCAAACCGGCCCCGGCGGCTGACCCGATCCGCTCCGTCAAGCTGTGGACCGTGACGGACACCCCCGCCGAGGCCGCCACGGAGTTCTCGGGCGAAATCCGCCCCCGCATTGAAACGCGCCTGGGGTTTCGCGTGAGCGGCAAGATGACGGTGCGCAATGTCGGCGTGGGTGAGCGCGTTCGGCGCGGCCAGGTGCTGGCTGAAATCGATCCGCAAGACTATCGGCTTGGGGTTGAGGCCGCCCAAGCGGCTCTGACGTCGGCGGTCACGCAGCGCGACTTGGCGGCGGCTGACCTCACCCGCTTTGCTGCACTGAAGGCCCAGGGCTTCATCAGCGGTGCGGAATTGGAGCGGCGCGAAGCCACCCTGAAGGCCGCGCAAGCCGGAGTTGACCAGGCCCAAACCGGCGTCAACACCCAGAACAACCAAGCCAGCTACACCCGACTGATCGCCACCGAAGCGGGCGTGGTGGTGGGTGTGGACGCAGAACCCGGCCAAGTGCTGGCAGCGGGCACGCCGGTGCTGCGTATTGCCCAGGACGGCCCGCGTGATGCCGTATTTGTGGCGCCCGAGCAGTTGGTGAGCGAACTGCGCTTGGGCTCGGTGGTGACCGTGCGGCCCTGGGCTTCTGGCTCGGCGGTGCAAGGCCGGGTGCGCGAGGTGGCTGCGGCCGCCGACCCCGTCACCCGCACCTTTGCCGTGCGGGTGGGGCTTGACCCGTCGGTGCGCTGGCCCTTGGGCGCCACCGTGATCGTGCAACCCAAAGCGGTGCAGGTGGCTGGCATCCCGATGCTGCGCATTCCGACGTCGGCCCTGCTGCAAGATGGCGGCAAAACCCAGGTCTGGGTGTTTGACCCCGCCACCAGCACGGTGCAGGCCACGCCAGTCGAAGTGGCGGGTGCTGATGGCAATCAGGTGGTGCTGTCGGGCGGTATTCGCAACGGCCAGCGCATCGTGAGCGCAGGCGTGCATGTGCTGCAACCCGGCCAGAAGGTCACCGTGTACCAGGCCCCGGGCGGGGCCCCTGCAGCGGCCGTGCCCAGTGCCCCATCAGCGGCATCAGCCCAATCGGCCCCTTCGGCCTCCAATACGCCGCAGGCAGCTACAAAAACTGTAGCTAACTAAGCACTGGTTCAGTCCAGTCCATATCGGCCCCGGACCCCTTTTCTCCATGCAAAGTCACCCTGAGCCCTCCAGCAGCTTCAATTTGTCGCGCTGGGCCCTCGAACACCCGGCGCTCACGCGCTTTTTGATGGTGGTGCTGCTGGTGCTGGGCATCGGCGCGTACTTTCAATTGGGGCAAGACGAAGACCCGCCCTTTACCTTTCGCGCCATGGTCGTGCGGGTGTTCTGGCCTGGCGCCACCGCCCAGCAGGTGGCCGAGCAAGTCACCGACAAGCTCGAGCGCACGCTGCAAGAGGTGCCGTACGCCGACAAGATCCGCAGCTACAGCAAGCCCGGCGAAGCGCTGATCATTTTTCAGATCAAAGATTCGTCGCGCCCGGGCGATGTGCCCAACGTCTGGTACCAAGTCCGCAAAAAAATTGGCGACATGCGCGGCACTTTGCCATCCGGCGTGGTGGGCCCGTTTTTTAACGATGAGTTTGGTGACGTCTACGGCGTTATCTATGCCTTGAAAGGCCAGGGCTTCAGCAGCGCCGAGCTTAAAACCTTGGCCGACGATGTGCGCCAACAGTTGCTGCGTGTGCAAGACGTGGCCAAGGTCGAGCTGTTCGGCGCGCAAGATGAAAAGGTCTACATCGAGCTGTCGCAAACCCGGCTGTCGCAGCTTGGGCTGGACATGAACAGCGTGCTGGCGCAACTGGGTCAGCAAAACGCGGTGGAGCCGGCGGGCGCCATTCACACACCGCAAGACGTGGTGCAGGTGCGGGTGGGGGGGCAGTTCAATGCCCTGGCTGATTTGTCAGCCATGCCCATTCGCAGTGCGGCCAGCGCGGGCAGCACCCAGCTGCGGCTGGGCGACATTGCCACCATCAAGCGCGGTTATGTCGACCCACCCACGGTGAAGGTGCGCTTTCAGGGCGAAGAGGTGGTTGCGCTGGGCGTGTCCATGGCCAAAGGGGGCGACATCATTGCGCTGGGTAAACAGCTCACTGCGGCCACCGAACGCATCAGCGCCAAGTTGCCCGCGGGCGTGCAATTGGTGCAGGTGCAAGACCAACCCAGCGCGGTGACCAAATCGGTGGGTGAGTTTGTGCGCGTGCTGATTGAGGCCGTGGTGATCGTGCTAGCCGTGTCCATCTTGGCGCTGGGCTTGCACAAGGGCGGGCGCTTTGGCTGGTATGTGGATTTGCGCCCTGGCCTGGCAGTGGCCATCACGATTCCGCTGGTGTTGGCGGTGACTTTCTTGGTGATGTACTACTGGGGCATCGGGCTGCACAAGATTTCACTGGGCTCGCTCATCATTGCGCTGGGTTTGCTGGTGGACGACGCCATCATTGCGGTGGAAATGATGGTGCGCAAACTCGAAGAGGGCTACGACAAACTACGCGCCGCCACCTTTGCGTATGAAGTCACTGCCATGCCCATGTTGACGGGCACGCTCATTACCGCTGTGGGCTTTTTGCCTATTGGCATTGCGCGCAGTACGGTGGGTGAATACACCTTCGCCATCTTTGGCGTGACCGCAGCGGCGCTGATGATCAGCTGGGTGGTGTCGGTGTACTTCGTGCCCTATCTGGGCAACTGGCTGCTGAAAGAAAAGCCCGCTGCCGCGGCCGACGCTGACCATCATGAGCACTTTGACACCCCGTTCTACACCCGCTTTCGGGCCTTGGTGAACTGGTGCGTGGCGCACCGGTGGATCACCATTGGCGCGACCGTGCTGACCTTTGCGCTGGGCATTGTGGGCATGGGCCGGGTGCAGCAGCAGTTCTTTCCCGACAGCAGCCGCCCGGAGATCTTGGTGGATCTTTGGTTTACCGAAGGCACCTCGTTTGCGGCCAATGACGAGGTCACGCGGCGGGTGGAGTCTCGGCTGAAAGCCATGGAAGGCGTGTCTTCAGTCACCACCTGGGTGGGTTCTGGCGTGCCGCGTTTTTACCTGCCGCTGGACCAGACTTTTCCGCAGACCAACGTCTCGCAGCTCATCGTGTTGCCCCAAGATTTGGCTAACCGAGAACGCCTGCGCATTGCGCTGCCTGCACTGATGGCGCAAGAGTTCCCCGAGGTGCGGGCGCGCGCCAAACTCTTGCCCAACGGGCCACCCGTGCCTTACCCCGTGCAGTTCCGCGTGGTGGGGCCTGACCCGGCCGAACTGCGGCTGCGCGCCGATGAGGTCAAAGAGCGCATGCGGGCCAACAGCAACACCCGCGGCGTCAACGACAACTGGAACGAATCGGTGAAGGTGCTGCGCTTGGACATTGACCAAGCCAAGGCCCGCGCACTCGGCGTAAGCAGCCAAAGCATTGCCCAGGCCTCCCGCACGATCTTGGTCGGCACGCCGGTGGGCCAGTTCCGCGAAGGCGACAAGCTCATCGACATCGTTTTGCGCCAGCCGCTCAATGAACGCGACGCCATCACCGATTTAGGCAACGCCTACCTGCCCACGGCCAGCGGGCGCAGCATTCCTTTAAGCCAAATCGCCACCGCCCGCTTTGTGTGGGAGCCCGGCGTGATGTGGCGCGAAGGGCGCGACTACGCCATCACGGTGCAAGCCGACATCGTTGAGGGCCTGCAAGGCGCCACTGTCACCCAGCAATTACTGCCCGACCTGACACAAGCCCAAAAGGCATGGCCGCCGGGCTATCGCATTGAAGTGGCTGGCGCGGTGGAAGAAAGCTCCAAAGGCCAGGGCTCGATTGCGGCGGGCCTGCCGATCATGTTGTTCGTCACCTTTACCCTGCTGATGATTCAGTTGCAAAGCTTCAGCCGCGCGATGTTGGTGTTCATCACTGGCCCCTTGGGCATTGCCGGTGTGGCGGGCGCGTTGCTGGTGCTAGATCGCCCCTTTGGCTTTGTCGCGCTGCTGGGTGTGATCGCCTTGATGGGCATGATCCAGCGCAACTCTGTCATCTTGATCGACCAGATTGAACAAGACCGCGCCCGGGGCGTGCCCGCGTGGACGGCCGTGGTGGAGTCTGCCGTGCGGCGCCTGCGGCCGATTGTGCTGACTGCGGCGGCGGCGGTGCTGGCCATGATTCCGCTGTCACGCAGCGTGTTCTGGGGCCCGATGGCTGTCGCGATCATGGGCGGCCTGATCGTGGCCACCGTGCTGACCCTGCTGGCTCTGCCGGCCATGTACGCGGCATGGTTCCGGGTGCACAAGCCCGAGGCACCCGTCCCCCAAGCAGGCTAAAATGCCGAGTTGACCTCAGGTGAGGAGTCAAAGCGTTGGCCGCTAAAGGCCAACACGGCGGCGGCGCACCCGAGAGCAAATGGGATCAGCTGGCCCCACGCCTGTGCAACAGGCTGGGCTGGGCGCGCGGGTGGCGAAATTGGTAGACGCACCAGGTTTAGGTCCTGACGCCTTCACCGGCGTGCCGGTTCGAGTCCGGCCCCGCGCACCATGCAAGAGCTCGGCCAGGTCTGCTGCCACGCCTCGGCACGGACGACGCTGGCAAAAGCCATCCCCGTTTTGTGCGCCATCGCTGCTCTAGTAGAGCTTGGTCGCTATGGATTTGAGAGCGCAGCCGCCCTGTTACTCAGGGCGCTTGCGCCGTGTGTTACCTGTGCCATCGATTGGAGAAGAACATGGCCGTCACCGTTGAAACGCTCGAGAAGCTCGAACGCAAAATCACCCTGAATTTGCCCGTCAAGGTCATTCAAGACGAGGTGGATGCGCGTCTGCGCAAGCTGGCCCGCCAAGTCAAGATCGACGGCTTTCGGCCGGGCAAGGTGCCGCTGTCGGTGGTGGCCCAGCGCTACGGCTATTCGGTGCACTACGAGGTGATGAACGACAAAGTCGGCGAAGCCTTCAGTAGCGCCGCCAACGAAGCCCAGCTGCGCGTGGCGGGCGCCCCCCGCATCACCGAAAGCGACAGCTCGCCCGACGGCGAAATGGCCTTTGACGCCGTGTTTGAGGTGTACCCCGAAGTCAAGCTGCCCGATCTGGCCACGGTGGAAGTTGAGCGCGTGAGCACCGATATCAATGACGCGGCGATTGACCGCACCATCGAAATTTTGCGCAAGCAGCGTCGCACCTTTGCCATCCGCGCCCAAGGCTCAGCGGCGCTGGATACTGATCGCGTGACGGTGGACTTTGAAGGCAAGATCGACGGCGAAGCTTTCCAAGGCGGCAAGGCCGAAGACTTCAACTTTGTGGTTGGCGAAGGCCAAATGCTCAAAGAATTTGAAGACGCGGTGCGCGGCATGCAAGTGGGCCAGAGCAAAACTTTCCCGTTGGCCTTCCCGGCCGACTACCACGGCAAGGACGTGGCTGGCAAAACCGCTGACTTCATGGTCACCGTTAAAAAAATCGAAGCCGCTGATCTGCCCGCGCTGGACGCAGCATTGGCCAAGTCCCTGGGCATTGCGGACGGCAGCATCGATGGTTTGCGCGATGACATCCGCTCTAACCTCGACCGTGAAGTCAAGTTCCGCCTGCAGGGCCGCAACAAGTCGGCGGTGATGGAAGCCTTGGTCACCAAGGCCGAGCTCGAATTGCCCAAGAGCAGCGTGCAGTCCGAAGTCGACCGCATGATCGAAAACGCCCGGGGCGACCTGAAAAAGCGCGGCGTGAAAGACGCCGACAAGGCGCCCATGCCCGAAGACCTATTCAAGCCCGAAGCCGAGCGACGCGTGCGCCTGGGCCTGGTGGTAGCCGAGCTGGTGCGCACCCACAACCTGCAGGCCAAGGCCGAGCAGATTCGCGCTCGGGTGGATGAAATCGCCTCTAGCTACGAAAAGCCCGCCGATGTGGTGCGTTGGTACTACGCTGACAACCGGCGCATGGCCGAAGTCGAAGCCGTGGTGATTGAGAACAACGTCACCGACTACGTGCTCAGCCACGCCAAGGCCATCGAAAAAGTGCTTCCGTTTGACGATCTGATGGCGCCGCAAAGCTAAGCACAGCTAAGCGCGCACACTTGCGACCCACAGGGGCCGCAGCGGGGTTGCAAGACCTGCGCTGCGGCCCCATGTGCTTTTGGCAGCAGCTTGCGAGTCAGCGGGCTTGCCGATGTGCAACACTGCCGCACTACCGCGTACCCCTTCACCCCTTCATGCCGGACATCGGCATATGCATTGCACAGGAGAGATTGCACGATGAGTTCCAGCGAGATCCGCAGCCTGGGTATGGTGCCCATGGTGATCGAGCAGTCGGGCCGCGGCGAGCGCGCCTATGACATCTATTCGCGCTTGCTCAAAGAGCGGGTGATCTTTTTGGTGGGCCCGGTGGAAGACCACATGGCCAACCTCGTGGTGGCACAGCTGCTGTTCTTGGAAAGCGAAAACCCCGACAAAGACATTTCGCTGTACATCAACAGCCCTGGCGGCTCGGTGAGCGCAGGCATGGCGATCTACGACACCATGCAGTTCATCAAACCCGATGTGTCCACTTTGTGCACCGGCATGGCTGCCAGCATGGGGTCGTTCTTGTTGATGGCAGGCGCCAAGGGCAAGCGCTACAGCCTGCCCAATAGCAAGATCATGATTCACCAGCCTTCGGGCGGCGCGCATGGTCAGGCCACGGACATTGAAATCCACGCCCGCGAGATTTTGAAAACCCGCGAAACGCTCAACAAAATCTACGCCGACCGCACCGGCCAGCCGCTGGAAAAAATCACCCGCGACATGGAGCGTGACTACTACATGTCTGCCGACGAAGCCAAAGACTACGGCCTGGTTGACCAAGTCATCGCCAAGCGGCCCTGACCACCCCCGGGCGGCGCCAGTCGCCTGGGTGGCGCGAGTATCATTGCTCCTACCCCATTGAGTGGCGCAACCCATGCCCGAAAGAAAAGGCTCCTCCGCTGAAAAAACGCTCTATTGCTCGTTTTGCGGCAAGAGCCAGCACGAAGTCAAAAAGCTCATCGCAGGGCCGTCGGTGTTCATTTGTGATGAGTGCATTGACCTGTGCAACGACATCATTCGCGACGAACTCCCGGCCGGTGAAGCAGGCGAGGGTGCCAAGTCGGATTTGCCCACGCCGGTGGAGCTCAAGCTCAAGCTCGATCAGTATGTGATTGGC
>JAAFIY010000075.1 GCA_013297985.1 Comamonadaceae bacterium | reverse complement strand
CCCATCACCCGCGCCTGCACGCTCATCTGATCGCGCGTGAGGCCCTTGGGGTAGCCCTTGCCGTCCATGCGCTCATGGTGGCCGCCCGCGTATTCGGCCACGTTGCGCAGGTGGCGTGGCCAGGGCAAGGCCTCCAACATGCGAATGGTGGCCACGATGTGGTGGTTGATGATTTCGCGTTCACGCGCGGTGAGCGTGCCCGCTTTGATGCTGAGGTTTTCTAACTCGTTGGCGTCTAGCGCGTCGGTCACCATGCCGTCGGGGTTGCGCCATTCGCGTTCGGTGCCGATGCGGCGCACCCGCTCAATGGCTTCCACCGGCATGGACTCACCGCCCTTGTTGCATTGGCGCAAAAAGTTGCGGTCGTCCACGATGCTGGCAATGTCTTTGCGCAAGTCATCCATCACCGCGCTTTCGGCCTGTGGGTTGACCTGCGGGCGCAGGGCCAATTGGCGCACCAGGGCGGCAATTTCGGCGTCGCGCTTCATGACTTCAAAGCGGGTGTCGATCAGGCCAATGCGGTCGTACAGCGTTTCGAGCTTGGTGGCCTTATCCACCACATGCACTGGCGTGGTGATCTTGCCGCAGTCATGCAGCAAACCGGCGATCTTCAGTTCATAACGGTCTTTGTCCGTCATGGTGAAGTCTTTCAGCGGGCCGCTGTGGGTGTCGTTTACGGCTTCGGCCAGCATCATGGTGAGCGCCGGCACCCGCTGGCAGTGGCCACCGGTATAGGGCGATTTTTCGTCAATGGCCAGGTTGATCAGGTTGATGAAGCTTTCAAACAGCGTCTCAAGCTGCGTGATGAGCTGCCGGTTGGTGAGCGCAATGGCCGCCTGGCTGGCCAAGGATTCGGCCAACTGCTGATCGGCCTGCGAAAACGCCACCACCGCGCCGGTGGCCGGGTCACGCGCATTGATGAGTTGCAGCACGCCGATCAGTTGGTCTTCGTGGTCTTTGAGCGGCACTGTCAGAAAGCTCTGGCTGCGGTAGCCGGTACGCTCATCAAACTTGCGCGTGCCCGAAAAATCAAAGCCTTCGGCGCTGTAAGCGTCGGGGATGTTGACGGTGCGCGCGTGGATGGCCGCGTAGGCCGCCACCATCTTGTTGTTGGGGCTGCCGTCGGGGTTCTTCAGCGGCACATTGGGGAAGGTGATGGCCCGGCCCGTGGTGCCGCCCAGGGCAATGTTCAGGCTGTCGGTGCGCACGATGGCAAATTCAAGCGCATCGGCAGCCTCGGTCACGCGGTACAGCGTGCCGCCATCAGCGCCAGTGATGCCTTTGGCAGCCAGCAGAATCGATTCCAGCAGCCGATCAATGTTGCGTTCGCGTGAGAGCGACACGCCGATTTGGTTGAGCTGCTCCAGCCGCGCAAACACGTGCGCTAGGGTGTCTGGCGAAGTGGTCATGGGCGGTCCGGTTGATGTCGCTTGGGGCTACAAAGCTCGCCGCCGCATTATTGGCTAGCGCTGGCGGGGCATGCGCAGGCGCCGCACCAGCAACACGGCTATGAGCAGCGCCATGGCCACAAAGGTCAAAAACGTCCAGTTGGCAATGGACAAACCCAAGAAAGTGCCGTCGATCTTGGTGCAGTCGCCGCTGCCGCGAAAAATCATGGGGATGGCGCGCTTTAGGGGGAATGTTTCGATCATTCCGTAGAAGTCGCGCCCGCACTGCGCAATTTCGGGCGGATACCACTGCAGCCAGCTCTGGCGCGCGGCCACAAAAGCCCCAAAGCCCGCACTGGCCAGCCCCAGCACGCCCAGGCCCAAAAACAGGCCCCTGGGCGCCGCAAACGCCGCCAGCAAGGCAAACAGCGCCACCAAAATCATGGCGTAGCGCTGCACGATGCACATGGGGCAAGGCTCCAGCCCCACCACATGCTGCATCACCAAGGCCGAGCCAATGCCCACCATGCAGGCGGCAAACAGCAACAACATCCATTGGCGGAGCGACACCCGCTGCCACACATTCAGTACAAAAGCGTTCATAAGCAAAAGGGAGTCGCGCGGGGCAAAAAAGGTTTCCGGCGTTTAGGGACAATCGGGGCCAACCCATTGGATTCAACACAAGGAAGCCCGCAATGCCCCGCATGGTTCAGTGCATCAAGCTCGGCCACGAAGCCGAAGGCCTGGATTTTCCCCCGTACCCCGGTGAACTCGGCAAGCGCATTTGGCAAGGCGTCAGCAAAGAAGCCTGGGCCCAGTGGCTCAAGCACCAGACCATGCTGGTCAACGAAAACCGGCTGAACCTGGCCGACGCCCGTGCCCGCCAATACCTGGCGCGGCAAATGGAAGCGCACTTTTTTGGCGGTGGTGCCGACGCCGCCCAGGGCTACGTGCCACCCAAAGAATAGATCGATTTCGCGCTCTGCACCGCGCAGCCGCCGCGCCACCGACGCGCCCAGCACGCGCCAACAGCGCGCCGACAGCGCAACCACCCCGCTCCATTTAGCGGCGCTGGTGCACGTGAATCAGCCCTGACCCCGTGACCGCCCAGCCACCCCCGCGCCACGCAATCGTCATTGGCAGTGGCCTGGGCGGTGCTTGCGCGGCCGCAGAGCTGCGCCTGCATGGCTGGGCCGTCACGCTTTTGCACGCCCCCCAAGCCGCCGCTGCCACTGACCTACCCGTGGGGCTGATGGCGCCGCTGGTCACGGCTGCCGACACCGCCTCTTCGCAACTGGTGCGTGCGGGTCAGGCCGTCACGCTGGATTGGGCCCAGCGCTTGCTGGTGGCCGGGCGCGACTGGGCCCCTGTTGGTTGCCGCGAGTGCAATCCCCCACCGCCCGATGCCGCGCCACGCCCGCGCCGCCACAAAGCCTTGCCGCCGCCGCCCGCTGCAGGCGCTGATTGGACCCAGCCCGTGCCCCAAGCTGATGCCCTGTGGCACCCCCGCGCCGCTTGGCTGCGCCCGCGGGCGTTGGCCGACGCGCTGCTGCGCCACGCGGGCGTGTTGCCGCAGTCGGCCGCTGTGGCCGGGCTGCGCCAAGTGGGCGGCCTGGCGGCGCCGAGCTGGCAAGTATTGGGCCGCGACGGCGGAGTGCTGGCCCAAGCGCCCGTGGTGTTGGTGGCGGCAGGCACGGCCAGCACCAAGGTGTTGGCCACCGCCAACCCCGACGTGGCGGCCCTGGTGGCGGCGTGGAAGCTGGCCCGTACGCCGGGGCAGATCAGTTGGGCCAGCGGCTCATCACCGCCGGGCTTGGTGCATGCACTGAACGGGCACGGCCACCTGATTCCTAACGTGCCTTGGCCAGAAACTTTGCAGCCTTTTGGTGCCCCAGCGCCCTGTTTATCTGCCCAAGCCGCTACATTTTTTGGAGCAAGCTATCGCCACGACGATGCGGACGACCCTCCCCACCCACGAGCGGCCGAAGCCCATGCCAACCGCCAACGCGCCATGGAGTTGTGCGAAGCCGCTGGCCACCCCTGGCAAGCGCCCCCGGCGGGCGAACTGCAGCACTGGGCGGGCAGCCGCTGCACCAGCCCAGACCGCTTACCCCGCGTGGGCGCCTTGGGCTCACACGCCCCTGGCTTGTGGGCGTTAACCGGGCTGGGGTCGCGGGGCTTGAGCTTGGCGCCACTGGCGGCGCGATGCGTTGCAACCCAGCTATCAGAACATACCAGCCCGATTGAGCCAGCTTTGGTCATTGCGTGGGCCGCCCAGCGTTTGTCTAAATAATTAATTCGTATATCGATCTGAAAAAAAAGTTGTTCCCTAAATAAAGAACGCTTTTTACAGTCGCGCCCATGAATGAATGGGCTTACACAGTAGCGGGGTTTGCGGTGGGCTTGGTGGTGGGCCTGACCGGAGTGGGCGGCGGCTCGCTGATGACGCCGCTGCTCATCTTTGGTTTTGGGGTCAAACCGCACTTGGCGGTGGGCACCGATCTGCTTTTTGCTGCCGCCACCAAATTCACCGGCACCCTGCAGCACATGCGCCAACGCGCCGTGCCCTGGCGCGTGGTGGGCGCTTTGTGCCTGGGTAGCGTGCCCAGCGCCTTGCTCACTTTGTGGGCCTTGCACCAAATGGGCCCAGCCAGCGAACAAGCTGCACGGGTGATGACCACCACCTTGGGCGTGGCCTTGCTGCTGACTGCCATGGCCACCGCCGTCAAAGCCTGGCGCACCCCTTGGCGCGCGCTCACCCAACCCGCGGACGACGCTGCGGCTGCTGAAGCCGACATCCCCCGCCACCCCGCCCTGCCAGTGCTGATGGGCGCGGTGCTGGGCGTGTTGGTCACGCTGACCAGCGTGGGCGCCGGCGCCATCGGCGTGATGGCGCTCATGCTGATGTACCCCCGCCTGCCCCTGCCTCGCTTGGTGGCGGCTGACATTGCCTATGCGGTACCGCTGACTTTGGTGTCTGGCCTGGGCCACGCGTCGATGGGCTCGGTCAACTGGCATTTGCTGGGCTGGCTGCTGGTCGGTTCTCTGCCCGGCATTTGGTTGGGCGCCCGGCTGATTCACAAAACCCCTGAGCGCTTGGTGCGCACCCTGCTGAGCGTGCTGATGAGCTACGCCGGCTTCAAGTTGATTGCTCTGTAACTCCCCTACACCACCATGCTCGCAGCCACTGACTTTGACCTTGACTATGTGTGCCGCCGCGCCGCGCAGTACCGCGACCAACTGCAACGTTGGCAGCGCGGCGAACTAAGCGACGAGCAGTTTCGCCCGCTGCGCCTGCAAAACGGTTGGTATGTACAGCGCCACGCGCCCATGCTGCGGGTGGCCGTGCCCTGGGGCGAACTCAATTCTGCCCAGCTGCGGGTGCTGGCCCGCGTGGCGCGCGAGTTTGATCAACCCGACGCCGCCCTGCTGGCCCAGGCCCAAACCGCGCAAGACACGCTAGAGGCCGCCCAACACGCGCCCACTGGCATCCCGGCGCCGCGCCTGAAGGTGGGCGTGGGCCACTTCACCACGCGGCAAAACGTGCAGTTCAACTGGATCCCGTTAGACCGCTCGGCCGATGTCATGGACCTGTTGGCCACAGCAGGCCTGCACGGCATTCAGACCAGTGGCAATTGCATTCGCAATATCACCAGCGACGGTCTGGCGGGCCTAGCGGCGGACGAAGTGGCCGACCCGCGCCCCTGGTGCGAACTGCTGCGCCAGTGGAGCACCGCGCACCCGGAGTTTGCCTTTCTGCCCCGCAAATTCAAGATTGCCGTCACCGGTGCCTTGGAAGACCGCGCCGCCACGCTGTGGCACGACGTGGGCCTGCAACTCAAGCGCGACGACCGCACCGGTGCCCTGGGCTTTGCGGTGTATGTGGGCGGCGGTATGGGGCGCACGCCCATCGTCGCCACGCTGGTCAACAGCTTTGTGCCCGCGCTGGAAATCTTGAACTACCTCGAAGCGGTGCTGCGCACCTATAACCGCTTTGGCCGCCGCGACAACGCTTACAAAGCCCGCATCAAGATTTTGGTGAAAGCCGAAGGCCAAGCCTTTATCGATGCGGTGCAGACCGAATACACCGCCATCGTCGAGCGCGACGGCGCCCCGCAGCGCCTGACGCAATCGCAGGTGGATGCGGTGGCCGTGCGCTTTGCCCCGCCACCCCAACGCTTGCTGAACACCGCCACCGAACGGGTGGCCCAGGTGCTGCAAGCTGCCGCCGAAGACGACCCGGGCTTTGCCCGCTGGCTTGAGCGCAATGTGCACGCCCTGCGCGATCCGCTGTACCGCGCCGTCACCTTGAGCTTCAAGCGCCTGGGCCAAGCGCCCGGTGACGCCACTGCCGAGCAGCTCGACGCCGCCGCTGGGCTGGCTGATCGCTTCTCAGCCGGGGTGGCGCGTGTCACCCACCAGCAAAACCTGCTGTTGCCGCATGTGCATTGCGCGGATTTGCCCGAACTGTGGCGCGCCGCCCGCAGCTTGGGGCTGGCGCGTGAGCATGTCGGGCTGGTGAGTGATTTCATTGCCTGCCCTGGTGGCGACTACTGTGCCTTGGCCAATGCCCGTTCGCTGCCCATTGCGGCCGCCCTCACTGAGCGCTTTGCGGACTTGGACGAACTGCACGACCTGGGCCCCATCGATCTGCACATGAGCGGCTGCATCAACAGCTGCGGCCACCACCACAGCGGCCACATCGGTATCTTGGGCGTGGATAAAGACGGGCAAGAGTGGTACCAGGTCACCCTGGGCGGCTCAGATGGCTCGGCCCTGAGCGGCGCCGCCCAGCCCGGCCGGGTGATTGGCCCCAGCTTTTCTGCGTACGAAGTGCTGGGGGTGGTGGATGCGGTGCTAGACACCTATCGCCAACACCGCCAGCCCGTGGGCACTGCCGCACAAGGCTTTGAAACCTTCATGGCCACGGTGCGCCGCGTCGGGCTGGAGCCCTTCAAAGCCGCCGCAGCGCAGGTGCGCCAGCACGCCGCCCAGCCCGCCACAGCCACACCCGCCGCATTGCACGCTGAGCCCGCCACCGTCTGAAAGCTTTCTCTATGAGCACCCCCAACACCTTCACCGCCCCAGCCCCTGACGCTATTGAATTGATAGCTGCTTCCGCCCAATCTATAGGCCCTGTAGCCCGATTGGATTTGCAAACTGTGGCCCTGGAAGATGCTGCCACAGTGCCACCGGCTGAGCTGCTCAAGGCCCCCATCATTGAGCTGGCCCTGCCGAAGATGGCCGACGGCCGCGCCTTTTCAGCGGCAGTGCTCTTGCGCCGACGCTGGGGTTACCGCGGCGACATCCGCGCGGTGGGCGACGTCATCGTTGACCAACTGCCCATGCTGGCGCGCTGCGGCTTTACATCGGCCGTGTTGCCCGAAGGCGTGTCAGTGGAATCGGCCCAGCGCCAATTTGGCCACTTTGCCCACCACTACCAGGCAGCGCCCGGCGCATGGGCCACGGCCGCAGTTTGAGCAGAGACACCCACATGTCTGCCATCGATCTGTACGCCCACCCCTCCCCCAGCTACGACGCCAAAGTGCGCGCGGCCCAAGCGCTGCTGGCCCAGGCCGCCTCACAACACCCCGGCCGCGTGGTGCAGGCCAATAGCCTGGGGGTGGAAGACATGGTGATCACCCATTTGATCGACACCCTGGCCCTGCCGGTGCCGCTGTTTGTGCTGGATACCGGCCGACTGCATGGCGCCACGCTGGCGCTGCTGGCGCAACTGCAAGCCGGGCGCCGCGCCGACAGCCCCGTGCGCGTGTATGGCCCCGACTTGGCTGCTGCCAGCGCGTTTGACCAGCGTGAAGGCGCCCTGGCCATGCGCCGCAGCGTGGACTTGCGCCGCGCCTGCTGCCAGATCCGCAAGCTCGAACCACTGGCGCGCGCCCTGGCAGGCCACAGCGCATGGATCACCGGCCTGCGCGCCGAGCAATCCGAGGCCCGCGCCGCCGTGCAAGCGGTGGATACCTCCGAAGTCGCCACGGGTGGCCGCGTCAAGTTCAGCCCCTTGCATGACTGGACCCAGGGCGACGTGTGGCACTACGTGCGTGAAAACGGCGTGGCCACCAACGCCTTGCACGACCAGTTTTACCCCAGCATCGGCTGTGAGCCTTGCACCCGCGCGATTGCCGTGGGCGAAGACTTTCGCGCTGGGCGCTGGTGGTGGGAACAAAGCAGCAAGGAATGCGGCCTGCATGCCAGCCACGCCGTGATTCCGATCCAAGCCATTTCCTCTGCTCAATCTGAGGCCACCGCATGAACGCCCGCACTGATCCGCAACTGCTTGCCCACTCTGTGGATGCCGCTGCCAACGCCGCCACGCGCTTAAGCCGCGCTCACCTCAATGCACTAGAAGAAGAAGCCATCTTTGTGCTGCGCGAGGTGGTGGCCAGCTTTGAGCGGCCCGCGCTGCTGTTCTCAGGTGGCAAAGACTCGGCCGTGCTTTTGAAGTGCGCCGAGAAAGCCTTTGGCGCAGGCCGCATCCCGCTGCCGCTGTTGATGATTGACACTGGCCACAACTACACGGAAGTCACTGATTTCCGCGACCGCCGCGCGGCCGAACTGGGCGCCCAGCTCATCGTGCGCAGCTTGGAAGGTTCCATGGCCCGCGGCACGGTGCGGCTGGCCCGGCCTGATGAGCCACGCAACGCCCACCAATCCGTCACGCTGCTCGAAGCCATTGACGAATTTCGCTTTGATGCACTCATCGGTGGCGCCCGCCGCGACGAAGAAAAGGCTCGCGCCAAAGAGCGCATCTTTTCGCACCGCGACGGCTTTGGCCAATGGCAACCTAAAGATCAGCGGCCCGAGCTGTGGACGCTGTTTAACACCCGCCACCAACCGGGAGAACACTTCCGCGTGTTCCCCATCAGCAACTGGACTGAGCTGGACGTGTGGCTGTACATCGAGGGCGAGCAAATAGAGCTGCCCAGCCTGTACTGGGCGCACCAGCGCGCGGTGGTTCAGCGCCGCGGCCTGCTAGTGCCTGTGACGCCGCTGACCCCCGCCAAAGCAGGCGAGGTGTTGCAAGAGCGCAGCGTGCGCTTTCGCACCGTGGGCGACATCACCTGCACCTGCCCGGTGGAGAGCTTCGCCGCCACACCCGCGCAGATCGTGGCTGAAACCCTGGGCGCACGCTTAAGTGAGCGCGGCGCCACCCGCATGGACGACCAGACCAACGACGCCAGCATGGAGCGCCGCAAAAAAGAAGGCTACTTTTGATGAATGCTACAACTTTGATAGCTGCTTCAGCAGCAAAACAGGGCGCGGCGAGCCTGTTTGATTCAAACCGGGATCAAGCTGCCAGCGACGACCGCGCTGCGCTGACCTTCATCACCTGCGGCAGCGTAGACGACGGCAAAAGCACCCTGATAGGCCGGCTGCTGCTGGACAGCGCCAGCGTGCTGCAAGACCAGTTAAGCAGCGTGCAGCGCGGCGGCCACACCGATCTGGCGCTGCTTACCGACGGCCTGAGCGCTGAGCGCGAACAAGGCATCACCATCGACGTGGCGTGGCGCTACTTCGGCACGCAGCAGCGCAAGTTCATCATTGGCGACACGCCCGGGCATGAGCAGTACACCCGCAACATGGTGACGGCCGCCAGCCGCGCCGACGCGGCGCTGGTGTTGGTGGATGCCACCAAGCTGGCCTGGGCTTCGCAAGCCCAAGAACCCATCGGCTCTTTGCTGCCCCAAACCCGCCGCCACGCGCTGCTGGCCCAACTGCTGCGGGTGCCCAGCATCGTCTGCGTGGTCAACAAACTTGACGCAGTACCCCAGCCCGCGCTGGCCTTTGCGCGCATTCGCCAGGCTTTGGATGAATTTGCCCACCAAGCGGGCCTGAAGTGGCGCGCGGTGGTGCCGGTGTCGGCCCTCCTGGGCCACAACGTGGTGCGCACGGAGCCTGGCTTTGCGGGCTACCAAGGCCCCAGCCTGCTAGCGCTACTGCAGGAGCTGCCCACCACCGAACAAGCCGACGCCGCTGCGCCATCCACACACCCCTTTGCCCTGCCGGTGCAGTGGGTGGAAAAGCAGCACGATCAGGCCATCACCGCCCACGGTCGGCGCATCTTCTGGGGCCGTGTGGCGGAGGGCGTGGCTCAGGTGGGCGCGGCTGTCACCGCATGGCCCAGCCGCCAGCAAGCGGTGGTGGCCCAGGTGCTCAGCGCCACGCGCCAACCGGGCGAGGTGGCCAGCGGCCGCAGCGCAGGCGTGGTGCTCGACCGTGAAGTGGATTTGTCGCGCGGCGACTGGCTGCTGGCACAAACCAGCGCCCCGCCAGCGCAGGCCGCCGATGACTTTGCCGACACCCCAGCGCACACCACCGTGGGCGCCAGCCGCCAGCTCACCGCCACCCTGGCTTGGCTGGACGATGAGCCTCTGGTGCCTGGCCGGGTCTACTGGGCTCTGCACGGCCACCGCTGGGTGAAAGCCAAAGTCAGCCGCATCGTGAGCCAGTTGGACATCCACACCCTGCAGCCGCACGCGGCCAGCCAATTGGCGGCCAACAGCATCGGCGTGGTGGAACTGGCTTTGCAAGAAGCCGTGCCCGCGCTGCCCTTTGCGCAATCGCGCACCCTGGGCAGCCTGGTGCTGGTCGATACCGCCAGCCACCGCACTGCTGGTGCGGTGTTGATTCAGCGCAGCACCGCCACCTGACACCGAACGGTAAAATTCAGGGTTAACCCAAGCTTGGGTTCCCCCATCGCACTAGCCTGCCCGCTCATGACCCACGTTGTCACCGAATCCTGTATCCGCTGCAAGTACACCGACTGTGTGGACGTTTGCCCCGTGGACTGCTTCCGCGAAGGCCCCAACATGCTCGTCATCGACCCTGACGAATGCATTGACTGCGCGGTGTGCATTCCCGAATGCCCCGTCAACGCCATCTACGCCGAAGAAGACGTGCCGCCCAACCAGGTGGCCTTTATCAACCTGAACGTTGAACTGGCCAAAAAAGCGGGCTGGAAGAGCATCACCAAACGCAAAGCCGCACTGCCCGATGCGGACGAATGGAAAGACGTCACCGACAAGATCGGTGAGTTGCAACGCTAAAACCTTGAGCCTCTGAGCCCGATTTGCTGATGGACCCCGCACTGAACCCCCAAGTGATCAACACCGCCCAAGCCCACGACGGCGGCGGCATCCATGAAACCGACGCCGTCATCGTGGGCGCAGGCCCCGTGGGCCTGTTTCAGGTGTTTGAGCTGGGCCTGCTAGAAATCAAAGCGCATGTGATCGATTCACTGCCCTACCCCGGCGGCCAGTGCGTGGAGCTCTACCCCGACAAGCCCATCTACGACATCCCCGCCGTGCCGGTGTGCACCGGCCAAGAGCTCACCGACAACCTGCTCAAGCAGATTGCGCCGTTTGGGGCCACCTTTCACTTTGGGCAAACCGTCACCACGGTGCAGCGCCAAGACGACGGGCGCTTTTATGTCGAGACCACCAAAGGCACGCGCTTCATCACCAAAACACTGTTCATCGCCGCTGGCGTGGGCGCGTTTGAGCCGCGCACCTTGAAGGTGGACGGCATTGAGCAGTTCAACCACAGCCAGTTGTTCTACCGCGTCAAAAGCCCGGCCGACTTTGCAGGCAAAAACCTTCTGATCGTGGGCGGTGGGGATTCGGCTTTGGACTGGGCGCTGAACTTCTGCGCGGGCAATGCCGACGGCAACCCGCACAAGGCTGAGAGCGTTATCTTGCTGCACCGCCGCGACGGCTTCAAAGCCGCACCGGCCAGCGTGGCCCGCATGAAAGAACTGTGCGACGCGCTAGAGATGCAATTCATCGTGGGCCAAGTCACCGGCTACGACACCGGCGCCGATGGCCGGCTGAGCGGCGCCAAAGTGACTGGTGCCGACGGTGTGACCCGCGTGGTGCCCACCGATGCCATGCTGGTCTTTTTTGGCCTGAGCCCCAAACTAGGCCCCGTTGCCGAATGGGGTCTGGACATTGAGCGCAAACAGCTCAAGGTGGATACCGAAAAGTTCTCCACCAGCGTGCCGGGCATCTTTGCGGTGGGCGACATCAACATCTACCCCGGCAAGAAAAAACTCATCTTGAGCGGCTTTCATGAATGCGCACTGGCGGCCTTTGCAGCGGCGGCCATCGTCTTTCCTGAGAAGGGCAAGATCCACCTGCAATACACCACCACCAGCCCCAAGCTGCACAAGGTGTTGGGAGTGGAATCACCGGTGTTTGACTGAGTCTATTGAGACCCAAATCGGCTGCTACGCCCTAAAATAGAGCGCAAGCTGCTATGATTTTGATAGTTTTGGTTTAGCTCAACGCTGAACTGAAGCACCCGCTGGGGGTGCTGGCACCGGGCAACTGGGGCTGGCTGAGATCACACCCCTTGAACCTGACTGAGGTAATCCTCGCGCAGGGAAGCACGGAGCCACCCGCCCCGGCCCGGCCGCATGCCACGCATGCGCCGCCTGGGGCAAAAAGCCCCTTTCGCTTGCCTGCCACGCAACGACGAAGGAGCACACGCGTGGCACATGTTTTTGCATCTCGCCCCCATCTGCGGCCCACAGGGCGGCCCATAGGTTTGCGCTCACCCGTGGCCGTGGCTGTCATGGCCTTGCTGATGGTGCCGCTGGCGGCCCAGGCGCAAGCCAGCCTGGGCACCATTACCGTGCGGCCAGCGCCTGATCCGGCCCCTGTAGTAGGCGGTTTGAGTGACGCGCCCTTGAGCCAGCAGCCGTTGTCAGCCACGGTGATTGACCGCGCCACCCTCACCGACCGTGGCGCGCGCCGCTTGGCCGACCTGACGGCGCTAGACGCAGGCTTGGCCGATGCCTACAACGCCCCCGGCTACTGGGACCAACTCAGCATCCGCGGCTACACGCTGGATGCCCGCTTTAACTACCGCCGCGAAGGCCTGCCCATCAGCGCCGAAACGGTGACGGGGCTAGACCACATCGCATCCATTGAGATCTTGCGGGGCCTAAGCGGCCTCCAAGCAGGCACCAGCGCGCCGGGCGGTTTGGTCAACTACGCGGTCAAACGCCCCGTGGCGCGGGCTGATCAGCGCCTGCGCGTACTGCGCACCGAAGTGACATCCGATGCCAGCGTGTTGCTGGCCACTGACTTAAGCGACCGCGCCGGTCAACAACAGCAGTTCGGCTGGCGCCTGAACATTGCCCATGAAACCCTGCGCCCCCCGGTGGACCACACCCAAGGCCGCCGCGCCCTGGCAGGACTGGCCCTGGACTGGCGCGCCAGCCCCAACACCGTGCTCGACGCCGAAGTGCAATGGAGCCAAAACCGCCAGCGCAGCCAAGTGGGTTGGAGTTTGCTGGGCAACCGATTGCCCGCTCCAGTCAACCCGCGCACCAACTTCAACAACCAGCCCTGGGCGCAGCCCGGCGTGTTTGACGGCGCTGTGGGCACGCTGCGGCTTGAGCACGCCTTTAGCCCCCAGTGGCGGCTGCAAACAAGCCTGGGCCGCCAGCAGTTGCGCAGTGACGACCGCACCGCTTTCCCCTTTGGCTGCGGCGCTGAGAACACCTTTGACCGCTACTGCAGCGACGGCAGCTATGACCTGTACGACTACCGCAGCGACAACGAACGCCGCACCACCGACGCGGTGCAAGCCAAGCTGATCGGCACCGCACAAACCGGCAGCGTGGCGCATGAACTACGCGTAGGCGCCTTAAGCAGCCGCGCCACCTACACCTTTGAAAACCAGGCCTACAACTACGTGGGTACCGGCAACGTCAAGGCCTTCAACGCCCTGGCGCCTGACGCCGAACGCCGCGACACCAATACCAACCGCCGCGAACGCAGCACGGAGCTATTTGCCAGCGCCCACAGCGCCTGGACGCCGGCAGTAGCCACCTGGGCGGGCCTGCGCGCCACCCGCGTTGAGCGCAGCAGCGTGCGCACGGACGGCAGCCGCGCCACAAACTACGCCGACGACTTCATCGCCCCCTGGGGCGCGATCACCTGGCGCGTGTCGGCCACCGGCATGACCTATGTCAGCGCAGGCCAAGGCGTGGAAAGCCAAGTGGTGCCCAACCGCGCCAGCCAGTACACCAACGCCGGTCAGGCCCTGCCCGCGTTAAAAAGCAAACAGCTTGAATGGGGCTACAAACACCAAGCCGCTGACCCGGCAGCCGCGTGGCAGCAATGGAGCGTGGCGCTGTTTGACATCACCCGCCCAGTCAGCAACATCGACGGCTGCGCTCGCCTGGATGTGCGCCCCTGCACCGGCGCCAATGATGGTGAAGCCCGCCACCGCGGCATCGAGCTGGCCAGCGCCTGGCGCTGGCGCAGCGCGCAAATCGGCACCGTACAAGCCCATGTCAGCGCGGCACTGCTCAACGCCAAACGCCAAGGCAGCACGCTAGAGGCCGCACTCAACGGCCAACGCCCCACCAACGTGCCCACCCAAGTGCTGCGCGCCCAAGCCCAATGGCAACCCGCGCAAGCCCCCGGCTGGCGCGTCATTGCAGGCGCCAGCCACGAAGGCCGCCGCTGGGTGCTACCCGACGCCAGCATCACCCTGCCCGCCTGGACCCGCCTAGACGCCGCCGCCCACTACGCCAGCCGCATCGGTTCCACCGAAGTCACCTACACCTTAGGAATCGACAACCTCGCCAACCGCCGCTACTGGCGTGAAGCGCCCACGCAGTTCGGCCACATCTACCTCTACCCCGGCGCCGCGCGCACCGTGCGGCTGGCAGCCGAGGCCAGGTTCTAGAGCACCGCCCCAGGCCCACCCACCCCCGCCAGACCCCGTTTGGCTCGGTATATAATCTGAGGCTGTTCCTCGATAGCTCAGTCGGTAGAGCGCCGGACTGTTAATCCGTAGGTCCCTGGTTCGAGCCCAGGTCGAGGAGCCAAGGAAAGAGCGAAACCAGCAGGTCAAAAGCCTGCTGGTTTTTTGCGTTCTGCGGCTCATTCTCTGTGCCGACTGTGCGCCCCGCCTGTGACGCTTTGCAACACCTTTGTAACCGCCGCTGCACTACGCTTGTGCGCGATGTGCTTGCCGCCGTCCATCGGCCTATGTTGCAAAGGATCTCGCCATGCGTCGCATCCCCCTGATGAGGAACCTGCCAAAGCTCTCTGCCCTAGCCGCCAGCGCCCTGCTAGCCATGGGCTCGCTGCCCACCCAAGCAGCTGACCCCCGCATGGCCATTGGCGCTGACTTTGCCGCCGTGGCGCGCACCGACGGCACGGTGTGGTCTTGGGGGCGGGGTTTGGATGGCGAGCTGGGCCATGGCAGCCGCACCAGCGTGAGTGCGCCCGCGCAGGTGGGTGGGCTCAGCGGGGTGGTGGATGTGGTGGCGGCCGAGGGCATCACCTTGGCGCTCAAGGCTGACGGCACCGTGTGGGTGTGGGGCTTTGGCTCGTTTGGCATTTTGGGCAGCGGGGTGCCCGATGGCGCTTCGCGCACCATCACGCCGGTGCAGATTCGTGAGTTGTCAGACATCCGCAGTATTGCCATTGGGCGCGGCAGTTCTTCAGCTTGGGCGGTGGATGGGCAGGGGCGCGTGTTCAACTGGGGCATCAATTCGCGCGGGCAATTTGGCGTGGGCACTGCGGGCAGCGCGGCCGAGGTGCGGCCGGTGCCGCAGTTGATGGCCAACCTCACTGGGGCCACGTCGGTGGCCGCGGGCGACACCACCTTTTTGGCCACCCGCAATGCGGCAGGCGATGTGGCGGGCTGGGGTTACAGCCCTGAAAACGGCCTGGGCGTGGGCGTGGATGCCCCGCTGGGCGGCCCGCCGGTGGCGGTGCGGGCGGTTAATGGCGTGACCAATGTGCGCAGCCTGGCGGTGGCCGACATCAACGGCGGCAGCCACTACGCCGTGCGGCGCGACGGCACGGTGGCGGGCTGGGGCAGCAACCGCGCTACGGCGGCCAGTTGTGGGCAGGTGGACAGCGGCACGCCGGTGATTGGCACGCCGCGCACGCTGGCCAATGTCAGCGGTGTGCAGCAGGCATCCGGCGGCGCGGGGCATGTGCTGTTTTTGACCGACGCGGGCCAAGTGCTGGCCTGTGGCGCCGGGGCGGCGGGGCAGATGGGCGACGGCACCCTCATCGGCACAGGTGCCGCAAAGATTGGCCCGGTGCGCAGCAACTTGAATACGCCCGCTGCCGCCGTGGCCGCAGGCCGCAACACCAGCGGCGCGGTGGGCACCGACGGCAGCGTGTGGGTCTGGGGCCAAGTGGCGGGCGGCCTGGCAGGCGATGGCGGATCGGTCAGCGGCACCAATGCGCAGCGTGACCTGACTGCGCCCCAACGGGTGGTGGGTGCCAACGGCGTGGGCAGCTTTGACGCGGGCACTGCGGCCCGCGCGCCGGGCCTGTACGCGGGCACCTTGACGGGTGCCATCAGCGCGGCCACCTTGAACGTGGGCGTGGCCCCCATCCCGGCCGACGTGGGCAAAACCGGCGCCACCTTTGTGGCTGTGGCGCTGGCTAACGGCACCCTGCTCTTCAACAACGGCACACCTGCAGGCTGGACGGTTTATGCCGGCGGCAACCCACCCGCCTACAGCCTGGGCCCGCTGCCGCGCCATTTGCCAATGCCGCTGGCCAGCAACTTGAACCTAACGGGCATCACCGGCGTGCGGGTGTTCACGGCCTATGGCGTGGGCGCCGATGTGGGCGCTGCGGTGGCTGATTTGCTGGCGCGGGGCACCTTTGGGGTGGCGCTCAGCATCAACTGAGCGCTCGACCCGTCTGCTACATTTTTTGTAGCTGCATAGGCAATAAAAAAGGCCGCTAGCGGCCTTTTTTGTTTGAACGCACTGGTTGCAGCCGCCGCGGTGGCTTCAGATCAGCGGCACGCCGGTTTTGCTTTGCGCCACTTCAGGCGTCACGCCGTCGGCCAGTTCCACCACCTTCAGGCCAGCGGGGGTGCAGTCAAAAACACCCAGGTCGGTAATGATGCGGTCGACCACGCCCACGCCGGTCAGCGGCAGGGTGCAGGTGGGCAAGATCTTCAGGTCTTCAGTGCCGTCTTTCTTTTTGGCCACGTGCTCCATCAGCACGATGACGCGGGCCACACCAGCCACCAGGTCCATGGCGCCGCCCATGCCCTTGACCATCTTGCCGGGAATCATCCAGTTGGCCAGATCGCCTTGGGCCGTGACTTGCATGGCGCCCAAAATGCTCAGGTTGATCTTGCCGCCGCGGATCATGGCAAAGCTGTCGTGGCTGCCAAAAATGGCGGAACCGGGGATGGTGGTCACCGTTTGTTTGCCTGCGTTGATCAGGTCAGCGTCCACCTCGTCTTCGGTGGGAAAAGGGCCGATACCCATCATGCCGTTTTCAGATTGCAGCCACACCTCAATGTCGCTGGGCACGTGGTTTGCCACCAGCGTGGGGATGCCGATGCCTAAATTCACATAAAAGCCGTCTTGCAGTTCGCGGGCCGCACGGGCGGCCATCTGGTCTTGGGTCCAGGGCATGGTCGTAAGTCCTTGGGTTGTGCGGTTAAAAGGCTCAGGCAGCGGCGCGGGTGGTGCGCTTCTCAATCCGCTTCTCGGGCGTGGCGTTCAGCACCAAGCGGTGCACATAAATGCCGGGCAGGTGGATGTCATCCGGCGCCAGTTCACCCACTTCCACAATTTTTTCCACCTCGGCAATGCACACCTTGCCCGCCATGGCGCAGGCGGGGTTGAAGTTGCGCGCCGTTAGGCGAAAACGCAGGTTGCCCGCCTTGTCGGCCACGTCAGCCTTGATCAGGGCCACGTCGGGCACCAGGCTGCGCTCCATCACATAGGTGTCGCCGTCAAAGTCGCGCAGCTCTTTGCCGTCGGCCACCACGGTGCCCACGCCGGTTTTGGTAAAGAAGGCCGGGATGCCGGCGCCGCCTGCGCGCAGCTTTTCGGCCAGCGTGCCTTGGGGGGTGAATTCAAGTTCAAGCTCGCCAGCCAAAAACTGGCGTTCAAACTCTTTGTTTTCGCCCACATAGCTGCTGATCATTTTTTTGATCTGCCGGGTTTCCAAGAGCTTGCCCAGGCCAAAGCCGTCCACGCCCGCGTTGTTGCTGATGGCAGTCAGGTTTTTGGCGCCGCTGTCGCGCAGCGCGTCAATCAGCGCTTCGGGGATGCCGCACAGGCCAAAGCCGCCCACGGCCAGCAGTTGGCCGTCTTTCACCACGCCGGCAAGCGCGGCCGCCGCGCTGGGGAAAATCTTGTTCACACGCAGTCTCCTAAAAATGGGTTGGGTTGCATGGGGGCTCGCGATAGCCAACGATACTACGTAGACAACTACGTAGTATTTCGTAGACAGTGTTCAACGCAATGGCTTCACCGTCATGACAGACCCCAACGCCGTCAGTGTGGACTACCGCTTGGCCTTTGAGATGGCCCCCGTGGGCATGGCCCTGTCGCGCCAGCGGATCATGGTGGACGCCAACGCCGCGCTGTGCGACATGTTTGGCGCCAGCCGGCATGAACTGGTGGGCCAAAGCTTTCAGCTGCTGTACCCCAGCGCCGACGAATTTGAGCGCACCGGCCAGCGCATTGCGCCCATCTTGGGCCGCAGCGGCACCTATGCCGATGAACGAGTGATGAAGCGCCTGGGCGGCCGTCTGGCAGGCGAAGTGTTTTGGTGCCATGTGACGGGCCGCGCCCTTGACCGCAACGCCCCGCACGCGGCGGGCATCTGGACGTTTGAAGACTTGTCAAAAGCCCGGCGCGTGGCCCGGGCCGAACTCACCCCGCGCGAACGCGAAGTGGCCGCCCTGCTGCTGGAAGGCCTCACCAGCAAACTGATTGGTCGCGCGCTGGGTTTAAGCCACCGCACGGTGGAAATCTACCGCGCCCAGCTCATGCGCAAATATGATGCAGCCACCAGCGCTGATTTGGTTCGGCGGCTGATGCAAGGTTGACTTACCCCGCTACTGAATCGAATTCCCACCATGCCGATCGCCGCCAATTCCCCCCGCTACGCCCTGCCCGACCTGAACACCCTGCCTGCTGACATTCAGGCCAAGGTGCTAGAGGTGCAGGCCAAAGCGGGCTTTATCCCCAACGTGTTCTTGGCCCTGGCCCGCAGGCCCGATGAGTGGCGGGCGTTTTTCGCCTACCACGACGCCTTGATGCTCAAAGAAACGGGCAACTTGAGCAAAGGCGACCGCGAAATGATCGTCACCACCACCAGCGCGGCCAACCACTGCCTGTATTGCGTGGTGGCCCACGGCGCCATCCTGCGCATTTACGAGA
>JAAFIY010000074.1 GCA_013297985.1 Comamonadaceae bacterium | reverse complement strand
CACATCGCCGCGCACAACGATGTGTGGGTGTGCCGCCGCATCGACATCGCCCGCCATTGGCTGGCCACACATCCGTACCCACAGGCCTGAACCGATGACCGACGTGATTGACTGGGCGCACTTCAACCGCGCGCCTGCCGAACAAGCCGCGCAGATGCTGGAAGGCATCTACGAGCACTCACCCTGGATTGCTACAAAAACGATAGCTTCTTACGCCCTAAAACAGGGCGCTACAAGACGTTTTGATTCTTTGGCTCATCTCAAAGCGGCGCTGGCCGCCACTGTCAGCGCAGCTTCGGTTGAGCAGCAACTGGCCTTGATCCGCGCCCACCCCGAGTTGGCTGGCAAAGCCATGGTGGCGCAAACGCTCACCGCTGAAAGCACCGGCGAGCAAAGCCGCGCGGGCCTCACTCATTGCAGCCCCGAAGAGTTCGCCAAGCTGCAAGACCTCAACGCCCGCTACAACGCCAAGTTTGGCCACCCCTTCATCGTGGCGGTGCGCGGGCCGCGTGGCACGGGTTTAAGCCGCACCCAAATCATTCAGATTTTTGAGCGCCGCCTGCAAGCGCAGCCCGAGGCAGAACGGGCCGAATGCCTGCGCCAAATTCAACGCATCGCCGAAATTCGCTTAGGCGACCGTTTTGGCCAACACCCCACACTGGGTGAAGAATTGTGGGATTGGCACGAGGCCCTGGCCGCGCACACCGACCCCGCATTTGCCGAGTTGGGCCAACTTGCGGTGACGTATCTTACCGATGCCCACCAGGCCTGCGCTGCCGACATCGCCCAGCGCATGCGCGACTGCGGCCTGCAGCACATCCACACCGATGCGGTGGGCAATGTGGTGGGCCGCTGGGTGGGCGCCGATGAAGCCGCTGGCGTGGCGGGCTACAAAACCCTCATCACGGGCAGCCACTTTGACACCGTGCGCAATGCCGGCAAATACGACGGCCGCTTGGGCATCTTCGCCCCGCTGATGGCCTTGCGCGAACTGGCTGCCCAGGGATGGACGCCACGCCACAGCGTGGAAGTGGTGGCTTTTTCGGAAGAAGAAGGCCAGCGCTACAAGGCCACCTTTTTGGCCAGCGGCGCCCTCATCGGCGCATTTGACGCAGCCTGGCTGGACCAGACCGACGCCAACGACATCCCCATGCGCGCGGCCATGCAGCGCGTGGGGCTGCCCGGCACGTTGGAGGCCATTGCCGCTTGCACACGCGACCCCAGCCGCTATGTGGGCTGCGTGGAGGTGCATATTGAGCAAGGCCCGGTGCTCAATGAACTGAACCTGCCACTGGGCGTGGTCACCTCGATTAACGGCAGCGTGCGCTACCTGGGTCAGATGCGCGGCGTGGCCAGCCATGCGGGCACCACCCCCATGAACCGTCGCTTTGACGCCGCCACCGCCGCCGCTGAACTGGCCTTGTATGTCGAGCAGCGTGCGGCCCAAGACACCGACAGCGTGGGCACGGTGGGTCTGCTGAGCGTGCCGCGTGGCTCGATCAATGTGGTGCCCGGCCGCTGTGAATTCAGCCTAGATTTGCGTGCCCCCACCGATGCCCAGCGCGACGCGCTGGTGCGCGACGTATTGGCCCAAGCCCAAGCCATTGCTGATAGGCGCGGCCTGCAACTGACGCTAGAAGAAACCGCCCGCATGAACGCCGCGCCCAGCCACCCGGCGTGGCAGGCGCGCTGGCAAGCGGCCGTTGAATCACTGGGCGTGCCCGTCTTCAAGCTGCCCAGCGGCGCGGGCCACGACGCCATGGTGCTGCACCGGGTGATGCCCCAGGCCATGCTGTTTGTGCGTGGTGAAAACGGCGGCATCAGCCACAACCCGCTTGAAAGCACCAGTGCGCACGACATGGAGCTGTGCGTGCGCGCCCTGATGCACTTGTTTGGCGATTTGGATTCAGCCGCATGACCCCCACCCAAGACCACTACGCGGCGCTAGACGCCTGGATTGACGCCCACTTTGACGAGCAAGTGCGCTTTGTGCAGGCCCTGGTGCGCGTGCCCACCGACACACCGCCCGGCCACAACGCCCCGCACGCTGACACCACTGCCGCCTTGCTGGCCGACATGGGCCTGCACGCTGAAAAGCATCCTGTGCCTACCGCTGAGTGCCAAGCCGCTGGCCTGCAAAGCATCACCAACCTGATCGTGCGCGAACGGCTGGGCGCAGGCGGCATCACCGTGGCCCTGAACGCCCACGGCGATGTAGTGCCGCCAGGTGAAGGCTGGACGCAAGACCCATACGGCGGCGCAGTGGTCGACGGCGCTTTGTATGGCCGCGCCGCTGCCGTCAGCAAGTGCGACTTTGGCACCTTCACCTTTGCCCTGCGCGCTATCAAATCAATAGCTGCATCGGCAGATCAGTTGGGCGGTGCGGTCGAATTGCACTTCACCTATGACGAAGAATTCGGCGGCGAACTGGGCCCAGCCTGGCTGCTCCAGCATCAGTTGACCCAGCCCGACTTGCTGCTGGCCGCAGGCTTCAGCTACGAAGTGGTCACCGCCCACAACGGCTGCCTGCAGCTAGAGGTGACCGTGCAAGGCCGAATGGCGCACGCCGCGATTCCGCACACCGGCGTGGACGCGCTGCAAGGCGCGGTGGCGCTGCTCAATGTGCTGTATGCACAAAACGCCCTGCTGCGCCAAACCACCTCGGCCGTGCCGGGCATCACCCACCCGTATCTGAACGTGGGCCGCATCGAAGGTGGCACCAACACCAACGTGGTGCCGGGCAAAGTGGTGATCAAGCTCGATCGCCGGATGATTCCCGAAGAAGACCCCACGGCGGTGGAAGCGCATTTGCGCCAATTGATCGACGACACCGCCGCCAGCCTGCAAGCCCAGTTGCCAGGCTTGAGCATGCAAGTGCGCCGCATCTTGCTGGCCCGCGCCCTCAAGCCGCTGCCCGGCAACGCGCCGCTGGTGGCCGCCTTGCAGCGCCACGGCCGCACGGTTTTGGGGGAAGACATCCCCGCCTTGGGCACGCCGCTGTACACCGACGTGCGGCTGTACGGCGAAGCGGGCATCCCCGGGGTGATCTACGGCGCGGGCCCCCGCACCGTGCTGGAAAGCCACGCCAAGCGGGCCGATGAGCGGGTGCAACTGTCCGACATGAAAGCCGCCACCCGGGTGGTGGCACGTGCACTGTGGGATGTGCTGGCCCACCATTCGGGTGCACCCGCTGGTTGATTGGGCTCGATCGCACCAAACTTGTGCGCCCGAGCGGCCCCGGGCGGGCCGTGCGCTCAGCGCATTGGCGTAGATCGCACCGCGTCTGGGCATCCTTTTTGCAGTCCTTTACCTATTGATCGCGAATTGAAGCGGCCGATATCGCCCGCCAACCTTGATGGAGCCTGTTGTGAAACTAAACAAACGCCACTTTCTGCAATCCACCGCCGCTGCGGCCGCCACGCTGGCGGTGGGCCGGTTTGCCTATGCGCAAGCGGTCACGCCCATCAAGTTTCAGTTGGACTGGCGCTTTGAAGGCCCGTCGGCGCTGTTTCTGCAGCCCGCCGCCAAGGGCTACTTCAAAGACGCCAAGCTGGATGTGAGCATTGACGCGGGCAACGGCAGCGGTGGCACCGTCACCCGGCTGGCCAGCGGCACCTACGACATGGGCTTTGCCGACCTGGCCGCGTTGATGGAGTTCCACGCCAACAACCCCGACGCGCCCAACAAGCCGGTGGCCGTGATGATGGTCTACAACAACACGCCCGCAGCGGTGTTGGCCTTAAAGAAAAGCGGCATCAAAACCGTGGCTGATCTGAACGGCAAAAAGTTTGGCGCCCCGGTGTTTGACGCCGGTCGCAAGGCTTTCCCCATCTTCCAGCGCGCCAACAACATCGCCGGCGTGCAATGGACCAGCATGGACCCGCCCTTGCGTGAAACCATGCTGGTGCGCGGCGACATTGAAGCCATCACCGGCTTTGGCTTTACCTCGCTGCTCAACCTGGAAGCGCGCGGCGTCAAGGCTGAAGACGTGGTGATGTTCCCGTATGCCGAACACGGCGTGAAGCTGTACGGCAACGCCATCATTGCCAGCCCCCGCATGATTCGCGACAACCCCCAGGCCGTGCGCGCCTTCTTGGCGGCGTTCTGCAAGGGCGCCAAAGAAGTCTTGGCCAACCCCAACGCGGCCATTGATGTGGTCAAGGCCCGTGACGGCATCATCAATGTGGACTTGGAAACCCGCCGCTTGCGCATGGCGCTCGACGCGGTAGTGGCCAGCCCCGACGCCCGCCGCGAAGGCTTTGGCCGCCTGGAGGGCCCGCGCCTGTCGCTGATGGCCAGCCAAGTGTCGGATGCCTTCACCACCCGCACCCGCATTGATCCCAATGCGGTGTGGAACGCCTCCATGCTGCCCAGCGTGGCCGAGATGAACATCTTGCCCCCCGCCCGCCGCGCGTGATGCGCCTGGGGCCAGGGCGGGCCTTTGCCTGACTGGCCCTGCGCCTTTAAGCAAAAACGCCTGTTCCGCCCTATTTATCAGCCTAGTTAGCTACTATTTTTGTAGCAAATGGCTCGGTCCCACTGGTTGAATCGTCCTTCGCGACTTGCGCACCCCACACCATGGCTTTTGTTGATTTCAAAGACGTCTGGCTGGCCTACAACGAAGAGTTATTGGCCAAAAACACCTTTGCGGTGGAAGCCATTGACCTGAGCGTGACGCAAGGCGAATTCATTGCCATCGTGGGGCCCTCGGGCTGCGGCAAATCCACCTTCATGAAGCTCACCACGGGCCTCAAGATGCCCAGCCGCGGCACCATCCACGTGGACGGCAGCCCGGTGACGGGGCCGCTCAAGATTTCGGGCATGGCGTTTCAGGCGCCCAGCCTGCTGCCCTGGCGCACCACGCTAGACAACGTCTTGCTGCCGCTAGAAATCGTCGAGCCCTATCGCGCCCAGTTCAAAGACCGGCGCAAAGAGTTTGAAGAGCGCGCCAGCCGCCTCTTGGCCACCGTGGGCTTGGGCGGGTACGAGAAAAAGTTTCCGTGGGAGTTGTCAGGCGGCATGCAGCAGCGCGCCAGCATCTGCCGCGCGCTCATCCACGAACCCAAGATGCTCTTGCTAGACGAGCCCTTCGGCGCGCTGGATGCCTTCACCCGCGAAGAGCTGTGGTGCGTGCTGCGCGACCTGTGGCAAGCCCAGCGCTTTAACGTCATCTTGGTCACGCATGACCTGCGCGAAAGCGTGTTTTTGGCCGACACGGTGTATGTGATGAGCAAAGGCCCAGGCCGCTTCATCGTCAAAAAACAAATTGAGCTGCCCCGCCCGCGTGATCTGGAAGTGACCTACACCCTGCCCTTCACCGACATCGTGCACGAACTGCGCGGCCACATTGGCGCGCTGCGCAAGGGCGCCGCCCCGGCCCCGGCCGCTCACTGATCAGCCCCCACATCCCGAGCACTACTGCCATGAAACAAAAATCGCTTGAACGCTGGTCACCGCTGATTCTCTTGGTGCTGATCATCATCGTGTGGGAAGCCATTACCAAAGGCTTTGGCATCAGCGAATTCATCTTTCCCGCGCCTTCGCGCATTTGGGAACAGACGATGCAGCACACCCAGACCATTGCGGGCCACGCCTGGCGCACCTTTTGGGTGACCATGCTGGGCTTTGGCTTGGCGATTGTGGTGGGCGTGCTGCTGGGCTTTTTGATCGGCAGCTCGCGCATGGCCTATGCCGCGCTCTACCCGCTCATGACGGCCTTTAATGCGGTGCCCAAGGCCGCGCTGGTGCCGATTTTGGTGGTGTGGTTTGGCATCGGCATCGGCCCGGCCATCCTGACCGCTTTCCTCATCAGCTTCTTTCCCATCATGGTCAACATCGCCACCGGGCTGGCCACCTTGGAGCCCGAACTAGAAGACGTGCTGCGGGTACTGGGCGCCAAGCGCTGGGATGTGCTCACCAAGGTGGGCCTGCCGCGCACCATGCCGTACTTCTATGGCTCGCTGAAGGTGGCCATTACCCTGGCCTTTGTGGGCACCACCGTGAGCGAGATGACGGCCGCCAACATGGGCATTGGCTATTTGCTCATCAGCGCGGGCTCGTCGATGCAAATGGGCTTGGCATTTAGCGGCTTGCTGGTGGTGGGCGTGATGGCCATGGCCATGTACGAGTTGTTCAGTTTTATCGAGCGGCACACCACTGCCTGGGCGCACCGCGGATCGCAATCGCCTTGATACCGCACCGGCTGGGCGCAGCGCACAGGCTGTATGCGCCCGGATGACAGCAATCTCTGCTGCGCTGTGCTGCAATAGCACCGTGCAAGCCTTAAACGCCCGCCCCTCGGCCGACTCAGCCGCAGCTCCTGCCAGCGCGGCCGCCCCGACTTTGGCGGCACAGGCCACCGCGTCCGCACGGCGAGCGGTGATGCTGGCCTTTGGCGCTGTGCTGGTGTTGCTGGGCGTGCTGGTGATCGAACGCCTGTGGTACGTAGACGTGGCGCACCGGGTGCATGAGCAGTCGGAGCAAGCGTTGGCGCTGGTCTCCAAAATCGAGCTGCTAGATGAGCAGCTAAGCCTCACGGCCCGTCTATACGTCAAAACGGGCGACGACACCTGGCTGCGCCGCTACAAGAGTTACGAGCCTGAGTTTTGGGCGGCGATTGAGCAGGCTCGCCACAAGGCTTCGCCTGAACTTGCGCAACGGTTTGAACAGACCACCCAGGTGTCCAACAACGCCTTGGTGGTGCTAGAAAAATCGGCCATCGCGGCCGCGCAACAGGGCGAATTGGTGCGCGCCGCGGCCACGCTCAACAGCCCCGAATACCAACTGCACAAATCGGTGTTAGCCGAGGGCATGGCCTCATTTGCCCGCGATCTGCACGTCGAAGCCCATGCCAAGGGCGAGCGGATGGTGCGCATTGCCTGGTGGGTGATTGTGGCCACCATGGCCTTGGTGATGGCCAGCCTGTGGCTGCTGTGGTCGCGCCTGACGGTGCACCTGCGCAACAGCGAATTGGCCTTTGGCGCCCAGCAACAAACGCAGGCCGCGCTGCAGCAAGACGCGCAGCGCAAGGCCTATATCTTGGATGGCGCTGACTTGGGCACGTGGCAGTGGTGGCCCCAATCAGATGAACTGATCTTGAATCCGCAGGCGCTGCAAATCATGCGAATTGCGCCCGACAGCGAAGACGCACGGCACGGCATCGTGCTGCACCGCCGGGTGCATGCCGACGATGTGGAAGCCTTTGGCCTAGCCCTGGGCGCGCATCTGGGTGGCCTGACCCCGTTTTATGAATGTGAAATGCGCGCGCAGCGGGGTGATGGTCAATGGATCTGGGTGGTTGAACGCGGCCGGGTGGCCGAGCGCGACGCCGAAGGCCAGCCGGTCTTGATTGCGGGCACGGTGGCCGATGTGACGGCCCGGCGCCAAGCCAGTGATGAGCTGCAACGCGCCAAAGTCGCCGCCGAAGAAGCCAACAGCGCCAAAAGCCGTTTTCTGGCCGGCATGAGCCATGAAATCCGCACGCCCATGAACGGGGTGCTGGGCTTGGTCGAACTGCTGTCGCGTACACCGCTGGACGAATCGCAGCGCGACACCTTGCGCACCGTCAGTGATTCGGCGCAGTCTTTGCTGCGGGTGGTCGACGACATTTTGGACTTCTCCCGAATTGAAGCGGGCCGCTTGGAAATTGATGTGGATGCGGTCGACCCGCGCGCACTCATTCAAGCCGTGGTGCGCGCGCTGGGGCCTGCGGCGGCCGAGCGCCGAGTGACGGTGCATGTGCAAGTGGCAGCCAACTTGCCGCCACGGCTTCGGGTAGACACCATCCGCTTGCGCCAAGTACTTACCAATCTGATCAGCAATGCGATCAAGTTCAGCGGCCTACCCGCCCGCGCAGACGGCGGCCGGGCGCACGTTCGGGCGGCGGCACGCGGCGCGCAATGGGAAATTGAAGTCAGTGACAACGGCATTGGCATTGATGCCGCACTGCAAGCCCAGGTGTTTGAGCCCTTCGTGCAGGCTGAGTCATCGACCACGCGCCAATATGGCGGCACCGGGCTGGGCCTGACCATCTCGCGTCGACTGGTGGGTTTGATGGGCGGCAGCCTGGAGCTTAAAAGTGATCTGGGTGTGGGCACCACCGTGACGGTCTTGCTGCCGCTTGAGGCGCTGGAGGCCCTAGAGCCTGCGTCCGCCCCACAGCCGCGTGCGGTAAAGCCTTCGTCGCCGGTAGAGTCGCCGCCCCACAGCCTGAAGGTGCTGGTGGCCGAAGACCATCCTGTGAACCGCGCCGTGGTGTCGCGCCAACTGCAAATGCTGGGCCACTACTGCACCCTTGCGGAAGACGGCGAAGCCGCCTTGCAGCGCTGGCTGGCGGAACCCTTTGACCTGCTGCTAACTGACTTGCACATGCCCGAACGCGACGGCTACCAACTCGCCACCGCGATCCGCGAGGCCGAGGCGCAACTCGGCCGCGCGCGCATGCCCATCTTTGCCCTCACCGCCAACGCCATCAAAGGCGAAGACGCCCGCGCTCACGCTGTCGGCATGGACCGCTACCTCACTAAGCCCATCGGGCTCGATGCCTTGCGCCGGGCTCTGCAAGCCGTCAAGCCGCACTCGGCCCACAACGATTCGACGGCCATCAGCGCCCCGCTGGCGGGGTCAGTTTCAGACTAAGCCCCCGCATGCACTCCATGTCCGACCACTGGCTTGCCCACTTGCAAGCGGCCCACCTTGCGGCGCAAGCCGCTGCCGACAGCGGCCACCACCCCTTTGGCGCCCTGCTGATTGGGCCTGACCAAACCACCGTGCTGGCCGCGCAAGGCAATGTCGATGCGGTCAACCATGCTGAGGCGGTGTTGCTGCGCCACGCAGCCGCCCGCTGGGACCGCGACACCTTGTGGGCCAGCACCTTGGTGACCACGGTAGAGCCCTGCGCCATGTGCGCGGGCACCCAGTACTGGGCCCATGTGGGCCGCGTGGTGTATGGCTTGAGCGAAGCGCAACTGCGCGCCATCACCGGCAACCACGACGAAAACCCCACCCTCGATTTGCCCTGCCGCGATGTGTTTGCGCGCGGGCAAAAAGCAGTGGAAGTGATCGGCCCACTGCCCGAACACCACGCGCTGCACCAAGCCATTGCGCACTGCCACCAGCAGTTTTGGGCGCGGTAAGGCGCGCACGGCCTGACGCCGCGAGCACCTTTGCTTGGCCGCCGATCCAAGCCCCTAGATGGCCGCGCTGCCACGCATTTCATTACAGGCAAATTTCGGCTTTTGCGCCCTAAAAATAAGCCTAAGCAGCTATCATTTTTGTAGTTTTTAATGAGTTGGCAAGCCCACCTGGCGCTGCACTACCAGCAGCAAACCGAGCCCGCCGATGGCGCCACCCGCACGGTGGCACAGTTCAAACACAGCGGCCCCCTGCGGGTGCTGCAGGCGCTGTACCCCGACGGCCCCGGCATTTGCCAGCACGTGTTGGTGCATCCACCAGGCGGCTTGGTGGGCGGCGATCACCTGCAAATTGAGGTGCAAGTCGGCAGCGGCGCCCACGCGGTGATCACCACCCCGGGGGCTACCCGTTTTTATCGCTGCGACCTGGCTCCCGCAGGCTGTGCGCGGCCGCAAGCGGTGCAGCACGCCAAGCTGCAGCTCGATGAGGGCGCCCGGCTGCAGTGGCTGCCGCATGAAGCCCTGGCCTACCCCGGCTGCCACGCGCTCAACCAGCTCGAAATGCATCTGGCCCCGGGTGCGGAGTTGATCGGCTGGGACGCCACCGCACTCGGCCTGCCAGCGGCGGCGCAGCCCTTTGATGCGCCGCCTTTTCACAGCGGTGACGGCGTCAGCGTCTTTGAGCAACACCTGCATTGGCCCGGCCACTGGCGCGAACGCGCGTGCATCCGCGCCGACGACACCCGTTTGCTGAGCAGTGCCGTAGGCCTGGGTGGGCGGCGCCTGATGGCGACCTTGTTCTGGCTCAGTGGCACCGCCCTAAGCGACGCGCGGCGCGAGGCCGCTCTCGATGCCGCCAGGGGTCCTCTCGGACCCCATCAGCCACCGGTCCGCGCCGCCGACGCGCCCTTGCAAGCCGCTGCCACCAGCCCTAATGCCCACGTGGTGCTGGTGCGGGCCTTGGCCGACCAAGCCGAGCCCGCCATGGCCGCCTTGCGCGCCGTGCGCCGGGCTTGGTTGGCCGAGTTGTGGGGCTTGCGTGGCGGTGCTGCGCAAGACTTGCGCATCTGGCGCACCTAAGCGGCTCTTGGCCCCTGGCGCGCTGCTACTGCGCCACCACCAGCATCTGCACAAACTGCTGAATCTTCATTTGGGTGGCGGGCAAGATGGCGCGAAACTCCAGCCCCGCCAGCCAGCCATCGGCGCTGGGGGCGATCTTCATTACCTCAGCGCGGATGTCGCTGGTGTGAAAGTCCACCAGCGTCAAATCAAACTCCAACTGCAGCACCGTGCCCACCGGCAGCGGTGCGGCCAACTGCATTTGCGCGCCGTGGTAGCCCACATCGCGCAGCAAGGCCTGGTGGCTTTGGCTGGTGGCCACATTGCCATCTACCTTGTAGTACACGCAGGGCAAACGCACATCCACCCGGTGGCTGCGGCGAAACTCCAGCCGTGGCACTTTCAAGCGCAGCGAAGGAATAGCCACCAGCTCGCGCACTCGCACAGGGTCCGCCTTGCCCTGCACATGCACGTCCATGGGCGCGGTGGCTGAGATAAAGCTCCAGCTGCGCTCATAGGTGCTTTCGCTGATCAGCACTTGCCCGCGCAGGCTGAAGGCATCAATGCGGCTGGCCAGCTTGACGCCGTCGCCAATCACCGTGGTTTCGCCAAAGGCCTCTGAGCCAAAGGTGCCGGCCATCACCCGCCCGGTGTTCACCCCAATGCCCAGGTGCAGTTCGGGCTGCTGCGATTGCAAAAATTCCAGGTTCAAGTCGCGCATGGCCACTTGCATTTCGGCCGCGCAGGTGAGCGCGCGGCGCACGTCGTCGGCTTGCGCGGCAGGCAGGCCAAACACCACCATCAGGGTGTCACCGGTAAAGCGCTCCAGCCGCCCCTGATTGCGAAAAATCACCTCGCTCAAACGCACCATCACGCGATTGAGCTGATCCATCATGCGCGCACCCGGCACGGTGCTGCTCAGTGCAGTAAAGCCCCGCAAATCAGCCAGCACGATCGTCACTTCATGCTCGGCCAGCGGGGTGGTGGCTTCAGGCAGGCGCGGCGCGGTGGCTGTGGGCGCGGCCTCATGCGTCAGGCGCGTGAGCATCGTCAGCAGCTCATCTTCAGCCGAGCGGGGCAGGCGCCGCCCCAAGTTCAACTCGCACAGCAATTGCGCGCGTTGCAGCACGTCTTGGGGCTGCAGCGGGGTTTCAGACAAGGCAGCAGGCGAGGTGAGGGAGTTCATGGCGAGGTTTTTTTTGAGGGACTTGGCACACCGGGTGCATGAATTAGAACGCAAAGGCGTCCAAGCGGCGCCCGCCTAAACTGCGGTGAATCCCTGCCGTATCGCGCCGCCCAACAGCTCTGGTGCGGGCCCTGGCGCGGGACCTGATCCCACCTGATCCCGTCTGAGCCCATGAACACCCAAACCCCTTCCGATATTGCGGCCGCTTCGGCCGACCCCGCGCACACCGCCGCCTTGTCGCGGCCCCGTCTGCCCGCTGGTGCACCGGGTGCGCAACTGCTGGTGTTTGATGTGTTTGGCACTGTGGTGGACTGGCACGGCAGCATCGTGGCTGACGTGCGCGCTTGGGCGCCGCGGTTGGACGCTGACGCCTTTGCGCTGGCCTGGCGCGCGGGCTACCAGCCGGCCATGCAGCGGGTGCGCAGCGGCCAGCAGGGCTGGACGCGCATCGACGACCTGCACCGCAGCATCTTGGATGAGTTATTGCCGCAATTTGGCCTGGCGCACCTCAGTGAAGCCGAGCGCGCCCACCTCAATCGCGCCTGGCACCGCCTGAACCCCTGGCCCGATGTGCGCGCGGGCCTCAAGCGCCTGCGGCTGCGCTATCGCTGCTGCACCTTGTCGAACGGCAATGTGGGTCTGCTGGCCAACCTGTCGCGCCACGGCGGCCTGCAGTGGGACGCCATCCTGAGCGCCGAGCTCTACCGTGCCTACAAGCCCCAGCCCGAGGCCTATCTGGGCGCTGCGGCCACCTTTGATCTGCCGCCAGCTCAAGTGATGCTGGTGGCCGCCCACCACGACGACTTGGCTGCCGCCCGCGCCTGCGGGCTGCAAACCGCTTACATCGAACGGCCGCTGGAGTTTGGCGCGGCGCATGTCAAACACGTCTCGCCGGTGGCCGCCAACACGCTGCATGCGCGGGACTTCGGCGATCTGGCGGACCAATTGAATTGCCACGGCTAGCGGGTTAAAGAACTGTCACACAGGCCTTCTAGCCTGCGGGTTGATTTGGTTCAACCGGAGACCCGCGATGCACACAGCCCGCCTGGCCACCTTGGCCGCCGCCTGCGCCCTGGCTCTTGCAGCCTCATTGAGCCTGAGCGCCTGCGGCGGCAACGACGATGAACCCGACAGCGACGTCACCGTCAGCAGCCTGCGCCTGATCGGTCAACAGGTGTTGCCGCGCCGTGTCGAATTTGGCGGCACGGTAGTGGGTGGCTTGTCAGGCATTGACTACGACGCCGCCAACAACCGCTACGTGCTGCAGTCCGACGACCGCACCACCGCCGATTCAGGCAACCCGCCGCGCACGTACACCGCGCAGCTGACCTTCGATGCCAACAGCTTCACCGGCGTGACCTTTACCTCGGTGATCACGCTGCGCCAGCCCGGCGGCGCGGTCTACCCCAAGGTGCCCGATCCGCTGGTGGCAGATCCCGAATCAGTGCGCGTTGACCGTGCAACTGGCAACTACGTCTGGTTGAGCGAAGGCGATCGGACGCTGGTCAGCGCCACCAACCCCACGGCTCGCATCATCGACCCCTTCATCCGAGAAGTGCGGCCTGACGGCACCGATGTGCGTGAGTACACCCTGCCCGCCATGTTCCGCATGTCGGCCAGCGAAGTCGGCCCGCGTGGCAATGCGGTGTTTGAAGGCATCGCGTTCACGCCCAACAACAGCCGCGCCATGGTCATCATGGAAGGCGCGTTGTTCCAAGACGGCCCCTCACCCACGCTGACGGCTGGCGCCGTCTCGCGCATCACCGCCTTTGACCGCGCCAGCGGCCAGGCCGTCGCGCAATACGCCTACCCGATTGAGCGGGTGCAGGTAGAGCCGGTGCCCGCAGGCTCATTTACCGTGAACGGTCCCACTGAAATCCTGGCGCTGTCTGAAACCCGTTTCTTGGTGCTGGAGCGCAGCTTTAGCGTGGGCGTGGTGGGCAACCAGGTGCGGCTGTACGAAATCAACGTCGCCAACGCCACCAACGTGCTGAACACACCTGCCCTGGTCGGTGCAACCTACACCCCGGTCACCAAGCGGCTGGTGTTCGACTTTGAAACCCTCAAAACCCAATTGGGCGGCATCGCCAACCTGGAAGGCATCACCTTTGGCCTGCGCTTGGCCAACGGACGACGCAGCCTGGTGGTGGTGGCAGATGACAACTTTCCCGCAGCCGATTCGGCCACGGATCGCAACCAGTTTTTAGTATTTGAAGTGCTACCTTAACCTTTCAGAGTCAACTTTGCTTTTGCTGCTCACAGGGCCGCTAGCAAGGGCGCGTACGCCCGCTGTGGCGAGACGATGTCGTTGGTTGCTGACCCACCACACCGTGATCCGCCAGGGCGCGGGCTGGGCCCAGCACCGCCTGCTGTCTTGCCACTAGCGAGCCTCGCGCCCAAGCCCAGGCGCGCGACCACCAAGGCACCGCTGCGGCGATTTCTATGCATCAACATCTAGCTTAGGTTTGACTTGTGGACCCAGCGCCCAGGCACTGGAATCGCACCGATCGCAAACAGCAGGCCGAGGGTGGTGAAGCACAGCCCGGCGGCCTGCCACGCAGTGACCACATCGCCGGTGAGTGGTACGCCGACAAGCAACCCAAACGCCGGCACCAGTGCCGGGAACACCGCCGCCTTGGCTGGCCCCAACAGTTGCACCGAGCGGGTGAACGCCAGCACCGCGCCGACGCCCGCCAGCAGGCCCTGCACTGCCAGCTGGCCGACCGTGACCTTCCAAGGCAGTTGCATCAGGTGCCCGGGCGTGCCGAACAGGGCATACAGCGGCAGGAACAGAGTTGCCGAGAGCACGGCCACCGCCGCCGTCATCTGCAAGGGGCTTGCAGACCAGCGCTTGACGAGGATCGTGGCGCCCGCCCACATCAGGCCGGCAGCGATGAACATCAGGTCGCCAATCCAGGCCTTCGAGCCTGCACTCCACAGGCCGGGCCCAGCGATGGCCACCATGCCGGCGACCACGAAGCCGAAGCCAACCAGGCGGGCGGCGCTGATGCGTTCACGCAGCACCCAGGCCGCCAGCAGGCTGCTGGCGACGATGAACGACGCCGGCAGCAGCACCGTGCCATGGGCCAGCGGCGCGAAGTGGAAGCCGCCGACGTTGGTCATGAAGAACAGCGGGCCGACGAGCAGCGCGAACGTCGCAGCGCGTCGCCAGCCCAGCCCCGCCATGTTGCGCACGCCGTGTCGCAGCAACCACGGCAGCAATACCAGAGCCGCGCCGCCGAAGCGCAGCGCTGCCAGGTCCATCGGGTTCAGGCCCTGGGCCACGGCCAGCCGTGCCGAGGCTTGCATCAGCCCCCAGATCACGGCTGCGGTGAGGCCGAACAATGCGCCGCGCTGGACGGCACTGAGGCCGGGCGCGGCAGGCGCAGCGGGCACGGCGGGGATGGCGGTCGTGGTGTTCACGGTCGATGCTCCTGGGCGTCGAGATTCAGCGTGCCGCCGGCAGCGTCAGCCGCACAACCTTGGCGTCTTCGATGCCCCAGGCCGGCGGCACGTAGACGCCACCGTTTGTGACGACGACCAGTTCTTGCCGGCCCTTGACGTCGCGGCCGAAGGCCAGCGCGGTGGCGCCTTGTAGACCTTGGGCGCGCTGGCCGATGACCGTGGGCTTGCGATTGGCATCGATGCGCACCACCGAGTCGTAAGCATGGGTGGTGGCGTAGATGCGGCCCTGCGCGTCGATGGCGAAGTCATCGGCAAAGACATCCTTCGCATAGACCTCGGCGGCGCCGGGACTGCCGTCGGGCTGAACCTTGATGCGCACAAAGTGGTTTAGCGACATGTTGCTCGCGTAGACATGGCCGCGATGCAGCTTCAGGCCGTTGACCGCCGGAATCGCTGGCTTGACCTCGGGGTTGAAGCCGCCGAGCAGCACATCCGCCTTCCACACGCTTACTGTCTTGGCGGCGATGTCTACGCGCCAGATCAGGCCCTTCACCGAATCGGCTACCAGCAGCACGCCGGGGCGCAGCGTGGTGATGCCATTGGGCATCGCAGCCTCTGGTAGCGGCACGAGTTCGGAAACGGAGCCGTCAGAAGTGACACGCCACAACACGCGCCGCTCGTCCTGGCCCCAGCCGCCCACGACGAGGCCGCCTTGACCATCTCGCTCAATGCCCGAAGCATGGCCCGGCACGGTGGCCAGCACGGTGGTGGCGCCGTCAGCGGCCACGCGAAGAATGCGTCCGTCGAACAAGCTGGTCACCGCAAAACTACCATCGCCCAAAGCGACGATGTTCTCCAGGAACACGCCCTTGCCTTCGGAGTGCACCGTGCGGCTGGGCACGATGGTCCGGGCGCTGTCTTGGTACAGCGGCTTGAACTGCGGTTCGGCGGCCCACGTGAGCGTGGCGGCGCCGAGGGTGGCGAGCACCGCGGTCAGCAGGGTGCGAATGGCGTACCGCGAAGGGGTCGAAATGCGGGTCATGATGGATCTCCGGTAAAGCGTTGGAGCGAAGGAAAGAAAAGGTGGAGTTAGCGAGGTCAGGCAAGGTGCGGCTGCCGCGATGAGATTTCTGCTTTGCGGCTCTGGCGGATCAGCAGCCATACCAGCACGGCCTCGGTGACGATGAGCGCGGGCACATAGATGGTCAGGATCAGCCAGCCCAGGGCACCCACCAGGCTCTGGTCCTTGATCGCTAGGATGAATTGCGGCCCAGCGTTCAGCGTGTCCAGCGTGCCGACGACCACGAAGGCCCAGGCCCAGGCCATCGCGCCACGCCATTTACCCAGCACGGCCCAGATGGCCACAGCGGCCAGCACGGCAGACGCCGCATCGCCCCAACCCACCTGCAGCAGGTAGCTCTGCGTGAAGCCAAAGGGCGCGGGGTCCAGGTGTTGCGGTAGCAACGCGATCAGCCCGATTGGGCGGAACAGGTGGATCGCCGCCAGGAACGTGAAGGTGGCTGCGAAACCTTGGCTGGCGAGCCGCGGCCAGTTCAGACGCAGGATCGTGGCCCAGGCCAGAAGGCCGATGGCCACGCTGGTGTACATGATGAGGTTGTGCATGACGGTCTCCGATGGGTGATGTGACGAGTTCAGATCGAGGTTTGGCCACCGTCGGCATCGATCTCAACGCCCACGAGGTAGCTGGATTCGGTGCTCGCCAGGAACAGCGCAACGCGGGCGATCTCGGCGGGGTCGGCCATCCGGCCCAGGGGCACTGACTTCAGCGCATCGGCGGCAATTCCTTGAATCTGCTCTTCGCTTAAGCCCATGCGCCCAAAGATCGGCGTTTCGGTGTAGCCCGGACTCACCGCGTTGACGCGAACGCCACGCCCAATGAGCTCCGCAGACAGGGTGCGGGCGAACGAGCGCACTGCTGCTTTGGTGGCGCTATAGACGCTGCTCATCGGTAGCCCGATCTTGTTCACGCCCGAGGTCGTCAGCACGATGCTGGCCGGGTTGTTCAAGTGCGGCAGCGCTTGTTGAACGGTGCTGAGCACGCCCTTGACATTGATGTCGAACTGGCGCGTGAAATGCGCGTTGTCGATCATCTCCAGCGGCCGAAACTCAGCCACACCCGCATTGGCAAACACCACATCGACCTTGCCAAAGCGATTGCGCGCGAGGCCGAAAGCACGCTGCAGATCTTCGACGTGCGTGACGTCGCCTTGCACGCCGACCGCAGCTGGGCCCAGTGCGGTGGCTGCGCGGTCGAGGGTAGAACCGTCGCGGCCAAAGATCACGACTTTCGCGCCCTCGTCCACAAACAGCTTGGCTGTGGCCAAGCCGATGCCCGAGTTGCCGCCAGTGATAACAGCCGTCTTTCCATTGAGTCTGCCCATGATCAAGTCCTTTGCTTCACAAGTGGCCTGGCGACATGCCTTTGCCATGGAGCGAAGAATGGGCGCACCCAGTTCAGAAATCCAACGAATGTTTTGTATAAACAATATTGATGAAATCACTGTCTTGGTTGTAGAGCATGAATCTCCGTCGCCTTGATCTCAACTTGCTTGTGGTGTTCGACGCAGTCATGCTGGAACGCAGCGTCACGCGTGCAGCGCAACGCTTGTTTCTCACGCAGTCTGCGGTGTCCAGTGCGCTAGGTCGGCTGCGACACCAGCTCAACGACGAGCTGTTCGTGCGCGGGCCGGGTAAGTTAAGGCCCACGGCCAGAGCCATTGAGCTAGAGGAGCCGGTACGCACCTTGCTGGCAGAGCTTCAGCAGGTTCTGGCACCGTCGGAGTTCAACCCTGCCACGGAGCAACGCAGCTTTACGATTGCCACCAACGACTATTTCACGGCGGTGGTGGCTCCGCCGTTGGTGCAGCGCCTGGCGCGGGAGGCGCCGGGTGTCGACTTGCGGATCGTGCCCACCGGGGGAAGGGCGCTGGAGATGCTTGACGCCCGCGAGGCCGATGTCGTTTGCACCTCTTGGAGCGAGCCGCCCCCGCGCTTTGCCATCGAGACGTTGGTGGAGGACGACTACGTGTGCGTGGTGCGCAAGGACCATGCCTTTGCGCGCAAGGCACCGACCTTGGCCCAGTTTGCCAAGGCCAAGCACCTGCTCGTCAGCCCACGCGGGGATGCCCGTGGTTTTGTCGACGACAAGCTGGCAGAAAAGGGCCTGACCCGCCGTATCTCGATTACGGTGAACCATTTTGCGGCTGCGCCGCAGATCGTGGCGGAAAGCGACGCGGTGCTAACTGTGCCGCGCCTCATCGCGCTGCGGTTTGCCCCGCCTCAGTTCACCAAGCAATTCGCTTGCCCTGTGGCGGTGCCAACGGCGCTCAGTCGCATGAGCATGATTTGGCATGAACGCTTGGCGCAGCACCCGGCTCACGCTTGGCTGCGCCAAACTCTGTTGGAGGTGGGGCGTTCGCTTCGTCGAAGCTAACGCCCCTGGGTCTGGTGCCTGAATGGGGGCAGAGGTCACTGCACCCTTGCGCGGTGATCGAGCTGGGTGCAACGCCCTCAGGGGCCTCGGGCAATTCAGGTAGCGGTGTCGAAGAACGATTTCTTTGCGACTGCTTTCAGACCAGAGCCTACATCTCCATAAGGTGGACACTGGCACGGTGCACCCCCATGGCCGCATAGCCGCAGCAGGGGTTCAAATCGCCACCAAGCCCCGAATATTCTTGGCGTCCATCTCGCTGGCTGGCCCTTGGGCAATGACTTCGCCGCGTTCCATCACCACATAGTGGTCGGCCAGTTCACGCGCGAAGTCGTAGTACTGCTCCACCAACACAATGGCCATGCTGCCGCGGTCGGCCAGCATGC
>JAAFIY010000073.1 GCA_013297985.1 Comamonadaceae bacterium | reverse complement strand
GCTCGCAAACCTTTCGCGAAGACCCCGCCTGCGAAGCGCCTTTGAACGTCTACGGCTACAGCAAGCTGCTGTTTGACCAGTGGCTGCGTCGGCGCATTGGCCTGGGTTTTGCCGAGGGGCCCGCTCAGGTGGTGGGATTTCGCTACTTCAACGTGTATGGCCCGCGCGAACAGCACAAGGGCCGCATGGCCAGTGTGGCGTTTCATCAGTTTCACCAACTGCAGCGCGAGGGGCGGGTGAAGCTCTTTGGCGCCTATGGTGGCCATGCGGCAGGACAGCAGCAGCGTGACTTTGTGAGCGTGGACGATGTGGTGGCCGTCAACCTGTGGTTCTTGGATCACCCTGACGCCAACGGCCTGTTCAACCTGGGTACCGGCCGGGCGCAGCCCTTCAACGACGTGGCACTGGCGGTGCTCAATGCGCAGCGCGCCGGGCAGGACGCCAGTGCGCTGAGCTTGAACGACGCCGTGGCCCAGGGCCACATTGAATACACACCCTTCCCCGAGGCCCTGGTGGGCAAGTACCAAAGCTTCACTCAAGCGGATTTAGGCGCCTTGCGTCGCGCGGGCTACACCGCAGACTTTGCCGACGTGGCCACCGGCGTGGCGCGCTACATGCGGTGGCTGCAGAGTCGCAGCGCTTGATCGATTCATGAAGAATAGGCCGCTTGCGCCCTGCTGGATTGCCCAAGCAGCTATTTTTTTGATAGCGAACCAAGCCTGTGTAGCTGTGGCACAAATGGCGCCTGCTACCCGGGTAATCGAAATCAACACCGCCACAGAAGCCGATCTGGACAGCCTGCGCGGCCTGGGGCCTGCGCACACACGGCGGATCTTGGCAGCCCGACAAGACGGCGCTTTTGCCAGTTGGGCTGATTTGCAGCGCCGCGTCAGGGGCATGGGGCCGACCCAGGCGCGGCTGCTGTGTGAACAAGGCCTGCGGGTCGCGGGCAGCGACCAAGCTTGCGCTGTGGCGCCCTAGTCGCCCCCAATGGGCCACTGCACCGTGACCTGCAACCCCGGCCGTTCGTGCGCCCCCGGCTTAGCAGGCGCCAGATGGATGAGTGCCCCCTGGCGCTGTGCGACAGCCGCCACAATCGATAAGCCCAGCCCACTGCCGCTGCTGGCTACCGAAGCGGCGCCAGCGTTCGTGGCCGCCAACGCGGCCCGGCCCCGATAGAAACGATCAAACACCCGCGTGCGTTCTTGGACATCAATGCCCGGACCGTCATCGCTGACCTGCAGCTGCACGCCGCTGACACCGAGCACACGGGGGTGCACACACACATCAACCCGCCCGCCTGCAGGCGTGTAGCGCAACGCGTTGTCGATGAGGTTGTGCAAGAGCAGCCGGGTGTTCTCAGCGTCGCCTTGGATCAAATAGGCCCCTGCCTGCAATGGGGCTTGGGCCGCCGCGGAGGGCGTCAAGCCCAAATCAATCTGCGCATGCCGCGCTTGCCATTCAAAGGCCTGCACCGCTTGAGCGGCCAGCGCCTGTAGGTCAGTCTGCGCGGCAGCGTGGCTCTGGTCCAGCGGAGCGTCTGGGCCGGTGCGGGCCATTTGCAGCAATTGCTCCACCAATCGCTGCGCGCGGTCAATACCGCTGAGCAAGTCGGCCATCGCCGCTGCGCGCTGGGGCTCGTCGGGGCTACGCTGCACCAGCTGGGCCTGCAGCCGCAGCGCGGTGATAGGGGTGCGCAGCTCATGCGCGGCGTCGGCGGTAAAGCGGCGCTGCGCCTCCAGCGTTTGGCCGACCTGGGTCATGAGCTTGTTGAGCGCATCGACCAATGGCACCAGCTCTTGCGGCGCTTGCTCATGTGGCAACGGCGCTAGGCTGGCACCGCTGCGCTGGGCGAGTTCATGCGCGGTGTCGTTGACGGTGGCCAAGCCGCGGCGCAAGGCCGAACGCAGCAACAAAGCCACCACCATGAACAAAGCCAAGGTGATGGGCAGCACCTGCGCCCCGGTCTCAATGGCCATCTGCTGGCGGGCAGCCACCCGCTGGGCCGCCTGCGCCACGCCGCCCTCAAACACATGGGTGTAGATGTACCAACCCTCGTCTTGCACCTGCATGCGCTGCAGCCCGGTCTGCGCCACATAGGGCAGCTTGACGCGCGGGTCAGATGCGTAGTGGCGCTGAGCCGTCGGCGCCAGACCTAAGCTGCCCCCGGCCGATGGGCTCACGCGCAGCCAGGTCAGGGTAACGATTTCAGTGTCTTGGGGACCATCTGTGCGCACGGGCAGCACCGGCGGCGCATCGGTGGGTTGATAGTTGGCCACGTGGTGTGCGGCCATGGCTTCGGCCACGTTTTGCAGGTCGCTGTCGAACACCTCGTGCATTTCTTCCAACGTCACCCAATACGCCACCAGCGACACCAGCAATGCGCCCACCACCAGCGCCAAAGCCATAGGGCGCTGCAAACGCGATTCAATGGAGCGTCCGCCAGCGAGCCGGGGGGTCATGCGTCCACCTTGTAGCCCACGCCTCGCACATTGACAATGCGCTCGATGCCCAGCTTGCGGCGCAGGTTGTGCAGATGCACCTCTACCGCGTTACTGCCAACTTCTTCGCCCCAGGCGTAGACGCTTTCTTCGATGCGGGTGCGGGCAATGGCCTCGCCGGGGCGGCGCATCAGCACCTCTAACACCGCAAACTCGCGCGCAGACAAGCCCACCGGGGCGCCGCTGAGCGTGACTTCATGCCGAGCGGGGTCCATCACCAACTGCCCACCCCACGCGTACAGCAGCGCCTTCGCTTGTCCGCCCCGGCGGCGCAGCACAGCGCGCAAGCGAGCCACCAGCTCATCCAGATCAAAGGGCTTGAGCACATAGTCGTCAGCCCCGGCTTCTAGGCCCGCAATGCGGTCGGCCACGGCGTCGCGGGCAGACGCGATCAGCACAGGCACGTGCTGGCCCTGCTCGCGCCAGGCGGCCAATATGCTCATGCCGTCGCGCTGCGGCAGGCCCAGGTCTAGCAGCACCGCGTCGTAGTCCACGCTGGCCAAGGCCGCGTCGGCCTGAACACCATCGCGCACCCAGTCCACCGCAAAGCCGGCCAGCAACAGACCCTGGCGCACCGCCGCGCCCACCATGGCGTCGTCTTCGACCAGCAACACCCGCATTTGGCGCGTTTCCTCTTGTCAAAACCCTAACTTTAAGTCGGACTTAAGCCACTGACTTGCAAAGTCGGGCTGATGTTGATTCCGCGTTTGATACCTGAGCGTTTTCGCCCTCAAATGGGCACTGGCTGGTTGATTGTGCTGACGAGTCTCTGGCTGGCACTGGCCTGCAACGGGGCTTTCGTGAAGGCGGTGTCGATGGCCCACCAGACCGATGGTGGCACCCAGTGGCGCATGGCGCTTTCCATGTGGGTGTTTGTGGCCAGCGTGCACGTGTTGCTGCTGGTTCTGGTGGCTTGGGGCCGCGCCGCCCGGTGGGTGCTGATCGCGGCCGTGCTTGCGGCCACCACCACGGCCTTCTACATGCAACACCTGGGCATCGTGCTAGACCCAAGCATGATGCGCAACGTGCTGCGCACCGACTGGCGCGAGGCCAGCGAACTGCTCACCTTAAGCCTGTGGGGTCACCTGCTGCTGTGGGGTGTACCGCCCGTGCTGCTACTGCTGTGGGTGCGCCGCAAACCACTCGCCAACCCGGGCCAAACGCTTGGCTGGCGCCAAGCCTGGGCCAAGCCGCTGGCCTGGCGGCTGGGCCTGCTGGCCTTGGCCTTGGTGGGCGTGGTCGGCACGGTGATGCTGAACTTTCAGTCCATGGCCAGCCTGATGCGCAACCAGCGGGAGTTGCGCTACCTGATCACCCCAGCCAATGTGATTTACGCCAGCGCCCGGGTGCTGCTGGACGATGGTCGCCAAGCCACGCTAGAACGCATCCAAGTCGGCACTGACGCTGCCCTGGCCCCCACCTGGGCGCAGCGCCAGCGCCCGGTGCTCATGGTGCTGGTGGTGGGCGAAACCGCCCGCGCCGCCAACTGGGGCTTGAACGGCTACGCACGCCAGACCACACCCGAACTGGCCCGCTGGCAAAGCCAAGCGCTGGCCAATGGGCAGGGCCAGCTCATTAACTTCACCGACGTCACTTCTTGCGGCACCAACACCGAAGTGTCGGTGCCCTGCATGTTTTCTGCCATCGGCAGGCGCGACTACAACGAAGATCGCATTCGCCGCTCAGAGGGGCTTTTGCATTTGCTGCAGCGCGCAGGCCTCCAGGTGCGCTGGCGCGACAACCAGTCGGGCTGCAAAGGGGTGTGCGAGGGCATCCCCACCGAAGATCTCAGCGACGAACACGACAGCCGCTGGTGTGCCAACGGCCAGCATTGCCTAGACGGTGTGCTGCTGCGCGATGCCGATGCCTTGGTCAGCCAGGCCACCACCAGCCAGGTGTTGGTGCTGCACATGCTGGGCAACCACGGGCCTGCGTACTTTCGTCGCCATGGGCCCGAGCACCAGCGGTGGCTGCCTACCTGTGACACCGACGATCTGCGTCGCTGCAGCGTGGAGCAAATCACCAACAGCTATGACAACGCGCTGCTGGCGACCGACGATTTCCTGGTGCAGACGCTGGCCTTTTTGCAGCGCCAAAGCGAGCGCTTTGACACCGTGATGCTGTACGCCTCTGACCATGGCGAATCCTTGGGCGAAAACGGCCTGTTCCTACACGGCATGCCCTACGCAATTGCCCCCACCCAGCAAAAGAAAGTGCCCATGCTGCTGTGGCTTTCGGCCAGCTACCAACAGCACTTTGGTGTGAGTGCCGATTGCATTGCCCAGCGCGCGGCCAAGCCCCATAGCCACGACCACTGGTTTCACACCACCCTGGGGCTGCTGGATGTGCAAACCGAGGTGTACGACAAGCAGTGGGATCTGTCTCAGTCGTGCCGACGCTAGGCAGCCGCCGTCTCGCCCCCAGCCACGCCTTGGCATTGATCTTGGCCGCGGCGCTGGCGGCCTTGCTGGCCTGGGACGCCTTGGGGCTAGACGCCATCACCACCGCTTGGGTGGGTGACGACCTGGGCTTTATCTGGCAGCACCACTGGCTAGCGGCGGGTGTGCTCCATCAGGGCGGCCGTGCGGCCAGTGGCCTTGTGCTGTTGCTGTGGTTGGTGGCACTGCGCTGGCCCTTTGGCCCTTGGCGCTACACCACCGCAGCTGATCGCGCGGTCGGCCTGTGGCTGAGCCTGCTGTGCCTGCTTGCCATGCCACTGATCAAGGCGCACAGCGGGGTGCCCTGCCCCTGGGACCTGATGCGCTTTGGCGGCATGTACTTGGACGTGTCGCATTGGCGCGGCTGGAGCTGGCAGGCCCAGTCGGTGGGCTGTTTTCCGTCGGGCCACGCCGCCGCAGGCTTTGCCTTTTGGCCACTGGCATTGATGCTGTACCGACCCGCGCCACGCGCCGCACGCTGGGTGGCCTTTGGGGTGCTGGCTGCTGGGGGTTTACTGGGCGCCACCCAATGGGTGCGCGGCGCCCATCACCTAAGCCATGTGGGCTGGACTGCGTGGCTGTGCCTGGCGCTCGCCGGTAGCGGCTGGTGGGTGTGGTGTGCTTGTAGGGCCCGCGCCGGGCGCGTGGCTCACGCCCTATCGCAGGCTCCCAAGCGCGCTCCACGGCCCTCCCTTACGACGCCGAACCAAAGCCCCCGCCTCCCGGCGTATGCACTTCAAACACGTCGCCGACTTGCATGGCCACTTCGGCAATATGGCCGAGCTCTTGCGTCTGCCCGTCTGCGTGCACCACCCGGTTGATACCGGGCTGGCCGGCTTGGCCGCCCGCCGCGCCAAAGGCTGGATGCAAGCGACCGTTGCTCAGGATGCTGGCGGTCATGGGCTTTAAAAAGCGCACACGGCGCACGCCGCCGTCACCCCCGCGCCAACGCCCGTCGCCGCCGCTTTCGCGGCGAATGGCGTAACTCTCCAGCCGTACCGGAAAGCGGCGCTCCAGCACTTCGGGATCCGTCAGCCGTGAATTCGTCATGTGCGCTTGCACCACCGACGTGCCCGCAAAGCCGCCAGTCAGCGCGCCGGTGGCAGGATCAAACACGCCGCCCGCACCGGTGCCACCCGAGATGGTTTCGTAATACTGATGATCCGCGTCGCCAAAAGTGAAGTTGTTCATGGTGGGCTGGCCGCCCGCCATCACGCCCAACGCGCCAAACAGCGCGTTGGTGATGCAGGTGCTGGTTTCCACATTGCCCGCCACCACCGACGCGGGCGGGTTGGGGTTGAGCATGCTGCCAGGCGGAATCAACACGTTGAGGGGCTTTAAGCATCCAGCATTGAGCGGGATTTCGTCGTCCACCAGGGTGCGAAACACATACAGCACCGCCGCCATGCAGACTGCCGTGGGCGCGTTGAAATTATTGGTTTGCTGGGCGCTGGTGCCCGCGAAATCAATCGTGGCGCTGCGCTCTGCGGCGTTCACCCGAATGGCCACGCAAATCTGCGCCCCGTTGTCCAGCGGCAGGGTGAACTGCCCGTCTTGCAGCCGGGTGATCACGCGGCGCACCGATTCTTCAGCGTTGTCTTGCACATGCTGCATGTAGGCCTGCACCGTAGGCAGCCCAAACTGGTCCACCATGCGGCGCAGCTCTTGCGCACCTTTTTCGTTGGCAGCGATTTGTGCTTTGAGGTCTGCCAGGTTTTGATCTGGGTTGCGCGCGGGCCAGGTGGCCGACAGCAGCAGCGCGCGCATATCCGCTTCACGAAACAGCGGACCGCCCTCATCGGCAGGGCGGCCTTGCACCAGCAAGAAGTTGCGAATTTCCACCCCTTCTTCTTGCACCGTGGTGGAAAACGGGGGCATTGAGCCCGGCGTGGTTCCGCCTACATCGGCATGGTGTCCGCGTGAGCCCACATAGAACTGCGGTTGTGTGTCAGTGCCCAGAAACACTGGCGTGATCACGGTGATGTCTGGCAAGTGGGTGCCGCCGTGATATGGGTCATTGAGCACGTAGACGTCACCAGGCTGCATACGCCCAGCGTTGTCACGCACCACGGTTTTAATGCTTTCGCCCATTGACCCTAAATGCACCGGCATGTGCGGCGCGTTGGCAATCAGGTGTCCCTGGGCATCAAACAGCGCACAGGAGAAATCCAAACGTTCCTTGATGTTGACTGAATGCGCGGTGTTCTGCAGTTGCAGCCCCATTTGCTCGGCAATGTTCATGAACAGGTTGTTGAACACCTCCAAAAGCACCGGGTCTACCGTGGTGCCCGCCGCCACCCGCGCGGCACGCGGCAAGCGACGCTGCAGCAGCAGATGGTTGTGGGCGGTCACCTGGGCCACCCAACCAGGCTCCACCACGGTGGTGGCATTGCGTTCTGCAATCACGGCGGGGCCGATGGCTTCATGGCCGGGCCGCAAGTCGTCGCGCAGCAAGAGGCTGGCCGTATGCCATTGGCCTTCTGCGTAAAAAGGCACCTGTGCGTGCGTGGGAGCAGCCTGAGCCTGCGCGGCGGCCTGCACTTGTTCTGTAGCCGGCACTCCTGGCAAAACCGCCTCCACAACCGCTGCGGCCACCACCAGGGGCTTATCGGCCATCACAAAGGCAAAGCGCTGTCGGTAGGCGTCTTCAAACGCCCGCCGCAAGTTGGCCAGCACTTGACCTGAAGCGACGCGCAAGTCGCCCGCGTCTACCGTGAGCGCCGTGTCGCTGCCCTCATAGCGCAGTTGCAGCTTTTGGCGCACCTCGATCAACGCGGCGTCACCCACGATTTGCTGCGCCAGGGCACTGCGTGCCTGATCCGCCAAGTGTTGGAGCGCGCCTTGCACATGGGTCAAAGTGGCTGCGTTCAGCGGCTGCTCAACCGACTGTTCACGCATCACGGCTTGATCGGCCAGCCCCATGCCGTAGGCCGACAGCACGCCCGCCAGCGGATGGATGTAGACCTGCGTCATACCCAGCTCATCGGCGACCAGGCAGGCGTGTTGGCCACCCGCGCCGCCAAAGCACTGCAGCGTGTAGCGGGTAACGTCATAGCCCCGCGCCACCGAGATTTTCTTGATGGCGTTGGCCATCTGCTGCACCGCAATTTGCAAGAAACCTTCGGCCAATGCTTCGGCTGACTTACCCGCACGCTCAGCCAGCTCTGCAAACGCCTTTTGCGTGGCCTCCCGGTTGAGCTTTTCGTTGGCCCCTGGGCCAAACACCGCTGGAAAGTATTCGGGCTGGATCTTGCCCAAGAGCACGTTCGCATCCGTCACTGCCAATGGACCGCCGCGTCGGTAGCAAGCGGGCCCGGGGTTAGCACCTGCGCTGTGCGGCCCCACGCGCAGACGGGCGCCGTCAAAAGCCAAGATGGAGCCGCCACCGGCTGCCACGGTGTGGATGCTCATCATCGGCGCACGCATGCGCACACCGGCGACTTGGGTTTCAAATTCGCGCTCAAAAGTGCCTGCGTAGTGCGACACGTCGGTAGAGGTGCCGCCCATGTCAAACCCGATCACCCGCCGATGCCCTGCGCCCTCGGCCGTGCGGGCCATGCCCACGATGCCACCTGCTGGGCCCGACAAAATGGCGTCTTTGCCCTGAAACACTTGCGCATCGGTCAACCCGCCGCTGCTTTGCATAAAGTACAGCGGCACACCGGGCAACTCAGCGGCCACCTGCTGCACATAGCGGCGCAAGATGGGTGACAAGTACGCGTCCACCACCGTGGTGTCGCCACGGCTGACAAATTTAATCAGCGGGCTCACCGCATGCGACGCGCTGATCTGCTCAAAGCCCACGTCACGCGCGAGCGCAGCGGCACGCTGCTCATGCGCGGGGTGCGCCCAGGCGTGCATGAAGACGATGGCCACGCTCTTGATCCCTGCGTCATGCGCGGCCCACAGGCGCTCGCTCAGATGGGCCTCATCCAGCGCTTGTAGCACTGCACCGTCCGCCGCCAAACGCTCTTGCGCTTCGATCACGCGGCTGTACAGCAGCTCGGGCAGCACCACTTGGCGATCAAACAAACGGGGGCGGTTTTGGTAGGCAATCCGCAGGGCGTCGCGGAAACCCGTGGTGGTCACCAGAAGCGTGGGTTCGCCCTTGCGCTCAAGCAGCGCATTGGTGGCCACGGTGGTGCCCATCTTCACGCATTCAATCTGCTCGGCAGGCACCGGCTGGCCGGGGGCCACGCCCAACAGATGTCGAATGCCCGCGACCGCCGCGTCGCGATAGCGCTCTGGGTTTTCGCTGAGCAGCTTGTGGGTAGCCAGCGTACCGTCGGGCTTGCGCGCCACGATATCGGTGAAGGTGCCGCCCCGGTCGATCCAGAACTGCCAGCGTGCGGGGGTGGATAGGGTCATGTTGATGATGGGCGTGGGCTACAAAGACGTGGCGGCGCGGGCGGCTTGGTCATACATGCCGCTCATGGTGCGCAGCAGGCGGGCCAGCTCACCAATATCGGCGTTCAGTTCGGTGTCTAGGCTCTTCACCAGGCACTCTTCGCGCACCTCGCGGTAGGTCTGCACAAAGGCTTCGCCTCGGGGTGTGGGGTGATAGAAGACTTCTTTGCCCGCCTTGTCGGCCTGCACCAGGTCCGCAGCCACGAGCTTTTTCAGCGCGTAAGCCACCACATGGGTGTCTTCGTAATTGAGCACGAAGCAGATGTCGGCCAGCTTTTTGTTGCGCGCTCGATGGCACACGTGGTGCAACAACAGCACGTCGGTGATGGTGAGGTCGGGGCAGCCAGCGGCGGCCATGCAGCGCACCGCCCAGCGACTAAAGGCGTTCCACGCCACGATCAGGCCAAACTCAAACTCCGAAAGCTCCAGACTGCGCGGCGAAACCAAATGCGATGAAGACACGATGCCAGGTCGATGCGCGGGTGCAGCCAAGACGGCAGGCGCTGCAGCTGGGGCGCGGCCAGCAGCGGCCTGCTTCTTGCGACGGGGTGGGGTGGCGTTCATGCGACGAACATTTCGTGAATGACCTGTTGACGTTTTATCAATAAATTATCAGCATACTGCCACCAACACAAGCGGGACGATCAGGATGCCCAAAGCGCCCCGGTCGGTCGTACAGTGGTTTGGCTTGCTTGGGCACCTCGTGCCCGGCTGCCCTTTTGAGTCTTACCCCTTTGCTACAAGGAGCTTCTTGCCATGACGCATTTGGATCGCCCCGCAATGGCCTCGGCCACCCGTCGCGCGCTGCTGGGGGCTGCTGCGGCGGCCTTTGCCTTGGCCGCACCGCTGGCCCAGGCCCAAACCCGCTGGGACCTGCCCGCCGCCTACCCCGCCACCAACTACCACAGCGTAAACCTCCAGGCCTTCGCCGACGATGTGGACAAGGCCACCGGCGGCAAGCTCAAGATCACGGTGCATGCCAATGCCTCGCTGTTCAAGGCGCCGGAAATCAAGCGCGCGGTGCAGGGTGGGCAAGCGCAAGCGGGCGAGATCTTGCTGGCCAACTTTCAAAACGAATGGCAAATCTTTGGCGTAGACGGCCTGCCCTTTTTGGCTGACAGCTATGACGAAGCCGCCAAGCTTTGGCGCGTGCAAAAGCCGGTGCTTGACAAGAAACTGGGCGAGCAAGGGATGATGGTTTTGTATTCGGTGCCATGGCCCCCGCAAGGCATCTACAGCAAGCGCCCCTTGGCGTCTGCCGCTGACCTGCGCGGCATCAAGTGGCGCGCCTACAGCCCCGCCACTGCTCGCATTGCTGAGCTGGTGGGCGCTCAGCCTGTGACGGTGCAAGCGGCAGAGCTGTCGCAGGCCATGGCCACCGGGGTGGTGGAAAGCTACATGAGCAGTGGCTCCACCGGCTTTGACACCAAAACCTTTGAGCACCTGAAGTTTTGGTACGACACCCAGGCTTGGCTGCCCAAGAACGCGGTCATCGTCAACAAACGCGCCTTTGACGCCCTGGACAAGCCCACCCAAGACGCGGTGATGAAAGCCGCCGCTGATGCCGAAACCCGCGGTTGGGCCGCCAGCCGCCGCGTCAACACCGAAAGCCTAGAGCGCCTGCGCGCCAACGGCATGCAGATCTTGCCGCCGCCCGCCGCGCTGCAGTCCGACATGGCCAAAGTAGGCGACACCATGCTGAAAGAGTGGCTTGAAAAAGCCGGCCCCGAAGGCCGCGCGCTGGTTGACGCTTACCGCCGCTAAAGCGCCCACCAGGCCGCCAACCATGCGCAAAGTGTTAGATGGTTTGTACGACGGGGCGGCCTGGCTGGCGGCCCTGTTTATGGTGGCCCTGCTGGTGATGGTGCTGCTGTCCGTGCTGGGGCGGCAGTTTCACTTTCACGTGCCGGGCACTGATGCCTATGCGGGCTACTGTATGGCGGCAGCAGGCTTCTTGGCGCTGGCGCACACCTTCAAGCGCGGCGAGCACATTCGCGTGACGCTGCTCATCAATGCCTTGAAGGGCCGCACCCGCTGGGCCGTGGAGTTGTGGGCATTGGCTGCAGCCATCGCCTTGGCCGCCTTGTTTGCCTTCTACAGCGTGCGACTGGCTTGGCAGTCGCGGCTGTTTAACGACGTGTCTACCAGCAACGACGCCACCCCGCTCTGGATACCGCAACTGGGCATGGCCATTGGCACCGTCGTGCTGCTGATCGCTTTTGTGGATGAGCTGGTGCTGCACCTGCGCGGCCAGCGCAAAACCACCGACAGCGGTGAAGCCCTGCGCAACGAATAGCGCAGGCACAACGGCTGCTTGCTACCAAAATCATAGCTACTTCCGCCCTATTGGTGGGCGCAAAGGCATCAAACCATGAGTGACATCGGCATTACGCTGCTGCTGGTCGGCGCGCTGTTTTTGATTTTGGGCAGCGGGGTGTGGATCGGGCTCACGCTGTCTGGCGTGGCCTGGATCGGGATGCAGCTATTCAGTAGCCGCCCAGCGGGTGACGCCATGGCCGTCACCATTTGGGGCAGCGCCAGCAGCTGGACGCTGACCGCTTTGCCGCTGTTTGTGTGGATGGGCGAAATCCTGTTTCGCACCCGGCTCAGCCAAGACATGTTCCGTGGTCTGGCGCCGTGGATGCAGGCCCTGCCCGGGCGCTTGCTGCACACCAACGTGGTGGGCTGCACCATTTTTGCGGCCGTGTCGGGCAGCAGCGCGGCCACCTGCGCCACCATCGGGAAGATGACTCTGCCCGAGCTGCAGCGCCGCGGCTACCCAGAGCCCATGGTGGTGGGCACATTGGCTGGGGCCAGCACGCTGGGGCTGTTGATTCCGCCGTCGATCATCATGATCGTCTACGGCGTGATTGCCGAGGTGTCGATTGCCAAGCTGTTCATTGCGGGGGTCATTCCGGGCCTGATGCTGGCCACGCTGTTTTCAGGCTACATCGCGGTGTGGGCGCTGTTGCGGCCCGACCAAGTGCCACCGGCTGATGAGCGCACCACCTTCATGCAAAAGCTGTCGGCATCGCGCAGCCTGATCCCAGTGGTGCTGCTGATCGTGGCGGTGCTGGGCAGCATCTACAGCGGTATTGCCACCGCCACCGAAGCCGCTGCGGTAGGCGTTGTGGGCTCGCTGGCGCTGTCTGCGGTGCAAGGCTCACTGAACTGGCAGACCTTTCGCGAAAGCCTGATGGGCGCCACGCGGCTGTACTGCATGATCGGTTTGATCTTGGCGGGTGCGGCTTTCTTGAGCCTGAGCATGGGCTACATCGGCTTGCCACGGCATTTGGCTGAATGGATCACCTCCATGGGGCTGAGCCAAGCCGGGCTGATCTTTGTGTTAGCCATCTTCTTCATCATTCTGGGGTGTTTTTTAGATGGCATCAGCATGGTGGTGCTCACGATGGGTGTGCTCATGCCCACCATTCAAGCCGCAGGCATTGACCCCATCTGGTTTGGCATCTTCATTGTGCTGGTGGTCGAGATGGCGCAAATCACCCCACCGGTGGGCTTTAACTTGTTCGTGCTGCAAGGCATGACGGGGCGCGAACTCACCTGGATTGCCCGCGTCACCATGCCCATGTTCTTCTTGATGTGCGCAGCGGTGGTGCTGATTACTGTGATGCCTGGCATCGTGACTTGGCTGCCCGCGCAGATGATGGGTAAGTAGCGGCGGGGCTTTACTCCACAACAATCTTCGCCCGCGCCACCACCACCTTCCAGCGGTTTTGCTCGGCGGTGATGAACTTGGCGAAGTCTGCCGGGCTACCGCCGCCAGCGGTGGCGTCGTCGGCTTGCAGGCGCTGCAACACCGCACTGCTGGCCAGCACCTTGATGGTTTGTTCGCTGATGCGTTGCAGGATGGCGGGCGGCATTTTGGCGGGGCCCATCAGGCCGTACCACTGACTGGATTCAAAGTCTTTAAAGCCGCTTTCTTGCAAGGTGGGCACATCGGGTTGGCTTTGCAGACGTTTGCTGGTGCCCACCGCCAGCGCCCGCAGCTTGCCCGCCTTAATGTGCGCAGACAGGGGCGGAAAGCCGTTGAAGGTAGCCTCTACCCGCCCGGCCAGCACGTCTTGCAGCATGGGCCCAGTGCCGCGATAGGGGATGTGGATCAAGAAGGTGTTGCTCACCATCTTGAAGTACTCCATCACCAAATGCCCGGCGCTGCCGTTGCCTGCGCTGCCGTAGTTGATCTGGCCCGGCTTGGACCGCGCCAAAGCCAAAAACTCGGCCAGGTTCTTTACCGGCAAGCTGGCGTTGACCGCCAAGGCATTGGGCACCCGCGCCAGCAGCGTGATGGGGCTGAAATCGGCGTTGACGTTGTAGGGCTGGCGCGCCATGGCAAAGGGGTTCACTGCCAGCGTGCCGATGTGGCCCAGCACCAAGGTGTGGCCGTCGGGCGGGGCGTTTTTTACATCCACCATCGCAATGGTGCCCGCGCCACCGGGTTTGTTCTCGACAAACATGCTGCCGCCCAGGGCGGGGCCCAGTTCTGCGGCTACTGCACGCGCCACGATTTCGCTGCTGCCACCGGGGGCAAAGGGCACCACCAGACGGATGGGCTTGGACGGCGTCCAAGCCTGTGCATGCGCCCAGCGCGGCAGCCCCAGTGTGGCGGCTGCAGCGCTGCCTGCCAGCAGCAGCTTGCGACGCGTGGTTTGGCTGCGGGTAACGGGCTGGTGGCGCATCGTACGGACTCCTTGGGTGCGTTGGGGGTGAAGTAGAGAAGGCTGTGGGCGTCAAGACAAGCCGGGGTGAGTCACTCTTGCCAAACCACTTTGGCCCGATCGGCGTACCAGTTCTCCACCAGCGGTTCGACCGCTTTTTCGATCTTGGCCCGCTTGATCTTCATGGTGGGGGTGAGCATGCCGTTTTCGATCGACCACGGCTCTTTGGCGATGACAAACATCTTGAGCTGTTCGTAGTCGGCTACCGACGCATTGACATGCTTGAGCAGCGGCGTGAGCTCGGCCTCGACCTCAGCGCGCACCGCTGGGTCTTTTTGCTTGGGGCGCAGGTGCTCAGCAAGCAAGATGATGGCGTAGGCGGCAGGCTGCCCCACCCCCGACACCAAAGACAACTCCACCATGGGATTGGCGTTGATACGGTTTTCGATGGGTGCGGGCGCCACGTACTTGCCCTTGGCCGTCTTGAACATCTCTTTGGCACGCCCGGTGAGCTTGAGCATGCCGCGGCTGTTGATTTCGCCCAGGTCGCCAGTGCGAAAGAAACCGTCTTCGGTAAACACTTCAGCGTCTAGATCAGGCCGCTTGTAGTAGCCCACCAACTGGCCCGGGCTCTTGATCAAAATTTCACCTTCGGGCGACAGCTTGGCCTCTACCCCGGGCATCTTCACACCCACGTACCCCGGCTCGTTGAACTCGTCGGTAGAGCCAAACGAGTAGGCGCAGTCTTCCGTCATGGCGTAGCCCTCAAACAGCTTGAGGCCAATGCGCCGGTACCACGCCACCAGATCTGGCGGGATGGGTGCCGATCCGCTGCCTGCGATCAACACATGGTCAAGCCCCAAGCCCTTGCGGACTTTTTTGGCCACGAGCTTACCCACAATCGGAATCTTGAGCAGCCGCTCCAGCTTGGCCGGTGGCATCTTGGACACCACCCCTTGATAGAACTTTAGCCACAAACGCGGCACGCTGATGAACACCGTGGGCCTGGCGCGATGTAAGTCGGCCAAAAAGGTATCCAGCGTTTCTGCAAAGAACACATGGGTGCGGCCATCCACCAGCGCCGCGCCTTGCACCCAAGAACGCTCAAAAATGTGCGACAGCGGCAAATAAGACAGCACCCGGTTGGCCGTGTGGGCGCCGATGCGTGAACGGGTGTCTTCTGAAATACCGCGCGCTGCGGCCGTGAAGCGCTCAAAGCTGTGCATCACCCCCTTGGGCGTGCCCGTGGAGCCCGATGTGTACATGAGCACGGCCAAGTCTTTGGCCCCACGCGCGGGCTGGCCCGCCATAGGTTGGGTGCGCGCCACGACGGCGTCCCAGGTTTCAAAGCCGTGCCCAGCGGGTGCGAGTGGGAAGGCAATGCACGGCAGGTCCGCAGGCACGCCCGGCTTTTGCTGCGGCCAAGTATCAAGCTTGCCCACAAACAAAAGGCTTGCCTCGCTATGGCCCAGCACAAAGCCCACGGTTTCGGCTGTTTCCGTCGGAAAGATGGCCACCGTGGTGTAGCCCGCCATCCAAATGGCGATCTCGGCCATCATGAAGTGGGCGCAGTTTTTGGTCAGCATGGCAATGCGCGAACCCGGCGCAAAACCCTGGGCTTGCAGGTGCGCGGCCATGCGGCGCGACTGGTCCATCAACTGCGCCCAGGTGTAGTCGATCACCTGGCCGCCGCCCACGGGCTGCGTCAGAAAAACCTGGGTGGCAAGGTCTTTTTCGTGCCGATAGATGTAGTCGAGCATCAACGAGTTGGAAGTGGCCATGGCTTGGGTACTGCGGGTCTATTTTTGGGACCCCGACCTTAGCCCCGAACCGGCGCCGCCTACCCCGGGGATTCCATCATGCCCGCCAGATCAATCCGTCAACTCGCCGGTGCTGCCGACGCTGTCAAACGGGTATCGGTGAGCAAACTGTGGCAGCGCAAACCGGTGGCTTGTTGAATTGCAGCCTGGTAGGGCGGCAGGTTGGTGCATTCCAGCACCACGTCGGTCAACTGCGGATGGGCAGCTTTCAATGCCACGGCCAAGGCCAGCACATCGGCTTGGGCTTGGCGCAGGTCCAAGCCCTCGCGGTCGTTCAGGATGGTTTGGGCCAAGTGGCTAGTGGCATCCAGGCCGTGCACGATCACGTCGCCCAATCGATCCGCAGGCACGCCTGCGGCCCGCAGATGATCCGGCCCCAGCGCCGATTCATCCATAGTGAGCACGCCCACCTGCGGCTGTTGGGCCAATAGCGCGGGCAACTGCAGCAGGCTGCTGCTGACTACCGGCACTTGGCCGGGGGTGCCGGTGGCGCGGTCAGCTGCGGCTTGCAACTGGTCTTGCAGCAGCACCAAAAAACCGCAGCTGGTGGTGATGGCCATGGCACCGCGCGCCACCAACAGTTCTACACAAGCGCAAAAGCCCTCAGCCAGGCCACTGTCGCGCAGGGTTTGGGCTTGAGTGACCACCGCACGTGGCACCGCGCCGGGCACCACCAATTGGCGGGTGGGCGCATCAAAGGTGCCCGGGTGGCCCACGTCGCCCAAAGGCCGGGTAAAGCGGGTTTGCAGCATCACGATGCCAATGAAGGGCGCGCCCACTGGGGCGGCTAGCGCGGCATGCAAATCGGCGGCAGTCAGTTCGTCAGGCGAAGTCATACGCTGATTGTGGTGCTAGCCTTTAGCGTCATGAGCACCGCCCAACTCCCCGCCACCTTGCCGCCTTTGGCCCAGGTGGCTGCCGTGTGTGTGGGCGCCAGCCTGGGCGCGCTGGCCCGCTGGGCGCTGGCGTCGGCACTGAACACGCCGGGCGCCACGCTGCCCTGGGGCACGCTGGCGGCCAATGTGGCGGGCGGTTTGCTGATTGGTCTTACGCTGGCGCTGCTGGCCCACTGGCCGCAAGCTGACCCGGTGTGGCGGCTCTTGATCGTGACGGGCTTCTTGGGTGCGCTCACCACCTTTTCAACCTTTAGCGCCGAGGTGCTGACGCTGATGCAGGCCGCCCGCTGGGGCTTGGCCGCCTGGTTGGCCGGGCTGCATTTGGCCTTGAGTTTGGCCGCCACTGCCATCGGCTGGTGGCTGGGGCAGCGCGCTGCTACATTTTTTATAGCTGCTTAGGCAGATATTCAGGCCGCAAGCGGCTTTTTTTTCTTGAAGTAGCTGCCCGCAGAATGGGCTGGGCGCTTTCTACAATTGGCGCATGTCATCGCAAGCACACCCTGCAGCGGCCACCGAAGCCGCCAGCACCCCGCCGAAGCCCAGCCACTTTCTGCGCCAGATCATTGAACGCGACCTGGCCGCAGGCACCCACAGCCAACGCCGCTGGGGTGGCAGCCCGGGCGACGCCGCGCACCACGCTGCGGGCGGGCTTGACCCGGCGCGCATCCGCACCCGCTTCCCGCCCGAGCCCAACGGCTATCTGCATGTGGGCCACGCCAAAAGCATCTGCCTGAACTTTGGCCTGGCCGCTGAATACGCCGGCACCTGCCACCTGCGCTTTGACGACACCAACCCCGAAAAAGAAAGCCAAGAGTTCGTTGACGCCATCATTGACGCGGTGCGCTGGCTGGGTTTTGACTGGGCGGATGCGTCAGGCACCCACCTGTACTACGCCAGCGACTACTTCGCCTTTATGTACCGCGCCGCGCAGCACCTGATTGAGCACGGCCTGGCCTATGTGGATGAGCAAACGCCCGAAGCCATGCGCGCCGCGCGTGGCGACTTTGGCAAGCCCGGCACCGACAGCCCTTTTCGCAGCCGCAGCGCCGCCGAAAACTTGGCCCGTTTTGCACAGATGCGCGACGGTGAGCTAGCCGACGGTGCCGCCGTGCTGCGCGCAAAGATCGACATGGCGCACCCCAACATCAACATGCGCGACCCGGCCCTGTACCGCATCCGCCGCGCGCACCACCACAACACGGGCGACGCCTGGTGCATCTACCCGATGTACACCTTTGCCCACCCGATTGAAGACGCGCTGGAGCACATCACCCACAGCATTTGCACGCTGGAGTTTGAAGACCAGCGCCCCTTTTATGACTGGCTGTTGGACCACCTGCGCGCCGGTGGCCTGATTGCCGCGCCGCAACCGCGCCAGTATGAATTTGCGCGGCTGAACCTGACCCATGTGCTCACCAGCAAACGCAAGCTAAAGCAACTTGTGGATGAAGGTCATGTGCAAGGTTGGGACGACCCCCGCATGCCAACAATCGTGGGCCTGCGCCGCCGGGGCTACACCCCGCACAGCCTGCGCCTGTTTGCCGAACGCATTGGCGTGAGCAAGGCCGACAGCTGGATTGACTACAGCGTGCTCGAGGGCTGCCTGCGCGAAGACTTGGAACACAGCGCCCACCGCGGCATGGCGGTGTTAAACCCCATCAAGCTCACGCTGGTGAACTGGGCCGAGGTGTTTGGCAGCGCCGACTATGTGGAAGGCTGCACCCTGCCCGCCCTGCCCTCGTCCGACGGGGCGGCGCCCGTGCCGCAGCGCCACTTCAACATCGGCGGCCAGCTGTGGATTGAGCGTGAAGACTTCGAGCAAACACCTCCCAAAGGCTACAAGCGCCTCTTCCCCGGCAACTTGGTGCGCTTAAAAGGCGGCTACGTCATCGAATGCATCGGCGCCGGTG
>JAAFIY010000072.1 GCA_013297985.1 Comamonadaceae bacterium | reverse complement strand
TTGATGCCCGGCACGCCCCGGGTGCCGATGATGCTGCTCACCGTGATCACCGATTGCTGCCCCGTGCGCGCGTTGTGCCCGCCCCGAAACACCGCTACTGGCGAGCCGGTTTCCCAGCGCACCTCATCGGCGGCGTAGTGCAGCACCGCTTGTTCAAGCGATATCCACGACTGGGGCAAGCCCTGTCCCGATAACTTCAAGACCTTCAACGCAAGCCTCCTGTGACAGCATCACACCCACATCATTCGGCACACGCATTCGTTCAAGCGCTGCTTCAATATACAGCCTTTACATGACGCCGTCCTGCCATATCGCAAGCGGCATGCGGTTGCGGCGCTAGCCAATTGCTAGCATGTCACTTTTGCACCCTTGCTACAAAAAACGTAGCTGCTTGCGCTGTAATCTAGGGCGCTAGCCCGTGATTTGTTTCATTGCCCCTCACAAGACTCTCCATGCAGGTGCTGCGCCACTCCCATGCCCCCGGCCGTGCCGCTGCCTGCGCGCTCACCATCGGCAACTTTGACGGCGTGCACCGCGGCCACCAGGCCATGCTGGCTTTGCTGATCAGTGAAGCGCGCCACCGCCGCGTACCCTCTTGCGTGATGCTGTTTGAGCCGCATCCGCGCGAATACTTTGCCCGCGCTTTTGGCAAACCCGACCAAGCACCCGCCCGTGTAGGCACCCTGCGCGACAACCTGGCAGAACTCGCTGCCTGCGGGGTCGATCAGGTGGTGGTGCTGCGCTTTAACGCCGCGCTGGCCCGCCAAAGCGCGGCCGACTTCATTGACCAGCAATTGGTGCGCGGCCTGGGGGTGCGCTATGTGCTGGTGGGCGATGACTTTCGCTTTGGCGCCCAGCGCGCGGGCGACTACGCGCTGCTGGACGCTGCCGGGCAGCGCCACGGCTTTGATGTGGCCCGCATGAACAGCTACGAAGTGCACGGCGCGCGCGTCAGCAGCTCGGCCGTGCGCGCCGCGCTGGCCGCAGGCGACATGAACCGCGCCGCCCAACTGCTGGGCAGGCCCTACACCTTAAGCGGCCACGTGGTGCACGGCGCCAAGCTGGGGCGCCAGCTGGGCGCGACCGATGCCGCGCAAAGCAATGGTTTTCGCACGCTGAATGTTCGCTTTCAATCGCCCAAATGCGCCGCTGGCGGCATTTTTGTGGTGCGGGTGCATGGCCTGGGCGCGCAGCCCTTGGCCGGCGTCGCCAGCCTGGGCGTGCGCCCTTCCCTTGACCCCACGGATGTGAACGGCGGCCGGGTACTGCTGGAAACCCATGTGCTCGATTGGCCCGCCGCCTTGGGGCCTGAGGGCGGCTATGGCCGCTGCGTGCGGGTGGAGCTGCTGCACAAGCTGCACGACGAGCTCAAATACCCCAGCTTGGCCGCTTTGCAAGACGGCATCGCCGCCGATGTGGCCGCTGCGCGGGCCTGGCATGCGGGCCACCTAAAATCAACGCCATGAATTGTGCCGGGTGTTACCTGCTGTTTGAAGGCCATGCCGCCACCCGGCGGCAAACCACACGCGACCGAATTTGACGCGGGCCGCTGCCGTCGGCCTGCTGCTCACCCTTTTGGCCCCGGGCCGTTTTGCAGACCGCACCGCCCCAGTTTGGGGGCTGCCCCACCCACCCGGCCCGCTTGGCTGCCCCAGGGCCTGCCTCCCGTTCATCTTCTTTTTTTGAGCTGACCCACCCAGCGGTCGGCACCGTGCCATGACCACCGACTACCGAAGCACCCTTAACCTGCCCGACACGCCGTTTCAAATGCGCGGCGACCTGCCCAAGCGCGAACCCGGCTGGGTGAAAGACTGGGACGGCAAGCACCTGTACCAGGTGCTGCGTGAAGCCCGGCGCGGCAAGCCGAAGTTTGTGCTGCACGACGGCCCGCCCTACGCCAACGGCACGCTGCATGTGGGCCACGCGGCCAACAAGGTGCTGAAGGACATGATCGTCAAGTCGCGCCAGCTCATGGGCCTGGACGCGCAATACATCCCCGGCTGGGACTGCCACGGCCTGCCGATTGAAAACGCCATTGAAAAGCTCCACGGCCGCAACCTGAGTCGCGCCGATATGCAGGCCAAGTGCCGCGCGTTTGCCACCGAGCAGATTGACCAACAGCGCACCGACTTCAAACGCCTGGGCGTGCTGGGCGAGTGGAGCAACCCGTACAAGACGATGGCGTTTGAGACGGAAGCCAACGAGCTGCGCGCCTTCAAGCGCATCGTCGAGCGCGGCTATGTGTACCGCGGCTTGAAGCCCACGTATTGGTGCTTTGACTGCGGCTCGTCGCTGGCCGAATTTGAAATCGAATACGCCGACAAAAAGACGACCACAGTGGACGTGGCCTTTTTGTGCGCCGAGCCCGACAAACTGGCCGCGGCCTTTGGTCTGCCCAGCCTGAGCCAAGACGCCTTCGCCGTGATCTGGACCACCACCGCGTGGACGCTGCCTGCCAACCAGGCGCTCAACCTGAACCCAGAGCTCACCTACGCACTGGTCAACACGCCCAAGGGCTTGCTGGTGCTGGCCGAGAGCTTGGTGGACAAGTGCCTGGAGCGCTACGGCCTGCAAGGCGACGTGGTTGCCACCTGCTTGGGCCAAAAGCTCGGCGGCATTCGCTTCAAGCACCCGCTGGCGCATGTCCACCCAGGCTATGACCGCTTCAGCCCGGTGTACTTGGCCGACTACGCCACGGCTGATGACGGCACCGGCGTGGTGCACTCCAGCCCCGCCTACGGCCTGGACGACTTCAACAGTTGCATCGCCCACGGCATGCGTTACGACGAGGTGTTGAACCCGGTGCAAGGCAACGGCGTGTATGCGCCCGACCTGCCGCTCTTTGGCGGGCAAAACATCTGGAAGGCCGGGCCGCTCATCATCGACGCGCTGCGTGATGCAGGCCGCCTGATGGCCACTCACGGCATTGAACACAGCTACCCACATTGCTGGCGCCACAAAACGCCTGTGATCTACCGCGCCTCGGCGCAGTGGTTTGTGCGCATGGATGAGCCGGGGCCGTCTAGTAGCGGCGTGTTCGCCACTGAACCGGCGGCCACCAGCATCCGCGCCACGGCGCTCGCCGCCATTGAAGCCACGCGCTTCTACCCTGAGAGCGGCAAGGCACGGCTGCGCGACATGATCAGCGGGCGGCCCGACTGGTGCATCAGCCGCCAGCGCAACTGGGGCGTGACGATTCCCTTCTTTACCCACAAGGCCACGGGCGAGCTGCACCCGCGCACCCTGGAGATCATTGACCAAGCGGCCGCGATTGTGGAAAAAGGCGGCGTGGAAGCCTGGAGCGCGCTGAGCGCCACCGATGTGCTGGGCGCTGAAGGCCCTGAGGGTGGGGCGTTCTACGACAAGAGCACCGACATCCTCGAAGTGTGGTTCGACTCCGGCACCACCCACACCACCGTGCTGCGCGGCAGCCACGCCGGGCCGCACGGCGACGACCATCGTCATTCAGAAGGGCCAGAGGCTGACCTATACCTTGAGGGCCACGACCAGCACCGCGGCTGGTTCCACAGCTCTTTGCTCACTGCAGCGGCCATGTACGGCCGCGCGCCCTATCGCGGCCTGCTGACCCACGGCTTCACCGTCGACGGCCAAGGCCGCAAGATGAGCAAGAGCCTGGGCAACTACATGGGCCTAGCCGATAGCGCCCACAAATACGGCGGCGAAATCTTGCGGCTGTGGGTGGCCTCGACCGACTATTCCGGCGATCTGGCGATTGACGACAAGATCCTCGCCCGCGTGGTCGACACCTACCGCCGCATCCGCAACACGCTCAAGTTTTTGTTGGCCAACACCAACGACTTTGACGTGAGCCAACACGCAGTGCCAGCGGCGCAGATGCTCGAGGTAGACCGCTACGCCCTGGCCCGCGCGGCCGAGCTGCAGGCACAGATCCTCGGGCACTTCAAGGAATATGAGTTTCACCCCGTGGTCACCAAGCTGCAGCTGTATTGCAGCGAAGACTTAGGCGGCTTCTACCTGGATGTGTTGAAAGACCGGCTCTACACCACGCAGGCAGGCAGCCTGGCGCGGCGCAGCGCGCAAACGGCGCTGTGGCACATCACTACCGCCATGCTGCGCTGGATGGCGCCCTTCCTGAGCTTTACCGCTGAAGAGGCTTACGCCATCTTCTCGCCCGGCAAGGCCAGCGTGTTCGTGGAAGAGTTCCACACCCTGCCCTCGGTGGCTGAAGCCGACGTGCTGCTGGCCAAATGGCAGCGGGTGATGGGCTTGCGCGCCACCATCAATAAGGCCATTGAAGATGTGCGCGCCCAAGGCAAGCTAGGGTCAAGTCTGCAAGCCTGGGTGACGCTGCACGCCAGTGGTGAGGACTACGCCGCGCTGGCCAGCTTGGGCGCAGATTTGAAGTTTGCGCTGATCACGTCCAAGGCCGATCTGGTGCAGGCCGATGGCCCGCTGCGGGTTGAAGTAAGCCCCGCCACCGCCCGCAAATGCGAACGCTGCTGGCATTGGGTGGACGACGTGGGCAGCCACGCTGAGCACCCCGATGTTTGCGGGCGTTGTGTGAGCAACTTGCACGGCGCGGGCGAAACCCGCACGGTGGCTTGAGCGCCATGGCCAACCGCCATGGCAATCGCAGCGTGATGTGGCCTTGGCTGCTACTGGCCGGGGTGATTGCGGTGGTCGACCAGGCCACCAAGACCCTGATCTTGATGAACTTTCAACTGGGTGACTCCACGCCGGTGGCCAGTTGGTTGAATATCGTGCGTTGGCACAACCCAGGGGCGGCGTTCTCTTTTTTGGCCAATGCCTCCGGCTGGCAGCGCTATGTGTTCATTGGCATTGCGCTGGTGGCGGTGGGCGTCATCTTGTGGCTGCTGCGATCCCACGGCGGACAAAAGCTGTTTGCCTTTGCGCTGGCCTGCATCCTGGGCGGCGCGGTGGGCAATGTGGTGGACCGCATGCTGCACGGCTATGTGGTCGATTTCATCCAGGTACGCCTGAGTTTGTTAGAACCTATTTTTCGCGGCGGCTACTTTCCGTCGTTTAACGTGGCCGATGCGGCCATCACCGTGGGCGCCATTTGCCTGATCGTGGACGAACTGCGTAGGGTGCGGCAAAGCCGCTGAATCCATGCGGGCAGCGCCCCTGCACGCTACCCAGCCGACGCCACCACCTGATCGCACCAGTCAGCCAGCACGCAAGAAGCCTCTAGCGTGAAGGCGCCTGCGGCCAAGCCTTGCGCCACCTCGCGCGGCGACCAGGCTGCAAACTGCGCCACTTCGCCGTCTTGGTTAATGGGCTTCAAATGGGCGGGCAGTACGCAAGCTGTCCACGCGATGGTTTCGCGCATCCAACCGAGGCCTTTGCCGTCGCGCGAGGGCATTGAAAACTGCACCGCACCCCCGGCATGCGGCGTGTCTAAGTCGTCCAAGTCGAGGCCCGCTTCTTCCCAGGTTTCACGGGCCAAGGCACTGGCCCAGGTGTCGTGGCCGCCCACCATGCCGCCCATGGTCGTGTCCCACAGGCCGGGGTCATTGGCTTTGGACAGGGAGCGTTGCTGCACCCAAAAGTCACCCTCCGGCGTCAGCGCTATCAAGTGCACCGCTTGGGTGGCAATGCCCAGCACCCGCACCGCGCCACGCTCGACAAAACCCAGGGGCGCGCCCAGCGGCGCGAGCGGTGTGCCAGAGGGCACGGGTTCGGGCGGCGGCAAGGGTCGCACGGCCAGCGCTTCGTCGCGCCAAGGCCCATGCAATCCCGCATCGCGCAGTGACTGGGCCAGGGCGCGCCAAAACGTTTCACCCGCCATGGGGGCTTGCCAGCCAAGTTGGGGGAGCAGCCACCCATCGCCCCACCCAGACGTCGGCACATGCTCTGATTTTTGTAGCAGCCCTCGCCCGTCTTTGCTGCGTAGCAGGCCAATTGCACCTGTCAACTCGGGATGGATACTACCCACGCAGTGCGCTGCGTGCCAGAGCCCGCAGCGCGCTTGCGCGGGGCGCTGCCAAGCCTCTGCCTGCCAGTGCGCCCGCAAGCTGGTGGGAAGCGCGGCGGCCAGCGCTTGTGCACTGCGCCGCACAGCCAGCGGCGCTGCAGCCAGGGGCTGCATCAGGGCAACAACACGCTGCTGCCGGTGGTGCTGCGTGCTTCCAATTCGCGGTGCGCAGTGGCCACCTCAGCCAGCGGATAGCGCTGGTCAATGCGAATGTGCACCGCACCCGACAACACCACCGCAAACAAATCGTCGGCCATGGCCTGGTTGCGTTCGCGGGTGGCAATGTGGGTGAACAGGGTTTGGCGCGTGACGTAGATCGACCCTTTGGCACCCAGAATGCCGGGCGCAAAGGGCGCCACCGGGCCGCTGGCATTCCCAAAGCTGGCCATCAGGCCGAAGGGGCGCAGGCATTCCAGCGATTTGTCCCAGGTGTCTTTGCCCACCGAGTCATACACCACCTTCACGCCCGCGCCGCCGGTGATGCGTTTGACTTCCGCCCCAAAGTCTTGCGTGCGGTAGTTGATGGCGTGCGCCGCGCCGTGCTGCAGGGCCAGTTGGCATTTGGCGTCGCTGCCAGCGGTGGCAATCAATTGGTAGCCCAAGGCCTTGGCCCATTGGCAGGCGATCAAGCCCACGCCACCCGCTGCAGCATGAAAGAGCACAAAGTCGCCTTGCTGCAGGCCTTCCATCGGCAAGGTGCGCTTGAGCAGGTATTGCGCCGTCAAGCCCTTGAGCATCATGGCTGCAGCGGTGTCAAAGGCGATGCCGTCGGGCAGCTTGACGACGTTTTTGGCGGGCATGACCCGCGCTTGCGAATAGGCACCCGGCGGGTTGCTGGCGTAGGCCGCGCGGTCACCCACGGCCAAATGCGTGACGCCGTCGCCGACTGCTTCCACCATGCCGGCGCCTTCCATGCCCAGGGTGTGCGGCAACTGCAGCGGGTACAGGCCCGTGCGCTGGTACACGTCGATAAAGTTCAGGCCCACCGCATGGTGGCGAATGCGGATTTCACCAGGGCCGGGATTACCCACCGGCACGTCAACCAATTGGAGTTGCTCAGGTCCGCCGTGGGCGGCGATTTGAATGGCTTGGGGCATGGGAAGTCTCAGTTCAAAGGAATGGGGGGTGGCACCGCCCACTTGGGTGCTGGGCGCTACACACCGCCGTCCAAGCCTACCCCAGGCCGCTTCGCAGCGCGTGCAAAAGCCTATTGCACAAACCCGATGCGGCCTCGCCCGCCAGCGGCGCTGCGCGGCAAATCGTCGGCTTGCAGATGATCACGGCCGGCCAGCTTGGCGTTGCCAAAAGCGGTCATGAGCGCTCGGCGCATCTCGCGCGGCGTAAGGCCGCCCAATACGTCCAGCACATCGTCAGCGGGCTGGGCATCAAACGATTCGCCCCATTCGTGCTCGGCCCGGATGCCGCGGTACAGCTGCGCAGCAATGGCACGCGCCTGATCAGCATCGGGCGCGGCGATTTCAAACACGTTCATGCGGTTGCGAATGGGCTCAGGAATGGCGCGTTCGTCATTGGCGGTGGTGACCCAAATGACCTGGCTCGCGTCAATCGCCACTTCGGCGAATTCGTCTACAAAAGCCTGGGCGCTGTCGTGCTCGAGCAGGTTGTACAAGGCGCCCAGCGGGTCATAGGCGGCATCTGAACTGGCCTTGTCGATCTCATCGACCACGATGACGGGGTTGGCGTATTCGCCGTCCACCAGGGCTTGAAACACCTTGCCCGGTTTGGCGCCTTTCCATTGCGATGAGCTGCCCGACAGCAGCCAGCCGGCCGTCATGCTGCTCATGGGCACCAAGTTCATGCCGGTGCCCAGCAGGTCGGCCATGCGACGGGCAAAGTGGGTTTTGCCCACGCCGGGCGGGCCCAACAGCAGCATGGGCGTGACCTGCAGGCCACCTTTGCTGTCAGCGCTCAAGGCCACTTGGCGGCGCACTTCGTCTAGCGCTTCGCCGAAGTTGGGCAGCTCGGCATACAGGTGGCCCATTTGCGGCACGCCGCAAGGCTTGACAGCAAAGCGCTCGGGACCGCGCTCTAGCATGCGCTCGTAGGTGTGGCGAAGGGCTTCGTGCTCTTTATCGGGCAGCTTGGCCAGGCGGCGTTCCACATCGCCGGTGTTGAACACGGTTCGCACCTGCGCAATCGGCAGGTTGAAGGTGGTGCCTTGCGGCACCAGGCTGTTGGATGTCATGCGCCACCCCCTGTGTGTGAGCACACCGGGCGACCACCGGGCCGACGGTGCACTGCAACATTCAAGCACAAGGGCCGAGCGCCCTCAATGCGAAAACGGGAAATGTGGCGCTTTGTTGACGCCGCTTAGGCGCTGGGGGTCAGCACCTGCTGCAGTTCACCCGATTCGTACATCTCCATCATGATGTCCGAGCCGCCGATGAATTCGCCTTTGACATAAAGCTGAGGAATGGTCGGCCAATTGCTGTAGCTTTTAATGCCCTGGCGGATTTCGTCGTCTTCGAGCACGTTGACGGTCTTGACGGTTTTGGGCTCCACGCCCGAGGCCTTCAGGATTTGAATGGCGCGCCCTGAAAAGCCGCACTGCGGAAAGCTGGCGGTGCCTTTCATGAACAGCACCACGTCGTTGGATTTGACGAGTTGGTCGATGCGGGTTTGAACGTCAGACATGGTGGGTGCTCCTGCGAGTCAAAGACGAAAAGAATGGCCCGATTATCCCGCTGGTGGCCAGCGCCCGCCGCTGCAGCGCGCAATGCCTGCGCTGTCTGGGCGACTATCCACGCTATCAAAACCATAGCTGCTTAGGGCGATTTGGAGAGCGCTGGACTGGTCAAAGCCATGTTCCAACAGCAGCCAGCCCCCCGGGCGCAACCACTGGCCCGCGTGGGCCACGAGGTGCAGCAAATCGCGCAGGCCATCCGGCCCGGCTACCAGGGCGCTACGCGGCTCGTGGCGCAGGGCGTGCAAGTGGGTGTCGCCCTCGGCGATGTAGGGCGGGTTGGACACGATCACATCCAACTGCCCCGCCAAGCCAGCGGGCAGAGCGCCAAACCAGTCGCCGCGGTGCCAGTGCAGCGTCAAGCCCTGCCCAGCCGCATTGCGCTTCGCCACAGCCAGGGCGGGCGCGCTGGCGTCGCTGGCATGCACCTGCCAGCCCGGGCGCTGGGCGGCCAATCCCAAGGCCACGATGCCGCTGCCGGTGCCCAAGTCCAGCGCGGTCACGCCTTCGCTCGGCAAGGGCAGCGCCAATGCCCAATCCACCAGCGTTTGGGTGTCTGCACGGGGCACCAGCACATCGGGCGTGACGATGAAGTCAGCGGCGCCAAAAGGCTGGGTGCCCAGCAGGTAGGCCAGGGGCACATCGTCGGCCAGTTGCTGCAGGCCTTGTGCGTAGCGCTGCGCCTGAGCGGGCTGCAGCGCGTGATCCGCATGGGCCAATAGCCAGGCCCGCTCGTGCGTGGCGCGGCCCAACACCGCCAGCAGCCACCAAGCGGCTTCGTTGCGGTCAATGCCCAGCGCCTGCGCCTGAGAGAGCGCCGATTGAACCGTGGGCAGGCTCAAGTGCTGGCGGCCTCAAGTGCGGCCACCAATTCGGCCTCGTGGGCGTGGCGCAGCGCGGTGACCACATCGCCCAGATCACCTTCCATCACCATTTGGAGCTTGTACAGGGTGAGGTTGATGCGGTGATCGGTGAGCCGCCCCTGCGGGAAGTTGTAGGTGCGGATGCGGTCAGAACGGTCACCGCTGCCCACCAAACCGCGCCGGGTGGCGGCTTCTTTGGCGGCGCGTTCGCTGCGTTCGCGCTCTTGCAGGCGCGCCAGCAGCACCTGTAAGGCGCGGGCCTTGTTGCGGTGCTGTGACCGGTCGTCTTGGCATTCGGCCACGATGCCAGTGGGCAGGTGCGTGACACGTACAGCCGAATCGGTTTTGTTGACGTGCTGGCCGCCTGCGCCGCTGGCGCGATAAGTGTCAATGCGCAGCTCAGCCGGGTTGATTTGCACGGCGGCGGCTTCGTCGGGTTCGGGCAGTACGGCCACGGTGCAGGCGCTGGTATGGATGCGGCCTTGGCTTTCGGTCACTGGCACCCGCTGCACCCGGTGGCCGCCTGATTCAAAACGCAGCAAGCCATAGACACCCACGCCGTCTTCATTCACCCGGCCGCCGCCGTCAATACGCAACACCGCTTCTTTGATACCGCCCAAGTCGCTGGCCGATTCGCTGACCACATTGATTTGCCAGCCTTGGCGCTCACACCAGCGGGTATAGGCGCGCAGCAGCTCGCCGGCAAACAAAGCCGATTCATCGCCGCCGGTGCCCGCACGCACTTCGATGAAGGCATTGCGTTCGTCGTCGGGGTCTGGGGGCAGCAAGGCGCGCTGCAGTTGGTCTTCGAGCTGGGCGCAGGTGGCGGTGTTGCTGGTGATTTCTGCTTCGGCCATGGCGAGCATGTCGTCGTCATTGGCTGCGTCGGCCTTCATCTCCAAGGCGGCCGACAAGTCGGCGTCGGCGGCTTGCCATTTGCGGTAGCGCGCCACTAGGCTGGACACCCGGGCGTGCTCACGTGACAGGCTCAGAAACTGCGCCATGTCGGCCATGATGTCGGGCCGGGTCAGCAGAAATTCGAGCTCAGCCAAACGTTCGACAAACCGTTCGAGTTGTTGACGCAAAAAGGGTTTCATGCAGCGTTGCCAGCGGGGCGCTGGCCAAGGGAAACAAAGGGAAAAAGGTGGGCGCTGCTGGCGAAAAGCTCGCAGCGCAAGAGGCGGCAGAAGGCGCCGCTACAAGCCGCTGTCGTCGCCGGCAGGGCCAGGGCCAGGCGGCATAGAAGCGTCACGCAAAAACAGCTTGGCCACCGCTTGGGTGTGGCTGTCGCGCTGGGCGGCGTCGGGGCTGTTCAAGGCCTGCAGCGCAGGGTGCAAGGCTTTTTGGGTGAGGCCGCGGGCCAGGGCTTGCAACACCGCATCCACATCATCACCACGAGCCAGGCGCTTGCGGGCGCGGGCCAGTTCGGCTTGGCGCCAGCCTTCGGCTTGGGCTTGCAGTTGCTGAATGACGCCCACGGTGCTCAGGGCCGCGTCACCCACCGCTACCGAGCCGTCTTGGGCAGGACTGCGCAGGGCCACCCAGTTCAAAAAGCCGCTGACGCCTTCGTCAATGATGGCCTCAGCCTGCGCCACGGCGGCCTGGCGCTGATCACGGGCGGTTTGCACCAGGGTGGCCAGGTCATCCACGGTGTACAGGTACACGTCGGCTAAGCCGCGTACTTCGGGCTCGATGTCGCGCGGCACGGCCAAATCCACCATCAGCATGGGGCGATGACGGCGGGCTTTGAGGGCGCGCTCTACCGCGCCCAAGCCAATCAACGGCAAGGTGCTGGCGGTGCAGCTCACCACGACATCAAATTCGTGCAAGCGGCTGGGCAAATCGGCCAGTGGCATCCACTGGGCCTGCATGCGCTGGGCCAGGGCGTCGGCGCGCTCGGCGCTGCGGTTGGCAATCACCATCTGCTGCGGATGCCGCCCGGCAAAGTGGGTGGCGGCCAGCTCAATCATTTCGCCCGCACCCACAAACAGCACGCGGCACTGGCGCAGGTCTTCAAACAACTGCGCAGCCAGCCGCACCGCTGCCGCCGCCATGCTGACGCTGTGCGCGCCAATATCGGTTTGGGTGCGCACCGCCTTGGCCACCGCAAAGCTGCGCTGAAACAGCTGGTTGAGCGTTTGGCCCAAGGCGCCTGATTCTTCAGCCACCCGCACCGCTGACTTCATTTGGCCCAGGATTTGCGGTTCGCCCAGCACCATGCTGTCGAGCCCGCTGGCCACCCGAAAGGCGTGGCGCGCTGCGTGGGCGCTGTGCAATTGATAGGTATGGCTGGCCAGTTGGGGCACAGCAATGCCGCCTTGCGCTGCCAGCCAGTCCAGCGCGGGCTGGGCGGCTTGGCTGTCGCCCACGCCATAAATTTCGGTGCGGTTGCAGGTGGAGACGATGGCCGCTTCGGCGCCAAAGCCGCCAGCCGATGCGCGGGGCACGCCGATGCGCAGCCGCTCGCGCAAAGAGCCCAGCGCAGGCCCCAGCTGATCCAGGCCCACGGCGAAGCGCTCGCGCAGCTCAAGCGGCGCGCTAGCGTGGTTGATACCCAAGGCCCAGACAGTCATGCCCCGATTGTAAGATTTCAGTTGGTGGGAACGCCCTTGCGCTGCATCAAGCCTCAGGCGGACGACCCGCTGCCGCGCTGGCCGGCCACAGCCCGTAACGATTCAAAAGAAATAGGCCGGACCCGCCCAAAAATAGGGCGTAAGCAGCTACAAAATAGATAGCAATGATGGGTCTTGAACCTGCTAACCACCCAACCGCCCCGTGGACACGCTAGACCGCCTGTGGCACCTGCTGGGCCTGCTGGCACCTGCGCTGTTGGTGGCGCTGCTGTCGGCCAGCGGCTGGGCTTTGATGTCGTTGCGCTCGGGTGGCGTGGGCTGGCGCGTGTGGCGCTGGATGACCGCAGCGGGCACGGTGGCAGGCGCGGCGGTGTTGCTGGGCGGCCTGTGGTGGCTGGGGCGCGACGGCAAGATGGTGACCTATTTGGCACTGTGTGCGGCCGTGGCCGTCTCACAATGGGCCGTTTTGCAGTGGCGTCGCTAACGCTACACCCCTGCCCCACCCCACCCGGCGCACGAGCCGACGTCCCTCACCCCACAAGCTGAGCGCAAGACCATGCCGTTGCCAATCGCACCCAACCATCAACGCCCTGTGCCCGCCAATTGCCTGCGTGGCGCGGCTGCGCGCCGCCGGGGGTTGACCTGGACGGGTGCAGCGCTGGCGGTGTGCCTGCTGTCGGCATGTGACAAGGCGGCTGACAGCGCGGGCAAGGCCCTAGACGCTGGCCGCCAAGTAGCCACCGGCCAGGGCGGCAGTGTGGTGAGCGGCAGCGCTGGGCCCGCAGGCTCGCAAAGCCAAGCAGGCCAACTGGTGCGCTGCACCCAGCCCGTGGCGATGGTGGCGGTCAATGAAAACCCGCGCGGCTACGCCTATGCCAGCAGCGGCCGCTACCCCAATCTGCCCGAAAGCCCCGTGCCACTGGTGCGCTTGATGCTGCAGCAAACCGGCTGTTTTCGGGTGGTAGACCGGTTCTTGGGCCTGGGTGCCACCCGGCAAGAAGTAGATCTGCAAAACGAAGGCCTCACCCGCAAGGGCAGCACCGTCAACCCCCGCGGGCAGGTGATCGAGTCGCAACTGGCCATCACCCCCAACCTCGTCTTTAGCGAAACCAACGCGGGCGGCGTGATCGCGGGCATCGTCAGCATGATCCCGGTGATTGGCCCCTACGCCGGGGCGCTGTCGGGCTTGAAGTTCGCCGAGGCGCAAGTCACCCTGCTGGTCACCGACAACCAAACCACCGAACAACTGATTGCCGCCGAAGGCAGCGCCCGCGCAGCAGACACCGGCATTGGCGGCATGGTGTTTGGCAAGCTTGGCGGCGCTGGCGGCATGGGCTGGAGCAACACCAACGAAGGCAAGGTGGTGGCTGCGGCCCTTCTGGACGCGGTGAACAAGGTGGCGCAACAAGCGCAAGCCATGCCGGTGCGCGAACAAGCGCCTCCGCCCGCTACAAAATCTGCAGCACCCAACGCAGGAAAAATCGCCCGCTAAGGCTGATTTGATTGCGCGATTTGGTGGGCCCGGGCGCGGGTGCGCCTGACCGCTGCGCGCTCAGTTCGGCGTGAACAAATCCACCCGGTCGGTGATGATGCCGTCGGTGCCCAGCGCCCACAGGTGCTGCGCGGCCCATTCGTCGTTGACCGTGTAGGACAAAGCCCGCATGCCCGCCAAATGCACTTGGTGCACCAGCGGCGCCGTCCACAGCTGCCAATTGCAGATGAGGGCCACGCACTGCAGGGCGCGGGCTTCAGCCGCCCATGAATCCCGCAAGCTATCCAACAAAAGGCCACGCGGCAAATGCGGCGCCGCTTGCTGGGCTGCAGCCAAGGCCTCGGGCTGAAAGCTGCTGAGCAGCGGCGGCACAGGCGACTGCGCCCATAGCCGCGCCGCGTGTTCGGCCACCACTTGGCCGGTGCGCGCATCGGTGCCCGGCGTAGGTTTGATCTCAATATTCAGCGCCACGCCGTTGGCCAGGCACCAGCGCGCCACGCCCGCTAGCGTGGGCATGGGTTCGCCCGCGTAGGCCCGTGAATGCCAGCCCCCCGCGTCCAGGTGCGAGAGCTGCGCCCAAGGGTGGTCGCCAGCAGTGGCCGATTCGGTAGCGTCCCAGCCGCGCACCGTGCGTTTGAGGGTGGCGTCGTGCAACAAAAAGGGCACGCCGTCGGCGCTTAACTTCACGTCGCACTCGATCATGGTGTAGCCGTGCGCCGCGCCTAGGCGAAATGCGGCCAGGGTGTTCTCTGGCGCGATCTTTCCGGCGCCGCGGTGCGCAATCCAGCGTGGATAGGGCCAGGTGTTCATGGCCGCTTAAGCGTCGATACGGCGGCCGGTGGCAGCGTCAAATTGATGCAAGCGATCAGCCCGCGGCCGCAAATGCACGGTTTGGCCCACCTGGGGCACGGGTTGAGACTCTTCGATGCGCACGATGAGCGCATCAGCCCCCATGCGGGCATACACCAAGCGCTCGGCACCCAGCAGTTCCACGGTGTCCACCTGCGCGGCCCAGGCATTGCCGTCACCCGCCCCAACCACATCCAAATGCTCGGGGCGTATGCCCAGAATGAGCGTGGCAGGCACACCCGCCACGCCCTTGAGCAAGTTCATGGGTGGCGAGCCAATGAAGCTGGCCACAAAGGTGCTGGCTGGGCGGTGGTAGACCTCTTCTGGCGTGCCAAATTGCTCCATGACGCCGGCGTTCATCACCATCATGCGCTGGGCCAAGGTCATGGCCTCGACTTGGTCGTGGGTGACAAACAGGCTGGTGATGTTCAGGTCGCGGTGCAGTTTTTGGATCTCAATGCGGGTCTGCGCGCGCAGCTTGGCGTCCAGGTTACTCAGTGGCTCATCAAACAGAAACACCCGGGGCTGGCGCACGATGGCGCGGCCCATGGCCACCCGCTGGCGCTGGCCGCCAGAGAGCTCTTTGGGCTTGCGCTGCAGCAGGTGCGACAGCTCCAAAATACCGGCCACTTTGTCCACCCGGGTGCGAATCTCGTCTACCGGCACCTTGGCAATCTTCAGGCCGTAGGCCATGTTCTCGAACACGCTCATGTGCGGGTACAGCGCGTAGTTTTGAAACACCATGGCGATGTCGCGCTGCGCCGGGTCAATGCCGTTGACCACCTGATTGCCGATGGCGATTTCGCCGTCGCTGATGGCTTCCAGGCCCGCCACCATGCGCAGCAGCGTACTTTTGCCGCAGCCTGAGGGGCCAACGATGACGATGAATTCGCCGTCAGCCACCTCGGCGCTCACGCCGTGGATGACCTGGTTGGCCTTAGGGCCAGTGCCGTAGCGCTTGACGACTTTGCGCAGGGAGATGCTTGCCATTGTTTTGGACTCAGATTGGGCGGCGCGTTCTAGTCAGTTGAGGACAGAACAAGCGCCTTTGGCGCTCGGTCTGTCCCACAAAGTCACTTCTCTGTCTCAACCAGACCCTTCACGAACCATTTCTGCATCAACACCACCACCAGCACCGGCGGTAGCATAGCCAGAATGGTGGTGGCCATCACGAGATGCCATTCGGTTTGGGCGTCGCCCGTGCCGATCATTTTTTTGATGCCCAGCACGATGGTGTCCATGTTCTGGTCGGTGGTGATCAACAGCGGCCACAGGTATTGGTTCCAGCCGTAGATGAACAAAATCACAAACAGCGCCGCAATGTTGGTTTTGGACAGCGGCAGCACCACGTCCCAAAAGAATCGCAGCGGGCCCGCGCCGTCGATCTTGGCGGCCTCGACGTATTCGTCGGGAATCGTTAAGAAAAACTGGCGAAACAGCAGCGTGGCTGTGGCCGAGGCAATCAAGGGCACCGTCAGGCCCGCAAAGGTGTTGATGAGGCCCATGTCACTCACCACTTCATAAGTGGGAATGATGCGCACTTCCACCGGCAGCATCAGCGTGATGAAGATCAGCCAAAAGGCCGCCATGCGCCCCGGAAACCGAAAGAACACCACCGCATACGCACTGATGATGCTGATGAGAATTTTGCCGAACGTAATCACCAGCGCCATCACCAGGCTGTTCCACATCATGCTGCTGACCGGCGGCGACATGCGGAAGGTGCTGCCCGTGGACAGCGCCGTTTGGTAGTTGCTTAGAAAGTCGGCGCCCGGCAGCATGGGCATGGGGGCCTGCGCCACTGCCGAGGGCGGCAAAGTGGACGCGACAAAAGCCAAATAAAGCGGGAACGCGATCACCGCAATGCCCGCCCACAAAATGGCGTGCGGCAGCCAGGCCCAGGCGTCGGGGCGCTCGTGGGCGTCCATTAGTAGTGCACCTTTTTCTCAACAAACCGAAACTGCACAAAGGTGAGCGCAATGACGATCACCATCAGCACCACCGATTGCGCGCTGGACGAACCCAAATTGAGCGCCACTACGCCGTCGTGATAGACCTTGAACACCAAGATTTCGGTGGCCTTGGCCGGGCCGCCGCCTGTCATGGCATGCACCACCGAGAAGGTGTCAAAAAACGCGTAGACCATGTTGACCACCAGCAAAAAGAAGGTGGTGGGTGACAGCAGTGGCAGCACGATCGTCCAGAACTTGCGGGATTCGCTGGCGCCGTCAATGGACGCAGCCTCTAGCAGCGATTTCGGGATGGACTGCAAGCCCGCCAAAAAGAACAAAAAGTTGTAGGCGATCTGCTTCCATGCTGCTGCCACGATGACCAACGTCATGGCCTGCCCGCCATGCAGCGCCGGGTTCCAGTCCACGCCCGTTTGCTTGAGCACCCAGGCCAAGATGCCCACCGCCGGGTTGAACATGAACAACCACAACACGCCCGCCACCGCCGGCGCGATGGCGTAGGGAATGACCAGTGAGGTTTTGTAGAAAGTGGCTGCACGCACCACGCGGTCAGCCATCACTGCTAGCAACAGCGCAGGCGCCATGGCCAGCACCGTCACAGCCACCGAAAACCACACGGTGCGCCACATGGCGGCCAAGTAGTCGGGGTCGACAAACAGCTCTTCGAAATTGGCTAAGCCCACGAAGGTGATCGACGAGCCGAACGCGTCTTGCTGCAGCACCGACATGTACGCCGCCTGGCCCGCAGGCCAGATGAAGAACACCAGCGTGATCACCAACTGCGGCAGCAGCAGCCAGTACGGCAGCAGCCGCTGGGGAAAGAAGACTTTGCGGTCCATCAGGTGCGGTAATCGGTGTGCTCAAACGAACAACGGCGGGAAGCTCCCGCCGTTGTAGCACGCCAAGCGAGCTAGTTGCTAGCTGCGGTTTTGCGCGTCAAACGCACGCAGCAGCGCGGTGCCGCGGCGCTGTGCGTTGTGCAAGGCTTCTGCAGCGGTCTGGCGGCCTTGCAGGGCTTTTTCAACCTCTTCGTGATAGACGTCGCGGATCTCTACCCAGCGGCCAAAGCGGTAGCCGCCGGTGTGGGGACCTTGCTGGCCGTTGATCAGCTGCACCACCGGGACGTCGCGGCCCGGGTTCTTGGTGAAGAAGCCTTCGTCGGTCATGGCCTTGAAGGCTGCATTGGTGGCGGGCAAGAAGCCAGTTTGCTTAGCCCAATCGGTCATCACTGGGGTAGAGCGCAGGTGGTTCAAGAACAGAGCCACACCACGGTATTCGTTGGTGGTGCGGTTGGGGGCGTTGAACACCCACAGCGACGCGCCGCCAATGGTGCTCACAAAGGGTTTGCCGCCCTTGGCTTGGTCGGGCCAGTAAGGCAGTTGGCCCACGCCAAACTGGAACTTGGCGTCGCGTGCAATCGCGCCCAGGCCGCCTGAAGACTGCAACAGCATGGCGCACTCGCCGCTGATGAACTTAGCTGCGGCGTCGTTGCTGCGACCGCCGTAGTCAAAGCTTTTGTCTTTTTGCATGTCCACCAGCGTTTGCAGCATGCGCTGGTTTTGCGGGGTGTTCAGCTCCAGCGACGCGCCCGCGCCGTCCTTGCCGTTGTTCTTGGTGCCCAGCGGCAGGTTGTGGCGCGCGGCATGCTGCTCCAGCATGATCCAGGCCATCCAGGTGGTGGTGAAGCCGCAGGCCGAGGCGTTCTTTTCACGAATCGTCTTGGCGGCCTTGATCACCTCTGGCCAGGTCATCGGGGGCTTTTCGGCGTCCAGACCGGCGCGCTTGAAAGCGTCTTTGTTGTAGAACATCACCGCCGTAGAGACGTTAAACGGCATCGACAGCATTTCGCCACTGGGCAGGCTGTAGTAGCCGCGCGCCGGAGCAATGAAGTCGGCGGGGTTAAACGGCAAGTTGGCGCGCTTGAACACGTCGCTGACGGGCACGATGGCGCCCTTGGCGGCCGTCATGTCGCCTGAGCCCGCATCAAACATTTGCATGATGTGCGGCGGGTTGCCCGCGCGATAGGCGGCCACTGCAGCAGCGCGCTGCTCGGGGTATTGGCCCTTGAAACTCATCACCACGCGGTACTCGCTTTGCGCGGCGTTGAAGTCAGCGGCGTATTTGGTGAGCAGTTCACCGCCCAGGCCGGTCAGGCCCATCCACATCTGGATCTCGGTGCGTTGCTGGGCTTGCGCTACGGGCGCGGCGCCCAGGGCCAGCGAAATGCCTAGCGCACACAACAACTTCTGCGGGAATTTCATCGTCTATCTCCAAAAGGGGAAAGGCTCGCGTGGCACCTCAAGCGCCAATGCGGGGTATGGCTCTGATCCGTTCAACCTGCCAAGATAGCCGCTCATCGTGACCATTTCGTTAAGTGAAACCCTGATGACTTTGCTGGGTTTGGCACCTAGTTGGGGCGCAAACAGACGACGAATCGCTGGACGATCGGGCGAAACTTGGGCAACAAGGGTCCACGAGCCCCGAGCCACAGCAGGGAGCCAAGGGTTTTTGCGGGGCTGGGGTACTATTAAGTCCCATCGAGCCCTGCTGCGGCGGCCCGTGTAGCGGCCGTCTCATTTTCGTGGGGCTTCCCGCGCACGGTTGCGACGGGCGGCCAGCGGCAGCAACGGTGGACGTTGTTGCCCTATGAATGCGCCAGCCGTCCTTACCCATTTGATCGCCCAGGCCGACGAGG
>JAAFIY010000071.1 GCA_013297985.1 Comamonadaceae bacterium | reverse complement strand
CAGTGTTTGTGCCCTTGGCCTTTGTGCCCGGCCTCACGGGGCAGTTCTACAAACAGTTTGCGGTGACGATTGCCATCAGCACGGTGATCTCGGCCTTCAACTCGCTCACGCTCAGCCCGGCGCTCAGCGCCATCTTGCTGCGCCCGCACGATGCGCCTAAGGATCGCCTCACACGGGGCATTGACGCGGTGTTTGGCGGCTTCTTTCGCGTCTTTAACCGCTTCTTTGGTCGCGCCAGCAGCGGCTATGAAAAAGGCGTCACTCGCGTGGTGCGGCGCAAAGCGGTGTCGCTGTTGATCTACGGCGCCTTGCTGGTGGCCACTGCGCTGTTGTTTGCCCGCATCCCATCGGGCTTTGTGCCTGCGCCCGACAAGCAGTATTTGATTGGCATCGCGCAATTGCCTGCAGGTGCTTCGATTGACCGCACCGACGCGGTGATTCGCCAAATGAGCGATATCGCGCTCAAGGTACCGGGCATCGTGGATTCGGTGGCGTTTCCGGGCTTGTCGATTGCGGGCTTTTCTGCCGCACCCAACGAAGGCATCGTGTTCTTTGGCTTGGCCGACTTTGCCCAGCGCACCACGCCCGACCTAAGCAAGGGGGCGATCTTGGGCGCCGTCAACGGCGCGATTCAGCAGATTCAAGGTGCGCGCATGTTTGTGGTGCCGCCACCTGCGGTAGACGGGCTAGGCAACGCGGGCGGCTTTAAGGTGCAGGTGCAAGACCGAGCCAGCATGGGCGAGCAAGCCCTGTTTGGCGCGGTGTGGGGTACCTTGGGGCAGGTGTACGGCAACCCCAAATCAAGCATCGGCACGCCGTTTTCTACCTACGACATCAATGTGCCGCAGCTCTATGCCGACATTGACCGCACACGTGCCAAGCAAATGGGCGTGCGTTTGGGCGACATCTACGACACCATGCAGGTGAACCTGGGGTCGCTGTATGTGAACGACTTCACCCGCTTTGGCAAAACCTACCAGGTAGTGGTGCAGGCGGACGCGCCCTTCAGGGCCGATGCGTCGGCCATCACCAACCTTAAAACCCGCAACGCCGCAGGTGAAATGGTGCCTTTGGGCGCCTTGATGAAGGTAGAGCCCACCTTTGGGCCCACCCGCGTGACACGCTACAACGGCTTTCCCTCGGCGGACATCAATGGCTCGGCCAACCCGGGCTTTTCATCCAGCCAGGCAGAGGCCGAGATTGAAGCGCTGCTCAAGCAGACCCTGCCCCGGGGGATGTCTTATGAGTGGACCGAGCTGGCTTACCAAGATCGGCTCACGCGCAACATCACCGTGCCGGGCACCGAGCGCCAGGTGCCAGTGCTGGCGGCGGTGCTGGCCATTTCGGTGTTGCTGGTGGTGCTGGTGCTGGCCGCGCAATACGAAAGCTGGAGCCTTCCATTGGTGATCGTGCTAATCGTGCCCATGGGCATTTTGTCGGCGTTGTTTGGGGTATGGCTGTCGAGCCTGCCGCCCTTTATGCAGCCCGGCGACCTGAACATATTCACCCAAGTGGCGCTGGTGGTGCTGGTGGGGTTGGCTTGCAAGAACGCAATCCTGATCGTGGAATTTGCCAAAGAGCTGGAAGAGCGTGGCGAAGAGTTGCTGGACGCCGTCACCCACGCCTGCCGCATGCGCTTGCGGCCGATTCTCATGACCTCCATTGCGTTTTGCGCCGGTGTGGTGCCGCTCATTCTGGGCAGCGGCGCGGGCAGCGAAATGCGCCGCGCCATGGGCATTGCCGTGTTCTCGGGCATGGTGGGGGTGACTTTGTTTGGCATCTTTCTGACGCCCGTGTTTTACGTGTTGCTGCGTCAACGACAGGCCAGGCGAAGGCTGCAGGCCAGTGCGGCGCAGGCGGCTACCGCGCCTCATGGAGGTGCGCAATGAGCGCCCGCATCCCAGGGGCTGTGCGCCCCGGCCTGATGGCCGCTGCGGTGGCCATGCTGGTGGGTTGTGGCACCGTGGGGCCCGACTACAAACGACCGGTGGTCGCCGTAGACCGAGCCTTCGTCGGCGCCGGTGTGCAAGCACTGAATGCGCAGCCCACGTCAGCCGAGATCGCCACCTTTTGGCGTGGCTTTGGCGACGCTCAGCTGACCATCCTGGTCGAACGTGCCGTGGCCGCCAACGGCGATGTGCGCCTGGCCCAAGCCCGCTTGCAAGAAGCCCGTGCCAGCTTGGACGCAGCCCATGCCGCCGCTGAGCCCTTGGCGGGTGTGGAAGGCAATGCCCAGCGTTCGGTGCGCCCCAGCACCCAACAGCCCGGTGCGTCGCGCAGCGCCCGCACCGGCAACAGCTTGGACGCCAACTTTGTCGCCAGTTGGGAGCTGGATCTGTTTGGCCGGCTGCGGCGTGGCAGCGAAGCGGCGCAAGCCTTGACCGAAGCCGGTCAGATGGGGGTGGCTGCGGCTCAGACCTCAGTGGCGGCCGAGGTGGCGCGCAACTATTTGGAGCTGCGCGGTTGGCAAGACCGCCTGGCCGTCACGCAGGCCAGCTTGGTCAATCAGCGCGAAGCCTTGCGTATCACTCAGGCACGGGTGGACTTGGGGCGTGGGGTGCCGCTGGACTTGGCGCGGGCCCGCGCGCTGGTGGCCAATACCGAAGCCTTGGTGCCGCTGCAGCAAAACGCAGTTGAGCGCAGCATCTTGCGGCTGGCTACCTTGAGTGCGCAGCCGCCCCGCATGCTGTTGGCTGAGCTGTCAGCCGCCAAACCATTGCCCGGCCTGCCAGTGACTGATTTGTCTCGCTTGCCCGTGGGCACGCCCGAGCAGTGGCTGCAGCGGCGCCCCGACGTCGTGGCCGCAGAGCGCCAATTGGCGGCGGCTACCGCCGGCATCGGGATTGCGCGCAGCGAGCTGTACCCGCGCATTTCGCTCACAGGCCTGCTTGGTTTGAATGCGGCGACGGTGAGTGGGCTCGTTCAGGGCAACGCACTGCGCTACGCGCTGGGCGCGGCCTTTAGTTGGGCGCCATTGGAGTTGGGCGGCGTGCGCGCGCGCATTCGGGCCAGTGAAGCGCGCACGCTACAGGCCTTGGTGCTGTTTGAGCAATCGGTGACGAATGCCTTAGAAGAAACCGAAGCCGCCTTCAGCGGCTTTACCCGCAGCGCGCAACGGGCCGAGCGGCTGACCGAAGCCGCCCGCAATGCCGACGAAGCCGCACGCCTGGCGCGGGTGCGCTACGAGGCGGGCGTGACTGATTTCTTGGTGGTGCTAGACGCCGAGCGTGATGTGCTCAACCAGCGTGACCAGCTAGCGCAAGCCCAGGTGGGCACAGCCACGGCGCTGGTCGCGGTGTACCGCACGCTGGGTGGCGGCTGGACGCCCATGCCCACCGCCGGGCTCACCGCCGCGCCGACTGCCGCGCAAGCGGCCAAGCGCTAGACAAACCCGGTCAAGCGCTTGGCGCTACCAGTTGCTACCCATCAGCCCTTGCTCAGCCGATAGCCAATTGCGCACTGGCGCTGGCAGTTCGCTGTCATAGGGCGGCACGCCTAGCTCGGCGTAAGACTGCGCATTGGGCACCAGGCCCGCGCGGGAGACGGCGGCGCCTTTCATGTAGCCCACGGCGCACACCCGATCACCGTCTACAAATTCAAAGCGCATGAAGTTCCAATGCGCGTCGCTGGCGTCCAGCCGAAAGCGCAGCGTATAGGTCTGCATGGGCTTGAGCCCGCGCCGATAGCTGATGAACGAGCCGCCCGACATCGGGCGCCAGCCTTTGCGCACCATCACCCCGGCAAAGCCGGTGCGCACAAAGTATTCGATGAGCATCAAGTCGATGATGGTCAAGTAGCGGCCGTTGTTCATGTGGCCGTTGATATCGATGTCGTTGGGCCACACCCGAAGGGTGCGTTCCAAGGTGTCGCCAGGTTTCAGTGACGGCAATCGGCGGGCCCGCAAAATCGCCCAAAGCAAGCGGATATAGAGGTTCATGACAATCTACAATTAGTTCAAAGTTGAACAGTGTAGTTCAAGACTGAACCATTTACCAGCCCCCGACCAATGCCTCTTGTTGCCCCTAAAACCAGCCGCAGCCAAGCCGCCACGCTGACAGCCCAACGCGCCGAAGCAGGTACGCCCGCTTGGCTGTCGGTGGTGGATGCCTATTTGCGTTGTGACGCAGCGCTCAGTGCGCGCCTGGTGGCGTTAGAGCTGCGAGTGCCCGAACATGAGGTGTTGGTGAACCTGCTGCGCAACCCGGGCCTCACGCAACAAGCCCTGGCGCAGCGCTGTTTTGTGGCCAAGAGCGGCATCAGCATGTTGCTCACGCGTTTGCAACAGCGCGGCCTGGTGCAGCGTGAGGCGGACACGGCGGACGGCCGCATCTGGCGCTTGTTTTTGACGGCCGGCGGGCTGGCTCTGGCCCAGCGCTCAGCCGCCGTACAGCAAGAGGTGGTGAGCGCGATGGTTCAGCCGCTGTCGCTGTCAGAGCTGGCGGCTGTGCAGTCGATCATGCAGCGCGTGAGCGCAGCGCTCGATGCGCTGCCTGCGCCTTAGCCGCCTAGCCAAGCGCTGGCGCCCGCGCTAGCGCGGCGGCCGGATGTCAGCGCCCCACATGCGCGCCCACAGCCAGGCAAAGGCTTCGGCATTGGCCGCCCGTTCACCCGTTTGCACCGTCGGCACTTTGGCTTGCCAAGGCGCATCGGGGCCTGAACGCTCGGCCACCACAAAGGTGAATATGTAGCCAGGTTCCTGGCCCATGCGCAAATCGGCCGCGACGGCTTGGTTGCCACGCTGCTCGACCTTGTAGAAGCCTTTGGAGAAGGCCCGCACGCGCTCCACGCCGTCGATGCCCTTGAGCTGTGCGTCTAAGGCTGCGTCGCTGGCAAAGGCGTCGAAACGAATGACGCGGCCACCGTCCAGCAGCGAATAAAAACCTTCTTCGTAGCCATCAGGCTTCATGCGCACCACGCGCCACAGCAAAGTGTTCAGCGGCGCTGGGGTGATGAGCAGTTTGGCGTCGGTCACACCGCGCTGCGCCAGTTGTTGGCGCACCACCTGCGTCACATGCAGTTGGGCCACCATGCTCCAAACGATGTACACGCACGACAAGCCCAACATGGCGTGGTTAAAGCCCAGCCCCGCATGCGCTTTGCGCGCCAGCGCAACGCCCACACCTATCAACAGCGGCACGGTGTACAGCGGGTCGATGATGAACAAGCTGCCAATGCCAAATGGGTAGCTTGAAAACGGCTGCAGCAGTTGCGTGCCATACACCGTGACGGTGTCTAGCAGCGGGTGGGTAAATAGCGCCAGCCAAATGGCCAGCCACCAGCGCTTGAACAAGCCGCCCTCGCCATGCAGGCGCGCCACAGCCCACGCCAGCACCGGCGCCCCCAGCGTCAGCCAAAACAGGCCGTGGCTGTGGCTGCGGTGCAGCACCATGTTGAGCACCGCATCGCCAAAGTCCACCAGCGCGTCCAGGTCGGGGATGGTGCCCGCCACGCCACCCCACAGGGCGGCCTTCCACACGGCGGTGCGCCGTCCCATGACCGACACGGCAACGGCGGCGCCCAGCGCCAATTGAGAGATTGAATCCATCGCCCGATTCTGTGGCTGCCGGTGTGACAGGCGCTGGCGTGAGGTCTTCAGCGCGGCCAGCGTGGCGCAGTATTCAGCCGCTCAGTGCGGCGTCGGCCACATAGGGGTTGGTGCGCCGCTCACGGCCAAAGCTGCTTTCGGGCCCGTGGCCGGGGATGAACACGGTGTCATTGCCCATAGGCCATAGGCGCTGGGTGATGCTGGCAATCAAGGTGTCGTGGTCACCACCGGGGAAATCGGTGCGGCCAATGCTGCCTGCAAACAGCACATCGCCCACAAACGCGCGGCCGATGTCGGGGCTGTAGAACACCACATGGCCGGGCGTGTGGCCCGGGCAATGGCGCACTTGCAGGGTATAGGCAGCTAGTGTCACCGTGTCGCCATCGGCCAGCCAGCGGGTGGGTGTGAAGTGCTGCGCTTGCGGGAACCCAAACATCTGGCTTTGCTGGGGCAGTGCGTCAATCCAGAACTGATCGCCCGGGTGCGGGCCCACGATGGGCAGCTTCAGCTTGGCGGCCAATTCGCCGGTGGCGCCCGCGTGGTCAATGTGGGCATGCGTCAGCCAAATCTGCTCGAGCTTCAGGCTCAGCCGCTGGAGGTGGCCCAGCAGTTCCGGCAGATCACCGCCGGGGTCGATGATGGCTGCCACGCGGGTGTCGTCGCACCAGACGATCGAGCAGTTTTGCGCAAATGCGGTGACGGGGACGGTGAGGTACTTGAGCATGTGGGGGTGGCGCTGCGGGTAGAGCGACTGGCCTATTGTCGCGTCGCTTGATTTGCCAGCCTTGGAACCTATCTAACTGCAAATGCATCTGATTTGCACAAGCCAGTCCAATGGCGTTTGCTACATATTCAATAGCTGCTTAGGCTCATAAACAGGGCGTAAGCGGCAGTTTTTCTTTAAACCTGAGGCGCCCCATGCCCCCGCCCACGACTGCATCTCATCCCCTGCTAGCGCGCCGATTGTTGATAGGCGCGGCCACGCTGACGGCCCTGGTGGGGCTGGCTTTGTTGACCAAGTCGCCTGCGGCACGGGCGCAATCGTCCGGGGCAGTGGTCGACGCACCCGTTGCGACCGGTGCTGCCTTTGAGCGCACCGCGACGGACCGCTACGAAACCCATTACCTCGATTGGATCGACCCCGCCCGCGCCGACCGCCCCGTGCGTGCCAAGTTGTATCTGCCTGCCGGGCTGACGCCTGCGCAAGCTGCGGCGGGCAAGCTGCCGCTGGTGGTGTTTTCGCACGGCATTGGGGGTTCGCGCGAAGGGTATTCGTACCTGGGCAGCCACTGGGCGGCCAACGGCATCGCGGCGCTGCATTTGCAGCATGTGGGCTCGGACCGCAGCATCTGGCAGGGCAGCCCTTTGAGCCTGCTGTTCCGGCTGCAAAACGCCGCGCGGGACGAAGAAGCCATTGACCGCGCCCGCGATGTGAGCTTTGCGCTCGATCAATTGCTGCGCCCCGGCGCCGCTTGGGCCGCTGCGGTAGACCGCAGCCGCATTGCCATGGCGGGCCACAGCTACGGCGCCAACACCACGCTGCTGGTGGCCGGTGCCACTGTGCAGCGCGACGGCGTGCCGTTTAGTTTGCGCGACGAGCGGGTGCGCGCGGCCATCGTGCTGTCGGCCCCGCCGTTTTACGGCTTGGGCTCGCCCGAACCCATTCTGCGCCCGGTGCGCATCCCCACCTTGCACATCACCGCCACCGGCGACGACATCAAGATTCCCGGCTACAACTCGGGCGTGGAAGACCGAGTGGATGTGTTCAACGCGCTGGCTTCACCCAAAGCGCTGGCGGTGTTCAAAGACGGCAGCCACAGCATCTTTACCGACCGCATGAACGCGGGCGGCGCAGACTGGAACCCGCGCGTCAAAGCCGCCACACGAGACCTGTCCTTGGCGTTCTTAGAAAAGGTCTTCTTTAACCGCCCCGCCGGTGTGGAGCGATGGGCAGCGCAGCACCAAACCATGCTGGCGCGGTTTGAAAAAGCGCTGTAAGCACCCAGCGGCGTACTAGCGCGTGGCCGCAGGCGCAGCCCGCTCGCGCAAGCCCGCGCAATGGTCTTTGGCAGGTGGGGCGGCGGTGACCCAGGTGAGGTCGTATCGGGCTTGGGCGTCGGTGACGGCGCCATCGGCCTGCCAAGCCAGACTAGCAACGCGCTGCGACGGCGCCAGGGTTTGCAAGTGCAGCGGCACACCCAGGCTGCGGTCGGCATGGGTGGCGCCGGTGATTAGCACCACCACGGCTTGGGGGCCGTGGGCCGTACGGGCGTGGCTGAGGGCTTGCACCAGGGTGGCCGCCATGCGGCGGTCGCGCTCAATTTGAATGCGGGTCATGGCGCGCCAGCGCGAGGCGGGCAGCAACCCGCAATGGCCACTGTCCATCGCCGCGTCCAAGCGCTGCAAGGCGGCGGGTGGCACCGTCGCATCCAAATCGGCTTGGGCCATGGCGTCGCGCATCTGCGCGCGCGGCAGGTTGCCGCCCCACACGGGCACACCCGCTTGCACGGCGGCCATCACGGCGGGCGCGTAGGCATCCCAAGGCCAGGCGGCTTCGACCCAGCCCAGGGCTTGTTGCACGGCTGGGGCGGTGGCCGTGCGCGGCAGGGCCCGCGTGTCTTGGCCTTGATCGGCCATTTCCAGCACCACACCGCCCAGCCGCCCCTGCGCGACCAAATGGCGCACCACCTGGGCATGCAAGGCGTGGTGGGCGGGGGCGTCGTGTTGTTCGCCCAGCAGCACCAGCGGGGCTGAGTCGATCGCTTGAGCGATCGGAGCTGCCAGAGCATTGGCGGGCACGTCGCCAGCTGGGGCCAACTGGGCGCAGCCAATCAGCAGGGCAGCCAAGGCCAAACCTGCGCCTGCCCGCCAGGATGAAGCGGCCGGTGTCAGGGCGACCGGCGCGCGGGGGTTCACGTCAGTGCATCACCACCGGGTTGGTGGCTAGGGCCGAGTAGCGGTCTAGGGTGTCTTCGACTTCTTCTTGTGAAGGCGTGTTTTTCTGCCAAGCTTCAATTTGCTGCTGAAAGAGTTCAGCCCAAGAGCCGTCGAGGTACACCTCTTTGCCGGAGCGCTTGTCAACGATCTCAAAACCGTGGCGCACCAAGGCGGGCAGGCCCACCGTGGCGTCGGCACCGCGTTCGCGGGTGGCGCCGCCGCCGCGCAGGCGCTCGGTGGGTTGAGGCTGGCCGTCCACCACCAAACCCTGCGGGGCGTGCAGGCTAAGGGGCGAGACATCAGCGGCCATGTGCATCACCGCGAACGATTCCGAGTCATACAGCATTTGCATGGGGCGGGGGCTCCTGGGGTGGGCAATCAAATACGTTCACACGCTAACACGTAGCAATGAATGGGCCTATTTCAATGGGGTGGCTAGGTGGATTGATGGGCTGGGGTGGGTGCATCACGGTTTTTCAAGCGCCACCAAACGCTGGTCTACCCAGTCGCCATTGCCCTGCGCAATCCGAATGCGCACCGGCAAGTAGCCCAGCGAAGGCGCCATCCACACATCCACCGTTAAATCAAATTCGCGCCGGGGAGCTCGGTTCAGGTGCAGCAGCTCGGCATCGGGCACCGCAGCGGCGCTGACTTGGGTGCTGGCGGTGGGCACGCGGCCTTGAACCACGAAAGACCACGCTTCGGCATCGCGCGGACCAATGGTCCAGAAAGCCAGCCGCTGGCCCGGGGCGCCCCAGCGCGCGGAATCAGCCGCCAATAGCGCCGACAACTGAAACAGCACGCTCAAACGGTCTTGGCTGCCGGGCACCCAGGGCGCGTCCGGCGAGTTGGCGGAAAAGCGCACGCGTTGCTGGGCCGGCTCAAAGTGAGCCGCCACTTCGCGCCGCGCCGTGTCACCAAAACGCACCGGAGCCAAGCCCTGGGGCCCCAGGTGGCCCACGCTGGTTTGCACCCGGTTGCCCAAAAAGAGAGCGCCCACTTCCATGCGCGCCTCATAGCGCTGGCCGTCGTGCAGCCAGGCCACGCTGCTGCGGGCTTCATAGCCAAAGCCTCTGGCTTGGCCGGTGACGGCGTAGCGCAGACGCACCGAACCGGGCACCGCCAAAGCGGTACCCAGCCACGGTTGAGGCCCCAGGGCGGGTGCTGCGGCTGGGGTGGCAGCGGGGGCACTGGCCACCGTGCTGGCTGGCGCGGGCGTGTCGCCAGGCGCCAACGCCGTGGGCGCGGCGCCGGCTTCCAGGCCGGCGGTGGCGGTTGGCCTAGGCGCCTCGTCCGCAGCGGGTGCGTTAGCTATCAATTGTGTAGCTGTTTGCGCAGTGGAATCGGGCGTAGTAGCCGAATTGGGCGCAGTATCTGGCGCAGCCGCCGCGCCTGGGGCGTCGCCCCCAGATGTTGTGGCCTGGGCTGCGGTCGCTGTCGGGGTGGCCGCGCGCGCAGGCGCAGGGCTGGTCGCCGCAGGCCTTGGCGCTGGCGCCGTTGACTCCAGGGCAGGCTGCACGGCCGCCACGGCGGTGGGCGACAGCACCACGCCACCCGTCACCCACACTGGCGCTGCGCGCGCCGACCGGCTCGCGGCCAAGGTGGCCGGGTCGGGCGGCCGCAAGGCGTTCAAGAGCATGACCACCCAAACCACATGCAGCGCCACCACCACAGCGGCCACCAGCCACACCCGCTGGCGCGCTGCCCCGCCACCGCGCCCCATAGGTGCCCGGGATGCCGGTGCGGCGTCGGCCAAGGGTGGCGCGGTGGACATGGCCATGGTGGTGTCAACGCTCGCCGGGGCCAGGCGGTGCACCGGGGGCGACGCTGCCACCCAGATCAGCGGTGAGCCCATGGGCCGCGGCCAACAAGGCCTGCGCCACCGGGCCGGCCCAGCGCGCGTCAAAGTGCCCGGTGGGGCCCATGCTGACCACGCCCAGCACCAGGTGGCCGCTGGCATCAAAGACCGGTGCACAAAAGCCCGCAATGCCGGGCAGGAGCGTGTCGACCACCCGCGCCAAGCCGCGCTGGCGCACTTCGCTCAGCAGCGCCTGCGCTCGACCGGCGTCGGTGGGCACGCCGCTGGTCGCCACAAAGGCGGGGTCGAGCTTTTCGCGCTGCTGCCACTGACGCAGCTCGGCCGCCAGCAGCGCTTGAGATTGGGCGGGCGGCAAATGCGCCGCAAAACAGCGCCCAGTGGCCGACGTCAACAGCGGCATCACGTCGCCTAAGCGCAGGTGCACCGCCACGGGGCGCAGCGGTTCGGCCCAATGCACGATGGTGGGGCCCAGGTTGCCCCAAACGGCCAGCGCCACCGTGTGGCCGATGTGTTCACGCCACTGCGGCAAGCGCTGGCGGGCCAGCGTCACCGCATCAATGCGGCGCAATGCGGCCAGCCCCAGGTGCAGGGCCTGGGGCCCTAAGTCATAGCGGGCGGTGGCTGTGTCTTGCGCGACCAGGCCCAGGCGTTGAAAACTCACCAAGTAGCGGTGCGCCTTGGCCGCGCTCATTTGGGCGGCCTGGGCCACATCGCGCAGCATCAGGGGGCCGTCGGCTAACGCCAAGGCCTGCAGCAGCGCAAAACCTACTTCGACGGATTGGATGCCGGCCCGTTCGCGCTCTGCGCCGTCGGCGTCGATCTCATCCGCAGCGGGCGCAAGGGCGGCGGTGACAGCATGCACAGGGTCGTGCGCGGTGGATTGCGCCGCAGCGGTGGCCTTGGCTCTGGCTTTGGGCGCTGCGGCTACACTGCGGTCCGAATTTCGCATCAGTAAATCAATTTACTTAAACGTAATTTTGCAGTATCGCCTAGGGAAGGATTGCCCATGAAACTCGCCACCTACAACGACGGTTCACGCGACGGCCAACTGGTGGTGGTGTCGCGAGACTTAAGCACATCCCATTATGCGAGCGGCATCGCCAGCCGAATGCAGCAGGCGCTGGACGACTGGAACTTTTTGGCGCCGCAACTGCAAGACCTGTACGAGACGCTCAACTACGGCAAGGCCCGCCATGCCTTTGCCTTTGACCCCCGCCAATGCCTGGCGCCGCTGCCCCGGGCCTACCAGTGGGCTGACGGCAGCGCCTATATCAACCATGTGGAGCTGGTGCGCCTGGCGCGCAACAGCACGGTGCCCGCCAACTACTACACCGAGCCGCTGATGTACCAGGGCGGCAGCGACGACTTCATCGGCGCCACGCACGACATCGTTTGTGCTGACGCAGCTTGGGGCATTGACTTTGAAAGTGAGCTGGCCGTGATCACCGCCGACGTGCCCATGCAAGCCAGCCCAGATGAGGCGCTGCAAGGCGTACGCCTGCTGATGCTGGCCAATGACGTCAGCCTGCGCCACCTGATCCCTGACGAGCTGGCCAAGAGCTTTGGCTTCTTTCAAAGCAAGCCCGCCACCGCCTTCAGCCCGGTGGCCGTGACGCCTGATGAGTTGGGCGACGCTTGGCGCGAAGGCCGCGTACACCTGCCGGTCACCACCCACTGGAACGGCCAGCGCGTGGGCCACTGCGACGCGGGCGAGATGACGTTTCACTTCGGCCAGCTCATCGCCCACCTGTGCAGAACCCGCAATTGCCGGGCAGGCTCCATCATCGGCAGCGGCACCATCAGCAATCGGGGGGTGGAGGTGGACGGTGTGAAGACTTGGCCGCGCGGCTACAGCTGCATTGCCGAGCAACGCGCCATTGAAACCATCACCCAAGGCGCGCCCAAAACCGAGTACATGCAGTTTGGCGACACGGTTCGCATTGAAATGCTGGATGCCCGTGGCAGCAGCGTGTTTGGGGCGATTGAGCAAAAAGTAGCGCCGCTCGCCGCCGCCGTGGCTTCTTAGGGCCTAGCGCCGCAGCGCCGCAAAGGCGCTGAACTCCCAACTGCGCATGGCCAACAGCAGCGTGTAGCCCTCTCGGTCTTTGTCGGCCAGGCGCTGGTCGGCCAAGTGCTGCTGGGCAAAGTCTTGCGCCACACGCTGCATGCGTTCCATGAAGGCAGGCGCAAGCGACTTGGCAATGCTGCCGTGCACCAGCAGCACGCCTTCGCCAGTGCCGTCAAAGCCGCCGCCAAAATAGTCCAGCAGCGCGTGGTCACGGAAGTAGTCCATCACCGGGCCGTGCGGGCGCCAGCGAAAGGTTTTGGCCAACTTCAATCGATAGCGATTGCCCGCGCGCAGCTCGATGATGCCGATGCGATCCAGTTGCGCCAAGTAAGCAATGCCTTCAGGCTCGGTCAGGCGGTACTGGGTGGTGATTTGCTCCAGCGTCCATTGGCTCAGTACGCAAATGGCCACCAGCAGCAGCTTCTTGTCGGCTACCACGGCGCGCTCTTGTTCAGCGGTCAGTTGCGCCAGCAGCGGCTGCGCGTCGGCCACGCGGCGGGCCAGTTCGGCAAAGTCAAGCCGTAGCACGCGGCAGATGGCGTCCACCCGCGACAGCGGCATTTCGCCGCGCGACAGCATGCGCTTGACGCTGGATTCGGCCATGCCCAGGGCCGTGGCCAGCTCGGCATAGGTGATGTGGGCGGTTTTGAGCTCGCGCTTGAGCGCCAAAACCAAGTCGGCCGTGGTGGACATGGCTCAGAAAGTATCACATGCGGCTACCTAAACGGTCGTTTGGCGATTCTTGTGGCTTAGCAGGCGCCTAAACCCCACTGGCCTGTTGGATACTGCGCCGCACCTGCCACTCCAAGCCCACGCCATGACCACTGCCCCCGCCGCTGCAGAGCCCGTCGGCGCTAGCACCGCCGCGCCGCCCGAACACCCCAACCAGTTCGCGCTGATGAAGCAGCGCCGCTTTGCGCCCTTCTTTTGGACGCAGTTCTCGGTGGCGGCCAATGACAACTTGTTCAAGTTCGCCTTCACCGTCTTGGTCACTTATCAGTTGCAGGTGAGCTGGCTGCCGCCGGCCATGGCGGGCTTGGTGATTGGCGGCCTGTTCATCAGCCCGTATTTGCTGTTCTCGGCCACCAGTGGCCAGTTGGCCGACAAGTACGACAAGGCGCGGCTGATGCGCGGCGTGAAAACGCTGGAGATCGCCATCATGGCGCTGGCCGCCTGGGGCTTTTGGGTGCAACACGTGCCGGTGCTGCTGCTGTGCACTTTTTTGATGGGCCTGCATTCCACCCTATTTGGCCCGGTGAAATACGCCTATCTGCCCAACCATTTGAATGAGCGCGAACTAACCGGCGGCAACGGCATGGTCGAGATGGGCACCTTTGTGGCCATTTTGTTGGGCAACCTGGTGGGCGGCATGCTCATCACCATTCCTGAAGTGGGCCGCCACTGGGTGGCGGTGAGCTGTGTGGGCCTGGCTATCGTGGGGCGCTTGATTGCGCAAGCGGTGCCCCCCACCCCAGCCACCGATGCCAACCTGGTCATCAACTGGAACCCATTCACCGAGACCTGGCGCAATCTGCAACTGGCACGCAGCAACATCGTGGTGTTCCGCTCGCTGCTGGGCATTAGCTGGATGTGGTTCTTTGGCGCGGTGTTTTTAAGCCTGTTCCCCAGCTTTGCCAAAAACGTGCTGCATGGTGATCCGCAAGTGGCGTCACTGCTGTTGGTCGTGTTCTCAGTGGGTATTGGCATCGGTTCGCTGATGTGCGAAATGCTCAGCCGCCGACACGTCGAAATTGGCTTGGTGCCGGTGGGCGCCATCGGCATGACGGTGTTTGCGGTGGACTTGTTTTTTGCCACCCAGGCGGTGCGCCCGCTGGCCGACGGTGCCGCCCACACGCTGGGCAGCTTTTTGGCCCAGCCCGCGCATTGGCGGGTGATGGCCGACTTGGCCTTGCTGGCCTTCTTTGTGGGTCTGTACAGCGTGCCGATGTATGCCCTTATCCAAGTGCGCGCCCAGCCCACCCACCGCGCTCGCATCATTGCCGCCAACAACATCTTGAACGCGCTGTTCATGGTGGCCAGCTCCATCATTGCGGGGGCCATGTTGGCCCTGGGCGCCACCGTGCCGCAGGTGTTTTTGGCGGTGGGCCTGGCCAATGCGCTGGTGGCGGGCTACATCTTTTTGCTCGTGCCCGAATACCTGCTGCGCTTTGTGGCCTGGGTGCTGTCGCGCTTGGTGTACCGCTTCAAAGTGCGAGACGACCACCACATTCCCACTGAGGGCGCAGCCCTGCTGGTGTGCAACCACGTGAGCTTTGTCGACGCGGTGCTGCTGATGGCGGCCAGCCCGCGCCCCATTCGCTTTGTGATGGACCACCGCATCTTTGCCATACCGGTGCTGGGTGCGATGTTCAAGCTGGCCAAGGCCATTCCGATTGCACCGCGCGCGGAAGATGAAGCCACCTATGAAGCGGCCTTTTCCGCCGCCGCCCAAGTGCTGCGCGAGGGCGACTTGTTGTGCATATTCCCCGAAGGCGGCCTGACGCGCGACGGCATGCTGCAGCCCTTCAAAGGCGGTGTGGCCAAGATCTTGGCGCAGGCCCAGGCCGACGGTCTCACGGTGCCAGTGATCCCGATGGCGCTCACCAACCTGTGGGGTTCGTTCTTCAGCCGCAAGGACGCCAGCGGGCGCGCCATGACGCGCCCGCTGCGCCGCGGCCTCTTCAGCCGCGTGGGGCTGAATGTGGGTACGCCCATGGCCGCTAGCGCGGCGCAGCCGCAGGTGTTGTTTGAGGCGGTGCAGGGGCAGTTGCGAGCAGGCTAAGGTGCAAGCGCCCTTAGCCGGGAATGCTATTGATTTAATAGCTGCTTAGGCATTCAAATAGGGCGCTAGTGGCCTTTTTGACTAGATGCCCGGCGACGGGTTGCCAGGCAAGGCCCGACGCTACAAGCTTGGGAACTTGGCGCCCGGCAACAGGTACGGCTCTGTGGCCGCCCACGCGGCGCGGGAGCTGAGCGACTGCATCAGCTCGGCCAACCGGGGATGGGCTTCGCGCCAAGCCAGCTCGGGCATCCAAAAGCTGACAAAGCCCACGGCTGCACCCACCGCGATGTGCGCCAGGGTGGGGGTGCCTGCGAGCGGCATCCAGGGCGCCAATTGTTCGTCCATGGCGGCAAAGCCAGCGTGCACTTTGTGGCGTTGACGGTCTAGCCAGAAGGCGCTGCGTGCTTCCGGTGCGCGCCAGCCTTCTTGGATGTGCAGAGCCGCCGCGTCACCCACGCCATCGGCCACCGCCTCTAGCCGCAGCGCCAGCAGGCGCCGTGATGGATCACGCGGGATCAGCCCATAGGCGGGCTGCCGTGCGTCAAGGTACTGCACGATGACGCGGGAGTCATACAGCAGCGTGCCGTCGGCCAGCTTGAGCGCAGGCACTTTTTGCAAGGGGTTGATGCGCTCCACGCCGCTGGTGGGGCTCCAGGGTGGGGTCAATTCAAAGGTGTGCTCCGTTTGCAACTCCAGCAGGCATGCGCGCACCTTGCGCACAAAGGGGCTGGTGGTAGAGCCATAAAGCACCAGGGGGCCGTCGAAGGCAATCATGTGTGAGGGCTGCGCTTGTGGAAGGGACTGCGCCGTGGGCTACATCACCGCGCCCAACTGCCAGGGCACAAATTCGCTCTGGCCGTAGCCGTGCGCCTCAGACTTGGTCTGGCGGCCTGATGCGGTGGCCAGGATTTGTTCAAAGATCAACTGGCCCATTTCATCCACGCTACGCTGGCCGTCGATGATTTCGCCGCAATTGATGTCGATGTCTTCGGTCTGTTTCAGCCACAGCGCGGTGTTAGTGGACAGCTTGAGCGAGGGCGCGGGTGCGCAGCCATAGGCCGAGCCGCGCCCGGTGGTAAAGCAGATCAAGTTGGCGCCGCCTGCCACTTGGCCCGTGGCGCTGACTGGGTCATAGCCAGGCGTGTCCATATAGACAAAGCCGCGCGCTTTGACGGCTTGGGCGTATTCATACACCGCCACCAAATTGGTGGTGCCGCCCTTGGCCACGGCACCCAGGCTTTTTTCCAAAATGGTGGTGAGGCCGCCGGCCTTGTTACCGGGCGAAGGGTTGTTGTCCATCTCGCCTTGGTTGGCCGCTGTGTAGCTTTCCCACCAGCGCACTCGCTCAATGAGTTTTTCGCCCACTTCGCGTTGGATGGCGCGGCGGGTTAGCAAATGCTCAGCGCCGTAAATCTCAGGGGTTTCAGACAGGATGGCCGCGCCGCCGTGCGCCACCAAGCGGTCAACCGCCGCACCCAGGGCCGGGTTGGCGCTGATGCCGCTGTAGCCGTCAGATCCGCCGCATTGCAGGCCCACGGTGATGTGCTCGGCGCTGCAGGGCACACGGGCCACGTCGTTGGCCCAGGGCAGCAGGCCTTCGACCGCCTCAATGCCGCGCGCAATGCTGTGCCGCGTGCCGCCGGCGTCTTGGATGTTGAACACCTGCAAATGGCTGCCCGCAGCCAGCCCGGCCGATTCGAGCCAGGCGCTGATCTGGTTGCTTTCACACCCCAGGCCCACCACGATGACGGCAAAGAAATTGGCGTGCGTGGCATAGCCCGCCAGGGTGCGTTGCAGCACCTGCATGCCCAGCCCTTGCGTGTCCATGCCGCAGCCGCTGCCGTGGGTGAGCGCCACCACGCCATCGACGTTGGGGAAAGGCTCCAACGCCTGCGGGCGCACATGGCGGGCAAAGTGGTCGGCGATGCCGCGCGCCACCGTGGCTGAGCAATTGACGCTGCTCAACACGCCGATGTAGTTGCGGGTGGCCACGCGGCCATCGGGCCGCACGATGCCATTAAAAAAAGCGTGCTTGCGCCCGTCAATAGGCCGTACGTCGCTACAAAAAGCGTAGTCCCGCGCGAAGTTGCCGTGCTGTACGCCCACGTTCAGGTTGTGGGTGTGTACATGCTCACCGGCGGCAATGTCGCGGCTGGCAAAACCAATGACCTGGTTGTAGCGGCGCACCGGCGCACCGGCGGCCACGGCGCGCACCGCTAACTTGTGGCCTGCGGGTATCAGGCCGCGCACCGCCACGCCGTCAATCTGCGTGCCACCCACCAGTTGCTGGCGGGCGATCAACACATCGTCATTGGCGTGCAGGCGAAGGGCGGGGGCGGGTGAGTTCATGACAGCTCAATAAAACTGCTTGGGCAGCCACAGCACCGCCTGCGGCCAATAGGTGATGATGACCAGCGCAATCAAAAGCGGCACCAGCCACGGAATGATGGCCATGGTGGTGCGCTCCACGCTCAAGCCCGCCACGCGCGCCAGCACAAACAGCACCATGCCCATGGGCGGATGCAGCAGGCCAATCATCAGATTGAGCACCATCACCAAGCCAAAGTGCACCAGGTCAATGCCCAGCTGCTGCGCAATCGGCACCAGGATGGGAACCAAGATGGTGATGGCCGCCGTGGGCTCTAAAAAACAGCCCACAAACAGCATCAGCAAATTGGCCAGCAGCAAAAACACCCAGGGTTCTTTGGTGAAGGCCAGCACCCACTGGCTGATTGCGGTGGTGACACCGGTGGCCGTGAGCATCCAGCCAAAGATGCTGGCTGCGGCCACGATAAAGAGGACGGTGGAGGTGGTCTCGACCGTGTCCAAACACACCTTGATAAAGCGCTTGAAGCTCAGCGTGCGGTACCAGACAAAGCCCAGCACCATGGCCCACAAGCAAGCCGCAATGGCGCCTTCGGTGGGGGTGAACACGCCAGTGGTCATGCCGCCGATCAAAAGCACGGGCGTCATGATGGGCAGCACCGCTTCAAAGCGCAGCCAGCGGTCAAGTGCGAACAGGCCCACGATGCCCGCGAGCACCGTGGTGCGCGGTGGCGCACCCAGTTGCGTGATCAGCGCCCACAGCAGCAGCGGCCAGCCAATCACCACCGCGGTTTCCAGCAGGGCGCGGGCCACGCGGCGGCGGTCAAAGCGCACATCCGCGCCCCAGCCATTGCGGTGCGCAAAGTAGGCCACCGTCAACATCATCAAAATAGCCATGCCCAGGCCCGGCAAGATGCCCGCCAAGAACAGGGCCCCCACGCTGACGTTGGCCATCATTCCGTAAATGACGAAGGGCAGGCTGGGCGGAATGATGGGCCCCAGCGTGGCCGATGCGGCTGTCACGCCCACCGCAAATTCGGTGGAATAGCCGTGGTCTTTCATGGCCTTGATTTCAATGGTGCCCAGGCCTGCGGCGTCGGCAATGGCCGTGCCGCTCATGCCGGCAAACACCACCGAGCCCACCACGTTCACATGGCCCAGCCCGCCCTTGAGCCAGCCCACCAGCGCCAACGCATAGTTGTAGATGCGGTTGGTGATGCCCGCGTTGTTCATCAGGTTGCCCGCCAAGATGAAAAACGGCACCGCCAGCAGCGGAAAGCTGTCAATGCCCCCAATCATGCGGTGCACCACCACAAAGGGCGGCAGGTTGCCCGACAGCCAGATGTAGATGAGCGCCGAGCCCGCCATGGCCACGGCCACTGGGATGCCACCCGACATCAAGGCCAGAAACAAAATCTTCAACATACGGTGACCTTCAAGCGCGCTCAGACATGGTGGATACAGGCCGCTCCAGCACGGTGTAGCCGCGCTTGAAGTGCACCCAGCTCACCCAGGCTGAGCGCAGCGTCATGGCCACAAAGCCCAGCAGCACCACGGTGTAGACCACGTTCATGGGCAAATCCACCATGGTCATGCGCGAGTTGTTGCCCAGGCGCTGCATCATCAGCACCATCAGCACGCACGCAGCGGCATAAAAGCCAGTGCGCAACACATCCACCGCTGTGGCCACCACCCGCGCC